>CAZJGV010000162.1:0-7032 GCA_964545615.1 uncultured Pelotomaculum sp.
ATTGCACGCCCGGCAGCTCATTTTCTGGCAAGCAGACTCAATGCGCCTGTTGTCGTTTCCTGTGGAATCCACACTGATTATATCAAGCCCGAGGATATCCGGCGGATTGGTGAACTGGTGCAGGAAGCATTAAACGATATGGTTGCTACTTGCAGCCAAGATATGCGCTAAAGGTTTTTACCTATTCAAATTAAGGGGTAATAATTATGGAAATAGTCGTAGGAATTACGGGTGCAACAGGATCAATTTACGCAGTGAGGTTGTTGGAGGCATTAAAAAAGGAAGGTGTAAGCACGCATCTTATTATGAGCCACTGGGCCAAGGAAAATCTGGAAGTAGAAGCTAAATATTCTCTGGATTATGTGGAAAACCTGGCTTCAGAGGTACATGATAATAAGAATCTTGGTGCTAGAACATCAAGCGGATCTTATATTACCGACGGCATGGTAGTGGTTCCCTGCAGCATGAAAACATTGAGCTCCATTGCTAATGGCTACTGTGAAAACCTTATTTCAAGATCAGCGGATGTAATGATCAAAGAAGGACGAAAACTGGTGATATGCCCCAGGGAAACCCCCCTCAGCCCGATCCACCTGGAAAACATGCTGAAGTTGGCAAGGATAGGAGTAAAAGTAGTTCCAGCGATGCCGGCTTTTTATAATCACCCATCCAGCATAGAGGATTTAATCAGCCACCATGTGATGAAGTTGCTTGATCAATTCGGCATCAGACATACAAACGGCAGGAGATGGAACGGCTAAGACTCGCACTTGACTATCTCGCGTCTTACGTCTTATTAAGCGGGCAGTGAAGTGACATATATGCTTGTTGGTAAAAGTAAAAACCCTGCAAGAGGGTTTTTTTATATCCTTTAAAGGTAGGAACCCGGCAGGTTAACACCCTGGTTTTGCCGCTGCCTGCTACGGACAGGACCAATAGCGAACCGCCCCCGCAGGTCACTGCCTCAACCGCCAATACAATATTCATCTTATTTTCAGGTTTTGGTCACATAATGGTAATAAACATTAGATACGATTGACCTACAGAAACCATGAAAAGTGAGGCATTGTTATGTCTGATATTCAGTTAAACGTAGAAGCAAACAGGTTGTATAGCTACCTGGATCTGGTAGAGGCACTGTTATTTGATGTGTGTTTTATTGATTTAATGATTTTAAGCGAGCACTGTTGTAAACCGCACAGGAGAATGAGGTCCCTGCAGTCCTTACAAGCGATAAAAGCAACTTCACGGGATGAACACAGGCAGGTGTGTTTGAGGAGATATTAATTCCAGGGGAAAGTAAAATATAGTTTTTTTTATCCTTCAGGATAGTAATGGCAAGGCTGAAGCAGATGATGCGGTGCTGGATTCAACCGGACAGAATTAAGGTTCTATTATATCCTGGCGGAAAACAATAATAGGAGGAGCGGACCCCGGCGTCAAAGAATCTGGCCAGGGTTTTTTCTTTTTTATGCTTTTCTATTTCTGCGTATAGCCAGTTCAGTCAGAACATCGTACGGCGTAATCCCGTGCCAGGCCAGAAGTACCAGCAGGTGGTAAACCAGGTCGGTCACCTCACCGGTCAAGGCAGGCGTATTGCCGTTTTTGGCTGCGATTATTACCTCCGAAGCTTCTTCGCCAATCTTTTTCAATATTTTATCTTCGCCCTGATCAAAAAGATAGGCTGTATAGGAACCCTCCTGTCGTTTTTCACGCCTGTCCAGGATTACGCTATATAGTTCTTGTATAATGTCTTTTTTATCCATTGTGACACCTCTGCTGCGCTCAGCCTCATAGCTTTCAGGTAAGATATATTGGGCTACATCAGGACTTTTTGCCGTAAACCTGATACGGGTCGAACCATCTATCACATGTAACCGTAACCTTGCCGTCCGGCTCCAGGCGGTAGTGAAAACATGAATAATACCCTTCGTGGCAGGCCGCGCCTTCCTGAGCTACTTTCACCAGCAGGGTATCCCGGTCACAGTCATACAAAACCTCTTTCACTTTCTGAACATTGCCGGAGGTTTCGCCTTTATGCCAGAAAGTCTTTCTGCTGCGGCTCCAGAACCAGGTCTCACCCGTGGTCAGAGTCTTTTCCAGGGACTCCCTGTTCATGTAGGCCATCATTAACACCGTCCCGCTGGCTGCGTCCTGAACTATGGCCGGTATCAGTCCCGCCTCATTATATTTCAAGCTGTTTAAATCAAAAGCCATTACTTTTCCCCCATTTTGGGAAGCACAGGGACGGTTCTTTTGCTTCCCAATTACCATTATTTGCCGGGCAAGTCAAGAACCGTCCCCGTTTGCCCTTCTCACGTCCCAATCTAGATCCTCACAGGCACTCCTTTAGAGCGCAGATACTCTTTGGTTTCCTTGATTGAATACTCTCCGAAGTGAAAGATCGAAGCGGCCAGAACGGCATCCGCCTCTCCTTCGGTCAAACCCTCCGCAATATGTTCCAGGTTGCCCACACCACCCGAGGCGATTACAGGAATGTTGAGCGACCTTACAATGGCCCTGGTCAAAGGAATATCGTAGCCATCCTTGGTGCCGTCCCTGTCCATACTGGTCAACATTATTTCCCCCGCGCCAAGTACTTCCACCTGACTGGCCCAACCCACAGCATCAATCCCTGTAGGTGTCCTGCCGCCGTGAATGTACACTTCCCAACTGTCCGGACCCGACTGCCGGGCATCGATAGCCACCACTATACACTGGCTGCCGAACCTGCCGGCGGCTTCAGCCACCAGTCCGGGGTTTTGCACGGCGGCGGTGTTTATAGTGACTTTATCCGCGCCGGCGCTTAAAATGGCCCTTATATCTTCCAGGTTGCGGATACCTCCCCCGACGGTATAGGGAATAAACACTTCCCCGGCGGTGCGGTAAACCATATCCAGAGTGGTTTTACGTCCGTCCGAGGAAGCGGTGATGTCTAAAAAAATAAGTTCATCCGCCCCTTCCCTGTCATAGAAGGCTGCCAGTTCAACCGGATCTCCGGCATCTCTGAGATTGACAAAGTTTGTGCCCTTGACAACCCTCCCGCCGGTTACATCCAGGCAGGGGATGACCCTTTTCTGAAGCATTTAACCAACCCCCGCTTCTCCCCCGGCTGCAATAGACAGGGCTTCGCTGATGGACACAGTCCCGGCGTAAAGAGCTTTGCCCATAATCACCGCATCCACACCCAGCGGTTCAAGTCTTTTGAGAGCTATTAGATCGTCAACAGTGGAAACACCGCCCGAAGCAATTACTTTTAAACCGGTGGCCCGGGCAAGTTCTCCGGTAGCTTCAAGGTTTGGCCCCTGCAGGGTACCGTCCCTCCTGATATCGGTAAAAACAATCCTTTTTATGCCAAGATTCTTCATTTCCCCTGCCAGTTCAATGGTTCCTTTTTCTACTGTAAGGCCCCACCCTTCAATGGCAACCCGCCCGTTGCGTCCGTCAATACCCACCAGTACAGCATCCCCGTACTTAGAGCAGGCATGGGAAACCAGTTCAGGATCTAAAATAGCCACTGTCCCCAGAATTACCCTTGCCGCGCCAATTTCCAGCAGAAGTTCCACGGCCTGCATATTTCTTATACCCCCGCCCACCTGGACCGGAATATTGACCGTGGCCAGGATCTCCTTGATAACATCCAAATTTTTGGGCGCGCCTGAAAAAGCTCCGTCCAGGTCCACCACGTGCAGCATTTGGGCTCCCTTTTTCTGCCACAGTGCCGCCATCGCCACCGGGTCATCAGAATAAACAGTTTCCTGGTCGAGCCGCCCTTCCACCAGGCGCACACATTTCCCTTCCCGCAGGTCAATGGCCGGGATAACTAACATGTCTTAACCACTCTCCCAAAATTTTCTAATATCTTCAGCCCCAGGGCACTGCTTTTTTCAGGGTGAAACTGGATTCCGTAGACTCTGTTTTTGCCAACTATTGAAGCGAAATGCACTCCGTACTCTGTTTGCGTGAGGGCAATCTCTTTATCCACCGGGTCTACCGCGTAGGAGTGAACAAAATAAAATGAAGAACGGTCAGGGATACCTTCAAGCAACGGGTCAAGCCGGATTATCTCGATCTGGTTCCAGCCCATGTGGGGTACTTTTAAACCTTCAGGAAGGCGGCGCACCTGTCCGGGGAAAATACCCAGCCCCTCCGTGTAGCCCCATTCTTCACTGGCGTCGAAAAGAAGCTGCTGCCCCAGGCAGATGCCCAGAAACGGTTTCCCTTCTTTGACCGCCCGCAGAATGGCCTCGACCATACCCGCTGAATGCAGGTTGGCCATGGCGTCGGCAAATGCGCCGACCCCAGGCAGCACCACCCCGTCAGCTTTGTCCACCAGCGCCGGGTCACTTACCACAGCCGTCTTTACGCCCACTTTTTCAAAACCCTTGTGCACGCTCCTGAGGTTGCCCATACCGTAATCAATAATCGCAATCATTTTTCTTCCGCCCTGTCTTTAAAACTGCTCTTCTAGCTTTCTAAAGTCCCCTTGGTGGAAGGCACTCCTTCGCCGCCTGTCCTGACCACCGCCTCTTTTAATGCACGGGCCACCGCCTTGAAAACAGCCTCAATGATGTGGTGGGTATTTTTACCTGACAACAGCCGTATGTGCAGGTTAAATTCGCCGTTAAGCGCCAGCGCTCTCATAAATTCCTCCACCAGTTCCGTGTCGAAATCCCCTATTCTTGTTGCCGGCATAGCCACGTCAAAAGCCAGATAGCCCCTGCCGCTCAAATCCACCGCAGCCATAACAAGGGCGTCGTCCATGGGTATGATGGCGTGTCCGTACCTGTTTATCCCTGCTTTTTCACCGAGGTTTTTTTTCATGGCCTGCCCCAGGCACAAACCAGCATCTTCTACCGTATGGTGTCCGTCTACGGCCAGATCCCCACGGCCGGTCAATTCCATGTCAAAATACGCATGCTTGGCAAAAAGCTGAAGCATGTGATCCAGGAAAGGGATTCCTGTGGATACCCAGTAAACCCCTTCTCCATCAAGGTTCAAACTGACGTTAATCTCTGTTTCATACGTTTTCCTGGTAACATAAGTCGCGCGTGATTCAGACATTTTATCACCTCTGTATAAATTTTGGTTTTACTTAGTTAACGCTTTAAACGTCATTTTAAGTCTTTTAAACCCGTGCTCCGGTAATTTCAGTCAGGCAACGCCGCCATTTAAAATGTCCCCAAGTTTCTCAACAAAGACCCTGTTTTCCTCAGCTGTTCCCACGGAAACCCGCAAACAGCGGGGGAGATAGTGGTTTTCAACATTCCTGATCAGTATGCCCCTGGTTAGCAGCCCACTGTAGATTTTTTCAGCCGGCAGCGGTGTCTGGAACATGATAAAATTTGCCTGGCTGGTGAAAGCTTTTACTCCCGGCAGCGCCGCTAATTCCGAAAAAAGCACCTCCCTTTCCTCCAAAATCCTTTCTACCCTTTCTCTGAAGATGGGCAGGTTTTCCATAACCACACTGGCTGCGGCCTGGGAGAAAGCATTTAGGTTATATGGCTGTTTAACTTTAAGCAGCTCATTCATTACCGGCCGGTTGGCCAGGAGATAACCGACCCTTAGACCCGCCAGGCCAAAAGCCTTGGAAAAGGTACGAAGGATAACCAGATTGGGGTATCTGCGCAGCAATGGCACACAGGATTCGCCCCCAAATTCGCTATAAGCCTCGTCCACTACCACTATTGAGCTTGTGTCCCCTAGAATGTTTTCAATGGACGCGGGTGATGTGACATTCCCGGTCGGGCTGTTGGGGGAGCAGATTATCACCATTTTTACTTCCGGCATGGAGGCAGCCCTTTTTAAACCCTCCACGTCAATCCCAAAATCACTGAAACGGGGCACTTCGATTATGGCACAGCCAGCTATCTGAGCGTGCACACAGTACATGGAAAAGGTCGGAACGGCAACTGCAAATTTCGCTCCCGAGCCAAAAGCCAGCATAAGATTTAAAATAATCTCATCGGAACCGTTTCCCACCATTATATTATCCGGGTTAACCCCGGTGTAGTCAGCCAGCCTTTCTCTGAGCCTCTTAGCTCCCGCATCGGGATAACGGCTGATATCCATAGAGCTTGCTTCCCTGTATATCTTCACAAGCACTTCGGGAGGGAAGCCATAAGGGTTTTCGTTGGCGTCAAGCTTGATCACATCCGGATAATAAGGCGCATCATATGGTATGAAATTTTTCAGATCCTGCCGCGCCAGGGCAGTTGCGTTAAACGTTCTATTCATTCTATAAAAGGCCCCTTTTCCCCTTTTATTTTTCTACATTTTTCCCGCCCGCACCGGAATCATCAGTGTCCGTTGTCGATGTCAACCTTTCAAGTACCAGCTTATAACCGTCAGCCCCGTAGTTCAGGGCTCTTTTAACCCGGCTGATGGTAGCCGTGCTGGCGCCGGTACGGCTGGTTATCTCCCAGTAAGTCCGGTTCGTCTGAATCATTTTAGCGACCTCCAGACGCTGAGCCAGGGATTTTAGTTCGGCTACAGTGCAGATGTCTTCGAAAAACTGGTAGCATTCATCAATGTTTTCTAAAACAAGCACAGCTTCAAAGAGCCGATCTAGTAAGTCATCCTTAAGTTTTCCAGAGTACACCACAATGATCCCTCCGGCTTTAATAGTGTGCTACTTTAACATTTTAACATGATAAAGAATGAATTGCAATAATAAACAGGTGTAGTTTTTAACTGCCAAACCACCTGCTTATTAGTCCCTGGAAAGAACCTCCGGTTTACGACTGGAAAACAGGCTGACAACCAGCATTGTGAGCAATGCTGCCAGCAAACCCGGATAAAGGGGATCCAGTCCCCGCGGGTAGAGATCATGCCAAATCAGGTCCACCAGAGGTCCTGCAACGGCGGCGGCAATGCCGGCCGATGGCTTTACAAAACGAGGGAAAAAGGCTGCCCCCAGAAATGGAAACAGAATGGTGCAGCCCCGCAAACCCATGGATAGAAAGCTCCAGCTCAAAATCATTGACCCCAGATTACCGGCTAAAAATAGAATAACTGAAATACTTACAAGTA
>CAZJGV010000163.1:0-703 GCA_964545615.1 uncultured Pelotomaculum sp.
GCCTGGTAACAGCAGTGGCGCCCGGCAGCGCCAGCATTACCGTGACCGCGACCAAAGAGGGCTATACTGACGCCACACCTGTTATAGTGCCCGTGACCGTGACCGCGCCGCCGGCGGTAGCCCTTAGCGTGGACCCGGCCAGTGTTGACCTGACCACCGGTGCAACGCAGCAGCTCACCCCGACCGTAGATCCCGCGGACGCGGTAGTAGGGTACGCTTCCGACAACGGATCAGTAGCCACCGTTAACGCCACCGGCCTGGTAACAGCAGTGGCGCCCGGCAGCGCCAGCATTACCGTGACCGCGACCAAGGAGGGCTATACTGACGCCATACCTGTAGTAGTGCCCGTAAATGTGGTGGCGCCGCCTGTAGTAAGCGTTATCGCTACAGATACAATTGCCTCGGAGCCGGGAACCGATACGGGAGCTTTCACCGTTTCCCGCACGGGGAGCACGGAACAGCCGCTGTCCGTGGCGTATGCGGTTTACGGGACGGCCACGAACGGTGTTGATTATAATTCCCTGCCGGGCTCGGTTACTATCCCGGCCGGCGCTTCTTCGGCTGTTATTACGGTAACACCCATAGATGATACAGAAGTGGAAGGCAGCGAAACCGTGCTGCTGGAGCTTGCCGGCAGCGCCTCTTATGACATTGGCGCACCTGGCAGCGCCACTGTGACCATAGCAGATAATGACAGCGCAAA
>CAZJGV010000163.1:803-6918 GCA_964545615.1 uncultured Pelotomaculum sp.
TCCCATCACCGTCACCTCACCCAACGGCGGAGAGATTTTAGAGGTTGGCGCAAGCTATGACATCACCTGGGATTATCCAGGGGAAGGGTGTTCTACCGACATAAGGATATCATTATATAAGGGCGGGGGAAAACAATACGAGATAGCGCCGAACCTGCCAGCGGGGTCAGGCAGATACAATTGGACCATACCCTCATCACAGGCGGTGGGGAGTGACTACAAGATCAGAATCAGCTGCAACGCTAACTATGACATATGCGACTATAGCGATGAAAATTTCAGTATAAACAGAAGCACAAATCCCATCACCGTCACCTCACCCAACGGCGGAGAGATTTTAGAGGTTGGCGCAAGCCATAACATCACCTGGGATTATCCAGGGGAAGGGTGTTCTACCGACGTAAGGATATCATTATACAAGGGCGGAGGAAAACAATACGAGATAGCGCCGAACCTGCCAGCGGGGTCAGGCACATACAATTGGACCATACCCGCATCACAGGCGGTGGGGAGCGACTACAAGATCCGGGTTAGCTGCAACGCCAACTATGACATATGCGACTATAGCGATGAGAATTTCAGTATAAGCGTTGCTATAGCTTGATTTTTCAACAGTAAATTAAAAGTGTGACAGGACAATTATCACAGCCTGTCAAATACCACGAAACACGGATTAAATAACAAGAGGAGTTGAAAGAGATGGTTCTTTTTAAGAGGTTAACGGTTATATCTTTGCTTTGTGGGTTGATCATCACTTCCCTTTTCCTGACATCCGCAGTTGCGGCAACCGGTACGGACGCCAACGTACAGGAAGGGGTCAATCTGGTAGTTGACGGTAAAGCCCTCCAACCGGATGTGCCAGCCCAGATAATAAATGACCGGACCATGGTTCCGATTAGGTTTGTGGTGGAAGCTCTCGGGCTTAATGTTGTTTATGTCGATACTACCAGGACTGTTGTTGTCCGCCAGGGCGATATGGTTGTAAAGCTGGATATTGGCGGAAAGGCTTATGAAAATGAACAGGAAATAATACTGGACTCTCCGGCGGTAATTATAAACAGCCGGGCACTGGTTCCCGTGCGGTTTATCAGCGAAGCCTTCGGTGCAACAGTCGCGTGGGACGGGTTAAGTAAAACCGTGACAATTACCAAGAAGCCTTCTCCCTTTGCCATGATTTCTCCTAACGGAGGAGAGATTTTGACAGCCGGCACGACCAGGGAAATCACCTGGAGTTATACGGGAAGCGAATGTTCTTCCGATGTAAGGGTATCCCTGTATAAGAGCGGAGAAAAACAGTATGTGCTAGATACAAACGTACCAGCTGCGGCAGGCGTATACAAGTGGACGATACCAGCGACACAGGCTTTCGGGAATGATTATCAGATCCGGGTCTCCTGCAATAACAACTATGATATATGCGACTTCAGTGATGATAACTTTACCATCAGTCCCATAGGTGTCACTTTCCCCAACGGGGGAGAGAGCCTGCAAGTCGGTTCCACCAGGGAAATCACCTGGAGTTATACGGGAAGCGGTTGTTCTTCCGATGTAAGGGTATCCCTGTATAAGAGCGGAGAAAAACAGTATGTGCTAGATACAAACGTACCGGCCAAGGCAGGAACCTATAAATGGGCAATACCAGCGTCACAAGCGGCGGGAAATGACTACCAGATCAGAGTCAGCTGCAACGCGAATTATGATATCTGTGACTTCAGCGACTATTTCTTTACCATTGAATAGCTGGAAAGAAACAAAATAAAACATCATTCCGCGATGGATAATCGCGGTTCTTTTTTTAAAAGCTCATTTTTGTATAGATGCTCGAATAGTTGGTATTGTTAATTTGTGGACATGTTTGCCACAGTAATGTAGTATAATAACGTATGTGAAGACAGGAACGGCAGGTGTGGATTTTGGGCTATAACAATTACGGGGCCGGGACGGGTGGCGGCAAGTGGCTTAAGACGGTGGGGATTGTACTGGTCATCCTGTTTGTATTGGTGGGCGGCCTTCTGGCCAGCGACTACAAACATTTCGGCAAC
Organism: uncultured Pelotomaculum sp.; assembly: GCA_964545615.1. Taxonomy (GTDB): domain Bacteria; phylum Bacillota; class Desulfotomaculia; order Desulfotomaculales; family Pelotomaculaceae; genus Pelotomaculum_B. Next base: position 2,846 of record CAZJGV010000163.1, read on the forward strand.
TTGATCAAAGTGATCACACTGGTGCGATCGCAGTACCTGCAGCCGGTAAACTCCACCCAGTTGGTGGATGGCGCCATAAAAGGCCTTGTAGATTCGCTGGAGGATCCCTACTCGGTGTACCTGGAACCGAAAACCTATTCGCAGCTCAAGGATCAGATCAAAGGTTCTTTCGGGGGTCTGGGCATACTGGTGGGCATAAAGGAGCAAAAGCTCACAGTAGTGCGCGCCTACCAGGGGACGCCGGCGGCCAGGGAGGGCATTGAAGCCGGTGACGTGATAACCAGAATCGACGACAGCGACGCCCTGGGCATAGACCTGGAAACCGCCATCAAGCTGATGAGGGGGCCCGTCGGTTCGCATGTAAACCTGACCGTAAGCAGGCAGGGAAATCCCGAGCTACTGCAGTTTTCCCTGGTCAGGGAGGAAATAAGTGTGCCGACGGTGGAGGGCCGGGTTTTGTCAGACACAAAAATCGGCTATATTGCCATCAGCCAGTTTACGGAGCGGACAGCTGACGAGATGAAGGTGACGCTCAGCAAGCTGCAGGATGAGTACATTACCGGTCTGATTTTAGACCTCAGGGATAACCCGGGCGGTGAATTGGGCACTGCGGTAAATGTGGCCAAACATTTCATCCCCAAAGGGCCGATTGTTTTCATTGACTACCGTGTCGGCAAGGACCAGGAGTTTTCCTCCGAGGGCCATACAGTGGGACTGCCTCTGGTTGTTTTAATCAACGGCGGCAGCGCCAGCGCGTCCGAGATACTGGCGGGAGCGGTCAAAGACACAGGCGCGGGCACCCTGGTAGGCACGAAAACTTTTGGCAAGGGCATTGTCCAGACCGTTTTCCCGCTGAATAACGGAGCGGGACTGAAGCTGACCACCGCCCGCTATTTAACTCCTAATAAAAGCGACATCAACCAAAAAGGGGTGGAACCGGATGTCCTGGTGCAGCCCCTGGAAGATAATTCCCGCGACGTGCAGCTTGACCGGGCGGTCGAATTAATCAAGTAAGTGAGACAAGGGGACGGTTCTCTTGTCTCACTTCAGGGGGTGACGCTGCTTGTATCCCTTTTTTGAGGTGCTGCCCTTAATTTTAAAAAGCTTCCTGCAGGCCTTTTTTAATCCGGCTTTTCTGCTTCTTTTTCTGGTGGTGTTTACTTTAATCGCCGTGCAGTACAACAGGATGGAGAAGCTGAGGGAAGACTTTTTTGGGATGAAAACCAGACGGACCAGGAGCGACATACTTGTGTCCACCGGTTACGGCCTGTTGGGCGGGCTGGCCGGCAGCTGCCTGCTGGTTTTTATCGGCCTGACTATTTCCGGTGATTTGTACTACCTCTGGCCGGTGGCCATTTTATTAATGATGATCAACATCCGTTTCTTGTGCTTTGCCTACGCCGGTGGTATCCTGGCCCTGTCCAGTTTGCTGCTGGGATTTCCGCAGATAAGTGTGCCGCAGATCCTGGCCCTGGTGGCCATCCTGCACATGGTGGAGAGTTTTTTGATCCTGGCCGGCGGCCATCTTGGAGCGGTGCCTGCTTACGTCAAGGGGCCGGAGGGTAATGTGGTGGGCGGCTTTACCCTGCAGAAGTTCTGGCCCATCCCCATTGTGGCGCTGGCGGTACTGGCCGGGGGCGACGTGGAAACAGGCGTGGAGATGCCTGCCTGGTGGCCGTTAATCAAACCGGCGGTGGAGGGGGACCCCCAAAACTTCATTTATGCGCTGCTGCCTCTGGTGGCGGGGCTTGGCTATGGTGATTTCGCCATTGCCAGGAGCCCGGTTGAAAAGAGCCGGCTTTCCGCTCTCTTCCTGGGTATCTACAGCCTGAGCCTGCTGGTGCTGGCGGTGCTGGCCGGGCAAAGCCGGATTGTGGCGTTTTTTGCGGCGCTGTTCTCTCCGCTTGGGCATGAAGCAGTCATCTATATAGGTAAGAGGATTGAATTGAAGGGGAAGCCCCTTTATGTTCCTTCAGAGCAGGGGCTCAGAGTGATGGATGTGCTGCCGGGAGGTCCGGCCTGGCGCTCCGGCCTGCGTCCGGGAGATGTTATAACTGCGGTAAATGAGATCAAGCCCCAGAACAATGCCGAGTTTCGTTATCTGATGCGGAACACCTTGCCGCCTGTGGCGGTAAACTACTACAGCCACGCTGACGGGCGGACCAGGAGCGTGATCATGGACCAGACCGGACCCGGACAGACCTGGGGGTTGGCGCCTGTTCCTGAAGGCAACGAAGACAGGTACCTGGAACTGCTTACAACTGGCCCCCTGGGGCGATTACTGCGGAAAATCTGGGACAAATTAAGGCGTTGACTCTGACAGCGGGCGGAGATATAATCAGGTCAAAAGGCGCGGGTGGCTTATCAGCCGTCAATAAAGGTTTTTATGTAAGGTTCTTGCGGAGGTGAAATGTTTTGTGTGAAGCCAATGCCTATTTAAGGAAGCAGGGTGAGCAGGATGAGCTTTTCCTGGAGATGGTGGACCGGGTTGTGCCATTCGAGGACGGTTTGCTGCTGGAGGATATCTTTGGAAAAAGGAAAATAATCAGAGCCAGGATTGCGGAATTGTCCCTGGTGGAACACAAGATAATTCTGGAGAGAGCGGAATAACAGTACAGAATACAGAATGCAGGAGCCAGAATTTAGAATAGGGGAATAAATAGATTTATCACGCTGCCTGGGGATAGACCCGGTGGCGTGATTTTTTTGCAGGAAAATCCGGGACGCGGGAGAAAAGAACTGGTAGGGGGTGTCGTCTTGAACAAGGTGACGTACAGTGAAGACCACGACCTGAGTGGTGTTAACAGCCTCGAAGAGTTAAAGGATATGGCCCTGGCCTGTGCCCGCTGTAGTTTGCGGGCCGGGTGCACGGGCGTGGTTTTCGGGGAGGGAAATCCCGGCGCCAGGTTGATGCTGATCGGTGAGGGTCCGGGCGCTGACGAGGACCTGCAGGGGCGTCCTTTTGTCGGCAAGGCGGGCCAACTCCTGGACCAGATCCTGGGAGCAATCAACCTGGACCGGTTCACGCATACTTATATTGCCAATGTGGTCAAGTGCCGGCCGCCGGGCAACAGGGCGCCGAAGCCGGAAGAGGCAGGGCGGTGCCTGCCCTGGCTTTTCAGGCAGATCGAACTGGTATCGCCGGATCTGATCGTCCTGCTGGGGGGTACCGCCCTGCAGAATCTAATCGATCCGGAAGCGAGGATCACCAAAATGCGCGGCCAGTGGCTGGTCAGTAAGAGCGGCATAAAAATTATGCCTACCTACCACCCGGCCGCCCTTTTGAGGGATATGAGCAGAAAGCGCCCTGTCTGGGAGGACTTCCAAAAAGTCAGGGAAGAATACAAGATAATAGTTGATGGGTAAAAAAAGCCGGCCTGAGTGCCCGGCTTTTTTCATCCTGTGCAGATGGGCGCGTTTTCCGCATGCCCCACGTCGTTGACGGTCATGTTTTCACAGGAATATTCCGCCAGGGTTGGCCAGGCCTGCACACCTTCCCGCCTGGCCTCTTCCAGCAGCGCCATGTAACGCCTTTCAGCCGCGTTGACTTTGAAAATAACATATTCGTCGAGGTCACGGTCGATGTGGTCCATTTCTTTGACTGCCGCCTGCCAGTCGCGCCGGGCGTGTTCCACCGCAATTACCAGGGAGGGAGGGGCAGGTCCTTCCAGCGCCTCTTTGATCCGGGTTATTTCACCCAGGTACAGGGTTTTAAGTGTTGACACCATTTTCATCAATTATCACCTCATTAATATTATAGATGCAAAATATGGAAATTAGAAGGATGTCATACATATACTTACATATGTTGTCAGTTTTTTCGTTCGACTTACCTCTCAATATTTAGACAAGATTTTAGACATAATAAAAAAATCAATAGTGGTAAGCGGGGTGAAGGTTGTGTCCGGAGAAAATAAGAGACGTTTATATTTACTGCTGATGTCTATCTTTATCATTGCTATCCCGTTTATATACGGGTGTGCCAAAAAAGAGCAGCCCCAAAAGAAGATGGTCAGCAATGGCGGCCAGGAAATCAAAATAGCCGTCAGCCTGGCCGATATGGAGAGGGACGG
>CAZJGV010000164.1:0-6861 GCA_964545615.1 uncultured Pelotomaculum sp.
TTTGTAACGGCCAGAGGTACCGTTGGCAAAATAAACATGGCTATTTGTGATATGGCAATGAATCAATCATGTTATGCATTAAAAGGATATAATGGATATAACCAATATTTTGTTCATCAACTGACCATAAATCTAATAAATAAATTAAAACATAAGGCAAGTGGAGCAGTTTTTGATGCTATTATTACGCGCGATTTTGATTCGGAACTTGTTTGTATTCCACCAAAAGAATTTTTAGATCAATACTACCTATCCATAAAACCAATTTATCTCTTGATTGAACAAAACCATAAAGAAAGTCAAAAGCTAGTTTTTACACGTAATGCTCTTTTACCCAAACTAATGAGTGGAGAAATAAGAGTGCCCATAGAGGAGGTGCAATAGGTGGCCAAAGATAAAACCTTAAAAGCCACGATAACTGCAAATGGGACAGAAATTGCTGTAATTTCAACAGGCAGCGATGATGATTATATCAGTCTAACGGATATTGTAAAGTACAAAAATCCGGAATTCCCTGCAGATGTTGTGAAAAATTAGCTCAGAACCAGAAGCACTATTGAATTTTTAGGATTATGGGAACAGCTGAACAACCAGGATTTTAAACTGGTCGAATTCGACGGGTTTAAAAATTAGCTGGGAAGAGGTGAAGATAGTGACTAAAAACTTCTGCGAGTCACACTTGGAAGAAGCCACCCTGGAATGGTTTGAGGAGTTGGGTTATGAAATAGTTTTTGCTCCTGATATTGCTCCGGATGGCGAATACCCTGAGCGCGAGGATTACAGCGATGTTATTCTTGCTGAAAGGTTGAAAGAAGCCCTGTCCAGGATCAACCCGAAGCTGCCGGGCGAGGCCCTTGAAGATGCCTTCAGGCAGATCGTCATTCCGCAAAGCCCGAGCCTGCTAATGAATAATAAGACTTTCCAAAAGATGATCACCGACGGCATTGATGTTCAGGTGAAGCAGGCTGATGCCAGTTATAGAACCGAGAAGGCTTATGTATTTGACTATGAAAAGCCGCTGAATAACGAATTTATGGTCGCCAATCAGTTCACCATCGTTGAGCATGGGGCAGAAAAACGGCCGGATGTCGTGGCTTTTATAAACGGTATTCCGCTGGTGGTCATTGAACTGAAAAGCGCCAGCGATGAAAATGTGGATATCACCGATGCTTACAACCAGCTGCAAACCTATAAGATGACCATACCTTCCCTGTTCACCTATAACTCCTTTATGGTCACCAGTGACGGTGTCAACGCGAGAGCGGGTACGCTCACTGCTGATGAGGATCGGTTCATGGCCTGGCGCACTATAGATGGCGAGACGACCGCGCCGCTCTCAATTCCCCAGCTTGAAGCGCTGATCAAGGGCATGTTTGAGCGTGATCGCTTCCTGGATATTATCAAGCATTTTGTGTTGTTTCAAAGTGATGGCAGGGATACGATAAAAATCCTGGCTGGTTATCATCAATACCATGCGGTAAATAAAGCGGTGGCAAGCACCGAACGCGCCACTATGGAAACCGGCGACAGACGAATCGGGGTTGTCTGGCATACCCAGGGCAGCGGGAAAAGCCTGTCCATGGTTTTCTATGCCGGGAAACTGGTAATCAATGAAGAGCTCGAAAACCCGACCATCGTTATTATAACAGACAGAAACGACCTGGATGACCAGCTTTACGGCACCTTCCTTAAAAGTAAGGATATACTTAGAAGCACCCCGGTACAAGCTACAGACAGAGCCCATCTGAGAGAACTGCTGAATAACCGTACCAGCGGCGGCATTATTTTTACGACCATTCATAAGTTTGCGCCATTTGCTAATGAAATAAAAGAAGGCTCGGATACATACGCATCTTTAGATAAGGTAGCTGAAAAACCTGCTGTCTATGGTGAGAAGATGATCCTCACGGATCGCCAGAATGTCATTGTTATGGCGGATGAAGCGCACCGCAGCCAATATGGATTTGGCGCTGACATCGTCAGGGGCGCTGCTGAAGCAAATGTAAAATACGGTTATGCCAGGTACATGCGCGACAGTTTGCCGCAGGCTTCATATATAGGGTTTACCGGAACGCCGGTAGAATTAACAGATAAAAATACGCGTGCCGTGTTTGGTGATTACATTGATGTTTATGATATGACCAGAGCTGTTGATGATGGAACAACGGTTAAGATTTTCTATGAAAGCAGAATTGCCAGGCTGGAGCTGCCGGAGGAACTAAAACCGAAAATTGACAGCGAATATGACGAAATAACCGAATATCAGGAGTACAGCCAAAAAGAGAAGCTCAAGAGCAAATGGGCCAGACTTGAGGCGATCGTTGGCGCAAGTGAACGTGTGAAACAGATAGCGAAGGACATAGTTGAGCACTTCGAAAAACGTGAGCAGGCCCAGGAGAATGAAGGCGGCAAATCCATGATCGTGGCCATGAGCAGAAGGATCGCTGTCGACCTTTACAAAGAGATTGTGGCGCTTCGCCCTGACTGGCACAGCGACGATTTAATGTCTGGGAAAATCAAGGTGGTTATGACGGGCAGCTCCTCTGACCCGGCAGATTGGCAGGCCTTCATTGGTACTAAAGCCAATAGGGAAACTTTGGCCAAGCGGATGAAAGAAAAAAACGATGAGTTGAAATTGGTCATTGTGCGTGATATGTGGCTGACCGGCTTTGATGTGCCAAGCATGCATACCATGTATATTGATAAGCCCATGAGCGGCCATAACCTGATGCAGGCTATCGCCAGGGTGAACAGGGTATTCAAGGAAAAACAAGGCGGGCTTGTGGTTGACTACATCGGCATTGCAGAAAACTTGAAAAATGCGCTTTCCCAGTATACTGACAGCGATAAAAAGACCACTGGTGTTGATACAGAAGTGGCGGCGCAGGTCCTCTTAGAAAAGCATGACCTGATCAAAGAGCTGCTGCATGGCCATGACTATAGTAAGTTCTTCAACGGCAAGCCAGGCGAGAAAATGCAGGCGATCGTTGAAACGATGGATTATATCATTGGGCTGCGTGAGGATAGAAAGAATGATTATATCAGGCTGGTAACCGAAATGGCGCGAGCTTATTCCCTGTGCGCCACAACAGATATAGCTGAGAGACTAAATGTGGAGATCGGATTCCATAAAGCCGTCAAAGCCTGTCTGGTCAAAATGATTAGTGACGACAACAAAAAGAAAACAACTTCTCAACTCGACAGTGAGTTAAATCAACTGATCTCTAAATCTATTTCTTCAAATGAAGTGATTGATATATTGGCCTCAGTCGGACTTGCCAAGCCCAATATTGCCATACTTTCTGATGAGTTCCTTGAAGAAGTTAAAGGCATGAAGCAGAAAAATCTGGCAGTCGAACTGTTGAACAGATTGCTTAAGGGCGGTATTAAAACATTCTCAAGGCGCAACCTGGTGCAGTCAAAAAAATTCTCGGAGCTGTTGGAGACCGCGCTTAGAAAATATCAAAACCGGGCTATTGAAACCACCCAAGTCATCATGGAGCTGATTGAACTGGCCAGGCAAATCAGTGAGGCAGAAAAACGCGGTGAGAAAACAGGGATGACCCCGGATGAATTAGCATTCTATGATGCCCTGGCGGACAACGAATCTGCCAGAGAAATTATGGGTGAAGCTATTCTAAAGCAAATAGCAAGGGATCTGACCGTATCTATTAAAAAGAATATCAGCGTAGACTGGGCTATTCGTGATAGTGTGCAGGCAAAAATGAAGATGACTATCAAGCGCCTGCTTAAGAAATACGGCTACCCGCCTGATAAGACTGCTAAAGCGGTGGATATTGTAATGGAACAGACCAAGCTGATGTGCCAGAACGAAAGGGTGTCAGGGGAACAGGGTTGTTGACACCCCCCTGACACTTACCTGTTTACCCACTATAGCTTGTCCAACCCGGCCAACTGTTGTAAACTGGATAGTTGAAAGGGGAGAACAACCTTGGTCCTGTTGCAGGCAGCGCAAATTTCAAAGTCTTTCGGATCGCACAGGGTTTTAGCTGGTATCAACCTCACCGTTCAGGAGGGGGAGAAAGCCGGTATTGTCGGTGTTAACGGGGCGGGCAAATCCACCCTTTTAAAAATAATAACCGGCAGCCTGGCGCCGGACGCGGGAGAAGTGACCAGGGCCAGATCCCTGTCGCTGTCCTACCTGGCCCAGGACGGCGGGCTGGAATCGGGACGGAGCATCTGGGACGAGATGCTGGCCGTGTTCACACCCCTTATTGATATGGAAAAACAGCTCAGGGCCATGGAAAGGCAGATGTCTACCGCCTCCCCCGGTGAAGGCGCCTGCCGGCAGCTGCTGGAGGACTATGACAACCTTTCCGCCTTGTTTAAAAGCCGGGGAGGCTTCGACTACGAGACCAGCATCCGCACGGTGCTGAGCGGGCTGAAATTTGCTGATTTAGACCTTGCCACTCCGGTCGACACCCTCAGCGGCGGGCAGAAAACACGCCTGGCCCTGGCCCGCTGTTTGCTGGGGGAACCGGACCTGTTAATCCTGGACGAACCCACCAATTACCTGGACATGGACAACCTGGCCTGGCTGGAACAGTACCTGCAATCCTACCGGGGAGCGGTGCTGGTTGTTTCCCATGACCGCTATTTCCTTGATGCCCTGGCCAGAATCATATATGAACTCACCCCCGCCGGTCTTACCCGCTACACTGGCAACTACAGTGCGTTCATCCAACAAAAAGCCGTTTTACTCGAACAGCAGCTAAAAGATTATACCCGGCAACAGAGTGAAATTGCCCGCCAGGAGGAATTCGTGCGGCGCAATATCGCCGCCAAGGACACCACCAGGCGGGCGCAAAGCCGTCTCAAGGCGCTGGAGAAAATGGAAAGACTGGAGCGCCCGGGCAAGGAGCGCCGGGTGGCACTATCCTTTAACGTGGCCCGGCCCAGCGGCCTGGAGGTACTGCGAGCCGGCAGCCTGGGCATCGGTTATGCGGAACTGGCCCTGATCCGCGGCCTGAACTTTCAAGTTAACAGGGGAGAGCGGGTAGCCCTGGTCGGCCCGAACGGGATCGGCAAATCTACTCTCCTGAAAACCGTCGCCGGCCTGCTGCCGCCACTGGAAGGCCGGGTGAGCATGGGCATCCATGTGCAGTTCGGCTATTACGACCAGGAGCAGCAGGGGCTTTGCGAAGACAAGCAGGTATTGCATGAGCTCTGGGACCGTTTCCCCAACCTGGACGAGGTGGATGTGCGAACGGTGCTGGGGAGATTTCTGTTTCGGGGCGATGAGGTCAAAAAGAACGTGGCCGATTTGAGCGGTGGTGAAAAATCCCGCCTGGCCCTGGCTGCCCTGATGCTGCAGAGGGCCAACTTTCTGTTAATGGACGAGCCTACCAACCACCTTGACCTGCCCGGCAAGGAAGTGCTGGAGGAGGCTCTGGACGGTTATCCGGGAACCATCCTGTTTGTGTCACACGACCGCTACTTTATCAATAAAATCGCCACCAGGGTGCTGGAACTCTCAAATGCCGGTGTGTCCAGCTACATGGGCAACTACGACTATTATTACCAGAAAAAGGCGGAGCGGGAACTGCCATCAGGCGGACGTGACGGCGCCGGGCCGGTCCGGCTGGAGAGCGCCGAAAAGAAGCAATACCTACGAAAGAAGGAGGATGAAAAGCAAAAACGCATGCACCGCCGCCGGGTTGATGAACTGGAGCAGGCTATCGCGGACCTTGAAGGCGTGATTTCCCGCCTGGAGGCGGAGCTTTTTCAGCCGGAGGTTTACCAGGACTACCAGGCCTGCCAGCAGAGGCAGGGCAAGCTTGAAGAAGCCCGCAAGCAACTGCATGACCATATGGAAAAATGGCTCAGCCTGGTTGAGGATTGATAGTGTTTAAACAAAAAAACACAGAAAGAAGGTAGAGATTGATGAAAGTTGTCGGGATCAACGGCAGCGCAAGGAAAGACGGCAACACCGCCATCATCATTAAAAAAATGTTCGGCGTACTAGAAAAGGCCGGCATCGAAACTGAAATGATCCAGCTGGCCGGTAAACCGGTCCAGGGGTGCACTGCCTGCCAAGCTTGCTTTAAGAACAAGAATAAAAGGTGTGCCATTCAGAATGATGTCATCAATTTATGCATAGAAAAGATGCACGCCGCCGACGGCATCATCCTGGGTTCACCTACTTATTTCACCGATGTGTCTTCAGGCATGAAGTCCTTAATTGACTGTGCGGGCTTTGTTTCCATTGCCAACGGCTTCCTTTTCAAGCACAAGGCGGCCGCCGCCGTGGTGGCAGTGCGCCGCGGCGGCGCCATTCACGCCTTTGATACTATGAACCACTTCTTTCAAATAAACCAGATGTTTATTGTTGGGTCAGTTTACTGGAACATGGTGTACGGTCTGGAAGCCGGAGACGTGGAGAAAGATGCTGAGGGAATGGCCAACATGGAAAACCTGGGCGAGAACATGGTCTTTCTGCTGAAAAAACTCCGGGGATAATTGTGCCGGCGAGAAACCGTCTCACTGTAACTTTGAACCGGAATCTCCTGACAAATATTGTGATGGGGAAGCCCTGAGCAACGTTGATGGGATTCTTGGAATGACAATTCTTGTTGACAACTTTTCCAGTTCCAAAAGCCGGGCTTTCAATTCCAGCCCTCCCCCATAGCCGATCAGCTTTCCGTTGGCCCGAGGTATTTGGTCACCTCGTAAATACAGATTTGTAACAGCTTTTCCGTTTTCAGCTATCCAGATTTCCCCGATGCCGGTTTGATAGAAAAATATATTCTTCATTATTTAGTACTCCCATACTTATATGGCATTACTGTCAGAGATACTCAGTCTGATACCTGGTTGCGTCCGTTCCGTTTTGCCCGATAT
>CAZJGV010000165.1:0-6853 GCA_964545615.1 uncultured Pelotomaculum sp.
CGGCGTTAGCCCGCTGGTCCAGTTTCCCTTCGCTGCCGGCGCCGATAACCACGCCTACCTCATCTACTAGTACGCCGATGGTATCAATACAAGCGTTCAGGTTGTTCTTGATCTCATTAAAGTCTCCATTATAATTGTCGGTAATCCTCGGTGGGGTGTCACCCTTGGAAATCCGGTTTATATATTCGGCTGTCATGTTGATTGGTCCCACAAAAGCGTCGATCAAGTTGTTTGTCCCTGTCAGCATCTCGCCCCAACTACCTGAAAAGGCCGTCGCGTTGCCACGGGCATCCAACTTGCCTTCCCGGACTGCCTTGTTCAGACCGTCAGTCTCTTGCAGCAGGGACTTGATGGTTTCGACCATCTTCTTAAAGGACTGGGCCAGTTGACCAATTTCACCGCCTGTTTTCACCTCTATCTCGTTGGACAGATCCCCGTTCGCAACATTATCGGACATAGTAACCAGGTAATTCAAATGGTTAGTCAACATCCGGGTTAAAAACAACCGGAAGACAAAAAACACTATAACCAGGGTAATGAGAGATACCACACTGACGGCGCGAATGGTATCAGTAACTATAGTATCGGCAAATTTTTTCGGCGCTCCCACATACCAAATACCAATAGTCTCACCAGAAGCATTTTTTATTGGAGTATAAGCGGTTTGGAACTTATTGCCCACAACATTGGCTTCACCATAATAGTTATCTCCCTGCTTCAGTACGGTTTCAGCCACGTTATCTGCAACCGTTGTCCCAACTGCTCTCTTGCCTTCATTCATAACATTAGTACTAATACGTGTATTCCCGCAAAAAATCGTAACCGTATCTCCGGTCAGTTGACCTATTTTATCAACAATGGCGTAGTTATCATTCATTAAAGTGCCGCCCTTGTAAAGTTTATCACCTTCACGGAGCCACGCCCCAGGATATTCCTTGTCCAGGATTTCATATCCGGTGATCAGATCAGATTTAGCCTTCTCAACTGCCACGCCCTCTGCTTCCCTTTTTACTACGTTATTAACAGAATACATTACCGCACCAAGCATCAGGATCAAAGACAGCGTAAACATTATCCCAAATTTCAATTTTATTGACAGATCACTAAAACGCACTACCCTCACCTCTCCATTTCTACATTAATTATTTATATCTAATCTAGTTGAAACCATAATATGGCCAGGGCATAAGGTTCCGGGTTCCGGACCTACGGCGCAGCCCGCATCCCAAACCTGGATCTTGCTTCATTCTCACGTTTTTTATGTCAGCCCGCAGCCGTTAGCTCCTCTCCCTTGTTAAAGTCAAACAGCAGCTGGTGGGCGTTGAGCAGGATCTTCACCCGGTCGCCGACCTTGCCCATACCCTGGATGAAACGGCTGCTCTCGCCTCTTTTTATCTTGGGCGGCGGCTCCACTTCACCCTTGGGTATGTCTAAAACCTCGGATACCCGGTCGACGATCAGCCCCACTGACTGCTCATCGATGTTAATCACGATGATACAGGTACGGTCGTCGTAGTCCCGCTCCTCCAGCCCGAAGCGCAAACGCACGTCCATAACCGGGATCACCTTGCCCCGCAGGTTGATCACTCCCTTGATGTAGTGGGGCATGTCGGGCACTTCGGTTATGTTCTGGATGCCGATGATCTCTGTGACGTGCCGGATCTCGATACCGTACTCTTCCTTGCTTAAGATGAAGGTCAGAAATTTGTCTTCCTGGGTATCTTCATCTTCTTCGTAATCTTCTTCCAACAGGTCCGCGTCCAGCCTCTCTTTAAAGCTCATTTGTCTCTCACCTCCGTTTTAAAGAATCTGAGAAGTCAGAAGTCAAAATACAGTATAATCCTCATGTTCTCTGTTTTATGACTTCTGTGTTTACTAATTGAGCACTCCTTTCAACAATAATCATCTATGTCTAAAGATAAAGCCCCCCCTGATTTTGGGAATAAAAAAACCCCTCTCCAATAAGTAATCGTAAGTGCGATTTACAAAGGAAATAGGGAAATCCCTGATTTTTAGCTTCTATATTCCTCATCTTTCAAATTTTTGAATATTAATTACAATGTACTATCTTTCCAGGGAGGTCAACCCTTCACGAATGGCATATTTGATAAGTCCAGCAATACTGTGAATACCTAATTTGCTCATAATCTGCCTGCGGTGAGATTCAACCGTCTTTTCACTGACGAAAAGAGCGGCGGCAATTTGGTTGGTTGTTTTCCCTTCGGCTAAAATCTGCAGCACCTCCCGCTCCCTGGCTGTTAAGACTGTAAAAGCCGAGGGGCCTTCTTCCTGTAGATTTTTTACATAGTCCTTGATCACCACTTTGGCCACGGCAGGGCTGATATAATGGTTTCCCTTCATTACCGCGCTGATGGCCCCGGTCAGTTCTTCAAAATTACAGTCTTTCAAAAGATAAGCCGAGGCGCCAGCTTTAAACATTTCCACGACAAACCTTTTATCAGAATGCATGGACAGGGCAATCGTTTTAATGGCGGGATTTTCTGCAGCAATCTTGCGGGCAGCTTCTATGCCGTTTAAATTAGGCATACCGATATCCATGATCACAACATCCGGAGAAAGTTCCCTGGCCAGCTGCAGAACCGCGTGTCCGTCCGGCGCGGTGGCGATTACCTCCAGCTCAGGCTGTCCCTCCAGCATGGAACTCAGCCCTTCACAAAACAACTTGTGGTCATCGGCCAGGATGATCCTTACACTCAAAATTTACCAACCTCCTGTTAATAGCGGTTTTCAAACGGCGCCTCGATGGAGACACTTGTGCCAAAACCGAGTCTTGATACAATTTCCAGGCGCCCTCCAAGGTGCTCCAGCCGTTCCCGGATGCTAAAAAGTCCAAATCCCGCTTTCTTACCGGGGCTGGGACCAAATAAGCGGGTATCGAAACCAATTCCGTTATCCCGCACTGTCACCATTATCTTCTCTCCCAGATCCTGAATGTCTATAAAAACCTCTTGCGCTCTGGCGTGCTTTATTATATTGAAAAATAATTCCCTCACTGCTGTAAAGAGAAAAATCCTCACATCCTCGTCAGGCGATTTGGACTTTAATTTACTATTTAAATTTACATCCACACCGTTTCTCATCAGTACCTGCTCACCCAGCCACTCCACTACCGCCTCAAAACCCAGGTCATAGAGTACAGGGGGACTCAGTTCGAATGTCAGCGATCTGGTTTTCATGATAACCTCTTCAATAATAACAATTATCTCATCCAGGCCCGCCAGGACCTCAACAAGAGATACGGCTCTTTTCAGAGTTCTCATCTTTAACCTGCTGATGGCCAGGGACTGGCCGATATGGTCGTGGATACCTTCCGCTATGCGCCGTCTTTCCCGCTCCTCGACCAGAGAAAGTTGGGCGGCGAGGGATCTGAGCTGTTTTTGGTAGCTGGTGATCTTTTCTTCTGCCTCTCTGCGCCCGGTGACATCCTCAATACTCAAAACAGCCCCATCTATCCGTCCAGACCTGCCCATCAGGGGCGCCGCATTTATAGAAAGCAGCGTCCTGGTCCCGTCCGGCCACCAAAGCGTATTAACAACGTCATATACCTGATTGCCGGTGGTAATAACATTTTTATATACCATTTCCTCATTAGCGATAGGGTTCCCCTTATCGTCGGTGACTGACCAGACCGGCTTTTTATACGTACGTCGGGCTTTGTCCTTGATCTCCAAACCCAGCACCTGCTCTGCCCTGGCGTTAGCAAACATAACCTCCATGGCACTGTTTACCACCAGGATACCCGCCGGGCTCGTCTGGATAATGCGGTCCATCAGCTCACGCTCGCCCAGCTTCTCCAAAGCCAGCTGCAGCTCTTTGCCTGTCATTTGTATTACTTCTTCCAGGTGCTTGAGGCCGCTGATATCGCGAATCGATTCAATAGCCCCGGCTATATTCCCGTCTTGGTCATATAGCGGAGAGGCCTTGCCCCACAAAAAGGCTCCCCTCCCTCTATAAGCCGACGGGACAAAAGTCTCGCCAAAAAAGGTGTCCCCTTCTCTCCTGACATAATCGTATTGGTGTTTAATCTCGCTTTCCTCCATAAAAACCAGATCGATCAGGATTGGCCTGGGCTTACCGTAAAATGGAACTGTATAAGCGTAATCGCCCTTGCCGATGATATCTTCTTTGCACACACCTGTCATTTCCTCGATAGCATGGTTCCAGGCAATTACCTGCCCCTCCAGGTTAATAACAAAAGTAGCGTCAGGCAGAAAATCAATGATATCCAGAAGCTGCCGGTTGGCGGCCTGTAATTTCTCTTCAGCCTGTTTTTGCCATGTAATGCCGGTTATGTTAAGGCGCTGTCTTTCCTCAGCTTTAATTTTCTCCAGGGTTGATTCGTGTTTTGTCAGATCTCGGACTGTACCTAACAGGAGTATTCCTTCCTCTGATGCAACACTCTTTATACTAACAGCCACTGGAAAGATACAGCCATCTTTGCGGACATGCCTGGTTTCCAAAGTACATTCATTTAACGTTCCAGCCTTTATGGATTCAATGGTATTGACCGTTGCGGGGTCGAACAAGTCCTGAAGGCACATCAGCAGCATTTCATCGCGGCTGTAACCATAGGTCTTTGCTGCGGCCTCATTGGCTTTAATAATTCTTCCGTCACTGGTACGGATTATAAACATGCTGTCCTGGCCTTGTTCAAAAAAAAGCTGGTAAAACATGTTATTACACCTCAATTAGTTTAACCAGTTATATAAAAGGACTTTATCGAAAAATTCCAAATCCCTTGCTATAGGGGTAAATTTCGTTGCCGGGTAAATAATACCTTTTTTTAATAACACTTGTCTATTCAACTATTTGACATTATACCTCTAATACATCACAGCTTAATGGATAAAAATTCGGTTTCATCGACATATTTGAAAGAATTAGCCGGGCTACGTCAAAATAAAACAAGCGGCCCCAGAGGCCGCCACTTTTACAGGAGTGTGAGACAAATATCACTTCCACTGCTTTTCTATATTGATGTCCTTAAAATAGAAATTTACAATATCCTCCGGGGATTTGCCCTGCTCCGCCATAAGCCTGGCGCCCCACTGGCACATGCCCACCCCGTGGCCAAAGCCCTTGCCGGTCATAACCAGCTGGCCGCCTTCCACACGGACATCGGAAAGCAGCATTGACCGCACTTTCTCACTGCCCAGCGCCAGCCTCAAGGCCGGTCCGCCTATGGTCGCGCTGCCCAGCTTAATCTGTTCTGCCCGGCCCGATGGACCCTTCTTTTCAATAGTGGCTGAGGTGATGGCGCCGGTATCCTGGCCGGTTTTACCCTGAACAGCCGCCCTGGCCCGATCTAATGGTATCCTGGCCTCCCAGGCTTTATTCTTGGGCTCGGTAATAGCCAGGCAGCCGTCCTGGACTCCCCCTTTGACATAAGGGGTGGGTTCCTTGGTAAACGCCAGCCCTTCTTCGGGAGTTGCCGAAATACCGCCGTCACATGCCGAAAACCAGGCGTGGATGTAATTATCGCCGTATTTTACCACTTCACCTCTGGTCATTTCCACCGCCTGGCGGACATTATCATTGATTTTTGACGGATCGTAAGCCTGAAATTCCTCTACACTGGTGGAGGCGTCCGTGCCATGAAGTTGTTTAACTCTACCCGACTCGATGTTTTCCATGGTAAAGGTACGGGCAAGAATAGCCTGGGCGGCCAGAGCGTTCACCGGCCATTTGGTGTCCATTTCCGCTGCCACCACACCCTGAACATATTCCTCTGCTTTCAAATTTTTCTTCTGGCCGGTTTTGTTGTCATAAAGAGAAATCGTTGGCTCTTCCTGTGTAGGGACAGGGGGCGCCGGTTTGGGCGCCGGCTTTCTGGCACAGCTTACAGCGTAAAATAGCGCTGCGATACAGAGCAAAATAATTGTTATCAGCGGTCGGCGTAACACAATAACCCCTCCTGCTTTTTCTTTTAGTTTGAGCAGGAGGGGTCGTAATTATGTAGTTTTGTCTTCCATCACCTGATAGAGTTCGGCGGCTAACTTAGCCGGTACGTTTTCCCTGATGGAGACAACCTGCAGCTTAAACTTCCGGTTGCCGAAATTAACGTTCAAAATGTCACCGGTTTTTATTTCAGTTCCGGCTTTTGCCACCCGGCCGTTAACCTCTACCTGTCCCCGGTCACAGACTTCTTTAGCCAGGGTACGCCGTTTTATTACCCGTGACACTTTCAAAAACTTATCCAGCCGCAAATCAGCCGCCACCATCCTTTACGTTCAAAAAAAATCAGACTTACACAGTCTGATAAGTTTATTTAGTATTATTTAACCACCGCTTCCCTTAATGATTTCCCTGCCTTAAAAACAGGAACACGGGCGGCGGCGATGCTGATTTCTTCGCCGGTTTGCGGGTTTCTACCCTTGCGGGCTGCCCTCTCCCTGATTTCAAATGTTCCGAAGCCCACCAGCTGAACTTTGTCACCATTTCCTAATGCCGCACCAATAGTTTCCAAAACTGCGTTCACAGCTTTCTCGGAATCTTTTTTGGTCAGTTCCGTTTTTTCGGCAACACTTGAAATTAATTCTGCCTTATTCATACGACCCCTCCTTTAAGAAAAGAAATATTAATTCCCTACTATTCGCGAAAATTCTTGCAGTTCCTTCCTGCAAGAAAATGTTTCCTATATTTTTTCTTGTTTTTTTGCCTTTTCCCACCATTCATCCATTTCTGAAAGTGTGCAGGACCGCAGATCCCTTCCCACAAGTCCGGCCATCTTTTCAATAAAGGCAAAACGCCTGGAAAATTTC
This sequence comes from uncultured Pelotomaculum sp., assembly GCA_964545615.1. Taxonomy (GTDB): domain Bacteria; phylum Bacillota; class Desulfotomaculia; order Desulfotomaculales; family Pelotomaculaceae; genus Pelotomaculum_B. The sequence goes on from CAZJGV010000165.1 coordinate 6,783, forward strand.
CCCGCTGTCTCCAGCAGTGCGGTCTCCGGATCTATACCCAGGAGCCTGGCCAGGTTTACCATGGAAAACAG
>CAZJGV010000166.1:0-6686 GCA_964545615.1 uncultured Pelotomaculum sp.
CGGCCTGTCCACCCGCTTTTCGCACTGGACCTTCGGCAAGTCCTATCATAAAATGAAGACCCAGTATGATTACAACCTCGGGCGTATCTACGAGATGGTGATTAACTCCAACCCCTGCTACGCTTTTTTACTGGAAGGGAATACTCTGATCCAGAACAAGCTGGTCATGGCCCACGTCCTGGGGCACTGTGACTTTTTTAAGAATAACGCTTATTTTAAAAACACTTCCAGGGATATGGTTGAGTCTATGGCGGCGGCGGCGGAGCGCTTCCGGGATTATGGATTCAAGTACGGCCAGGCCAGGGTGGAATCATTTATTGATGCTGTTATAGCAATCCAGGAGCATATCGAGCCCAGGGTCAGGATTAAAGAGAGAAAATCCAAAGATCAGCGTCAAAAGAGAAAATGCCGGGCGGCAATACCCGAAACCCCTTACAACGACCTCTGGCTGCTGGACGAGAAGCCGGAACATGACTGCGATAATTGTCAGCAGCCAAAACGTTTTCCGGAAGAACCGGAGAAAGACTTGATGCTGTTTTTGATCCAGCACAGTAAGGAACTGGATGACTGGCAGCGGGACATCATGTCGGTGGTGCGCCAGGAGATGCTCTATTTCTGGCCGCAGATGGAGACAAAAATAATGAATGAGGGGTGGGCGACATACTGGCATCTCAGGATCATGCGTGAGATCGAACTGGATGAAGCGGAAGCTTTAGAATTCGCCAAAATGCACTCCGGGATCATCCAGACCTCCCGCGCCCGTATTAACCCTTATCATTTAGGCCTGAAAATGTTTGAGGACATTGAGAAGAGATGGGATAACCCTTCCCCGGAAGAAAAAGAAAGACTGGGCCGCCCCGGCGGAGAAGGCAGAGAAAAGATTTTTGAAGTGCGGGCTGAGGAAAATGACATTTCTTTTTTGCGCAATTATCTAACCAAGGAATTAGTAGATGAACTGGACCTTTATTTATTTAAGAAAACAGGTTATGACTGGAAGATCTCGGACAAGGAATGGGAAAAGGTGCGTGACGGGATTGTCGGCAGCCTCACCAACTGCGGCTATCCTCACATAATGGTGTGGGACGGGGATTTCAACAAGCGGGGCGAGCTGTATTTAAAGCACAATTATGAGGGAACCGAACTGGATGTGAATTACCTTGAAAAAACGCTGCCCCACGTTTATACCTTGTGGGGGCGCCCGTCTCACCTTGAAACAATGCTTGACAATAAGCCGGTGCTGTTTTCGTATAACGGTGAAAAAGTAAGCAGAAAATTTTTGTAAACCGTCAGAGTATAAAATTATTTTAAAGAATTAAGGGGATATGGTTTGCCATATCCCCTGTTTACTAATGATTCTGGTCCTGCTGTAATTTATATTGAGGTTCCTGCTGCTCAATATAATTGACTCGTCCTTTTAAGGACTGACAAATCCCCTCAAGCTGTTTGTTTAAATCATTAAACATCTTTTTGGCTGTTTGATCCTGGGTATCAATCGCAAACGTTTGTAAATTTGCCGCGGCACTTTCAAGTGTTGCCAGAGTCTGATGCATTTTTTCACCGATAGTCATAGTATTCCTCCCTGCAATTTTAATCACTGTTAGTATGCTCCATAGTTTTCTTTTAAAGCTGGTAATTTCAAACACCTATTTCATGGAAAACCTTTTATTGGGAAATAAAGAAGCCTTTGGTCAGCTTCTGAATATACTGTTCTCAGGGGAGTGCTTTGCAATGGTTGTAGTCATCGTGGGCGGAGGCTGGGCCGGGTGTGCGGCGGCCTACTCGGCCAGAGCGGCCGGGGCTGAGACCGTACTGCTGGAGAAAACCGATATGCTGCTTGGCACCGGCCTGGTCGGCGGAATCATGCGCAACAACGGCCGTTTTACCGCCTTAGAAGAGGTGTGGGCGCTTGGCGCAGGCGATTTCCTTCAGGTAATTGAAGAGGTTGTCACCCACCGCCGGGTAGATTTTCCGGGACACCGCCACGCCATGCTGTACGATGTGACCAGGATAGAACCCGCGGTTAAAAATTTGCTCTTATCTTACGGAGTACAGTTAAAGCTGCAAAAGAGGTTTATCGGTGTCACCAAACAAAATGACCGTATTATAGACATAAGCACTGCGGATGAGGAAACCATCGAAGGCGATGTTTATGTGGACTGCACCGGTACGGCCGGTCCGGCCGCTAACTGTACCCGCTATGGCACAGGCTGCGCCATGTGCATCCTGCGCTGCCCTACTTTTGGTCCCAGGGTAAGCTTCACAGCCAGAGTGGGTGTCGCGGAAATAAGGGCGGGAGAAGGTTTTCCCCATTTTGAAGCAATGAGCGGGTCGTGCAAGTTGGATAAGAAGTCATTGTCCGCAGCACTGGTAGAAAAGCTGGAAAGCAAAGGTGTTTTGATCATTCCTCTGCCCGCCCCTCTGCAAAAAGCGGAGCAGCTTGCCAGGAAAGCCTGTCAGCAGTATGCCTCCAGTGACTTCGGTGAAAACCTGATTATTCTCGACACAGGGCACGCCAAGCTGATGACCCCGTATTTCCCCCTGGAAATTCTCCGGACGCTGGATGGTTTTAAAGACGCCCGCTATGCCGATCCTTATTCCGGCGGCAGGGGAAATTCGATCCGGTTTATGGCTATAGCGCCCTGTGACAACAGCCTGCGGGTTCCGGGGGTGGATAACCTGTTTTGTGCCGGTGAAAAGACCGGCCTGCTCGTGGGACATACGGAGGCTATAGTTACCGGTTTTCTGGCCGGACACAACGCGGTAAGGCTTACGGCCGGCCAGGAGCCGCTTTCCCTGCCGGTTGAACTGGCCTGCGGCGATATCATCTCCTATATGCACGAAGAAATGAAAACAGCGGACGGAATGGGTAAAAAGTACACTTTCTCCGGCTCAGTTTACTTCCAGCGGATGCAGGAATTGGGGTTGTACACGACAGATGTCCCCGCAATCAAGGAAAGGGTTGCCAAAACGGGATTGGCCGGATTGTTTAAAAAGCGCCTGATCGATTAGAAGTGGTTGAATTATGGAAAACGTAATTAGTACAAGCTATGGCAACGAACTAATGCTGAAGCTAGCGTCGCTGTAATCATAGACGTTTATGTCGGCGTTGCAGGTGATCCTGACCTTGTAGTCATCGCCGGCGGTCTAGGCGCCTGGGATAGTCCAGCTGTACGAGCCCGATTCAGGCGTGACACTGTTGACAATGGTGTACTGGTACACCCCGCCCTTGTAGAGAGAAATCCTGGCGTCCGAGGGGCAGCCCTCTCCCGCGTAGCTCCAGGCGATCACTTTGGCCGCTCCCGCCTGCCAAACCTCACCGCCGTTGGGGGAGGTGACAGCCAGGGGTTTGCTGATGGTGAAGTCGCCGTCGCTCAGATCGTAGACGTTTATGTCGGCGTTGCAGGTTACCCTGATCTTGTAATCGTCACCGGTTGCCTGGGTACCTGGTATGGTCCAGCTGTATGATCCGGAATCAAGGTAGACGCTGTTGACGATGGTGTAGTGGTAAACGCCTCCCTTGTAGAGGGAGATCCTGGCGTCTGATGAGCAGCCGTCGCCGGCGTAGCTCCAGGCGATCTCTTTAGTCGACCCGGCCTGCCAGCTTTCTCCGCCATTGGGCAAGGTGACACTGATGGCGTAAGGAGATTCAAATGTGGTGAAACTAAAGATATAATCTTCTGCCAGAGAGTTGCCGGACCTGTCTTTTACCGCTCCGGCAGGTACGTATACCGTATAGTTTACACCATAACTGAGGTCATTTACGGGATCTATGGTAAGAATATCTTCGTTGATGCTGTATGTACAGTCAACCACCGAATCGCTGGCGGTATCCTTCATGTAGATATCACTGAAATATACACTTTCAACAACAGTCTCACTAAAGGTAACATAAACTTTCGCGCTTACGGAAACACCAGTAGCGCCATTGGCTGGATCGGTACTCTTAACGGTTGGCGGGGTGGTATCACCACTATCACTGTCTACACTGAGCATATTGCCCCCGGCATCATAGGTATAGGAGATCTTCTGGCCGTTTGGATATGTAACCGAGGTGATGCGGTTCAGTTCGTCATAGGTATACACGGCAGCACTTGCCGGCAAGGTTGTAAATAGAATTATTAGTAGCAAAAGTATAATTCTGACGCAAGAAACATTCATGAACATTGTTTTCACCTCGTTAGTCATCATAGAATTTCTTAAACAAATTGGCTTCCGGAACAGTATATAACACTTATTAATGTTTACTTATTTTATTTGCAAATTGGATAAATAATTGCAAACCATAATCATTTTTTTCTTCCAAATATTTGGTCTTGGCTCTAATAATTTCATCTAACAGTTCATTCTTATTAAGAAGTTTTGCTAATCCTACTGCATTCATAGCTAAACGATGTCGCAATGGAGACAACATCCAAACATCCGGATCATCACGCATTATCATCTCAAATACTGTATCCATATCTTTGTATTTTTCAATATATGGCAAAGCCGCCTTAACAATCATCTTACATATATCACATGCAACAAATTCTATATCATCTACTCCCTTGACAGTCCATCTCCTTTGGACTCCTTTTGTAAGATTTCCCAACTCAACTCCAATCGTTGAAGTAAGATTTTTTTCATTTACTTTTAGTAAAATATTATTCTTATTTATCATTTCCTCTAATTTATCAAAACGTATACTAACACTAACAGTAACATCAAAATCATTCGTATGGTTTATAAAGTGCAAGTGAATCATTCCTCTCCCGATATTTAAAGGTTTCCAGAATGACTGTCCATATATCCTGTTATTAAATCCGTAATTTGCCAAAAAACCTGCAATTTTGTTAAGTAGAACTTTTTTTATTTTTTTCTTATCAATCAAAGAGGAACCCACCCCCACATTGTGAGAATTGCTACACAGGTGGTCAAAATGGTGACTATTGTAGTCACCTCCAGCTTCCTGCAGACCCAAGCCGTAAACATGATAGGTCATTGTATTTTTTTCATCGGACTGAATTAGTACCTGGCCTAAAGGCACATTCGGATTAACTGCACAACTGGTTCTGCACCGTCACTGACACGGACTCGGTTGTTCAGCGATTATAAGTGTAGCTCGTATTCCCCGCATCGGTCAAAGGATGACGATAATAAGAGCGATTCCCTTGCGACACCGCTCCAGGGAAAGGTCAAGTACTATAAGAAGACCGGCGTCCGATTGATAAGGCTCAGCGTAACTTCACTGATCCCGAGTCAAGGATTATGAAAAACTCCGACAAGGCTTTTGTTCAAGCGAAAAGGAAACAAGGCCTTTTGTCATGTTGCCGTCTGCGTCTGATGAACAATAGGGACTGTTCCATTGTCACCCCCATTGTTATAGTTCATATATATACTCTTGTTTTTAATACTGTCTAATAGATCCCTAATGGTTTCCCTAACTTATGAGCACGTTCTTCTGGCATCCAAAAAGACAACCTTCCAGGGCTCAAGCCCATGACTTTCGTCGACAAGGGTATATCATTAATCCTTATAATTTGACATCCGGTTAACCTCTCTCTTTTTATAAAGCTAACAACCCTTTCAGTTATAAATATAAATTTTGGCAATGGCCAAACCATAAAAAAGTCACTTCCATCCCATTGTGACATATCTATAAGTTTTGATGGGTCATTAAAGTTAGAGTATAGTAAATGCCCACATCCGCTACAACACTTTAAAAGTTTTATTCCTGACTGAGGTGGAGATATGCCTCCCCACCCAATTACAACCAACTCACAAAGATTCATTACTGTTGAAAGACTAATTTCACTTTTTACTTTTACTGTAACAGGTTTTACATCAAATCCAGTAAAGTTATTTTCTCTAAAAAGTTTTAGCACGTGACCTTGTATAAGACATTCGTTGTACCAAGTCCAAACAAAGTCACCAATTCTATTTGATTTTAGATTGACGGCTAAATTGCTTATGCGTCTTCCGCCTCGAATATGACTGTCCTTAATAGGACAAATAATTTGTTCAGTATAAACAGATTCATCCCATTCTGCTCGTGTACCGTAACCTCGATATGATTCTGGAGCTCTTAAATACCAAAATTTATTAACTGAATTATTAAATCCCATATTCTTTTCTTAATACCTCCAAAAAATCTAGAATTTGCTGTTTTGTTGGATTAGGGTTTGTTTTAAAAAAGTCATCCCATTGTTTATTCCAGTTTTCAACACCCGTATGAATCCCATCTGGTTTAAGGCGGTGTGTATCCCGTGATAGTTCTATAATATAATCATCTATATTAAGTCCAACTGCTTCAAATTTTGCTTTAAATTGTTTTGGTAAAAGGTGATGTTTCTCTATTTTCAATACTTTCTTTTCAGCACCTGAAAGGATCTTCCCGAGTAGTTCTTCAGAAACCTCTTTCCCAGCTATTCTGCTAATAACATACCCTGCTGTAACGGTTTCAGGTCCGGCAGGACCTCCGGCTTGAAACCATGCTACATCCACCTCATTGGGCTTTAAAAATTCCCACGCTACCTCATAATTAAACAAATCTAAATTTGGATCATAGAGTGGATCAAATCCAGTAAGGTTACTCCCCAGTGGATCAACAAAGTTTACCGGGTTACCCTTACAGTAAATATACCTGTTCTGAGACTGCGGGTTGGTGATTCCGCCCAGGAGCGTGTCCGGGCTAATGAACCTTTTAG
>CAZJGV010000167.1:0-3157 GCA_964545615.1 uncultured Pelotomaculum sp.
TAGCACTGTTGAAATTACAGCGATGATCATGTTCCTTTTGGCTGCTTCTAATTTTCTGCCCTGATGCTTCAGCTTATTAGATAATTCCTCTTGTTGATTGGCAGATGACAAAACCAGCCTGGTATAGTTTTTACGCAAAGCCTGATTGTGCTTTTCGGCAGTGTTTAACAGTTCAGCCAAAGTTTCATCCTGTTGTTTGAGAATTCTGACAAGATTTAAAAATAAAGACTCCATATGCACCTTCCTTTTGTGTGAATATCTTAGGAGCCTGCCTAAAGCTTTTTTTATTTATTTGTTTCTGTCTAAAAAATTTTCCCTCAAAATACCGGCGGCAATTTTATCGTTGTCCGGCTGATAAGATCCTTCATCGATGCTTTGTTTTAAAGCTGCAACCAAATCCTCCCGGACTGCCGGTATATTATCAAGCGCGCTTCGATAAGATTGCAATTCCATAGCCTCTTTTGAAATCTCCAGCGTGTCACCCTGAGATTCCCCAGCCTTTTCTTTTGATCCCGCTTTGTCTTTCCTCACTTGCGAGGTATAAGCCTTGATAGGTCCCATTCCGCCCGGACCGTTAATCTTCATCGGGATCACATCCTCTTAGTTACAAGAAATATCGGTAACATTATTAATTAACTTTAGTCCCAAAAGGTCCCAAACAGGTCCTAATAATGGTCCCAAATTTTTTTAGTTTACCACTGCCTCTAAGTTTGGTCTTATCATAGGATAGTCCTGGGCCATAGGCTCTGCCGTTTCATACTTGCTTTTTACAACCACAATATCGACACGTCGGTTTTGCTGACGGCTATCAACCGTTTCATTGGGAACTTTCGGGCGAAACTCGCCATAGCCGGCAGCTGAAAGAAGCTCGGGAGAAAGCTTCAACTCGTTAATCAACTCCTGGACCACACTGGTGGCCCTCGCCACGGAAAGCTCCCAGTTGGAAGGAAACTGCGTTGTATTTATAGGCAGATCGTCTGTATGCCCCTCTACCCTGAGGTAGTGGGGCGCCTTTTTTAAAATCTGCCCTATCGCGCCGATCAGATTTTTGGCGTCCGGCGTGAGCTGGGCCGAACCAAGCGGGAAAAGGGCCACGTCCTGGAAGCTCAGAACCACCCCTCTCTCCTCAATATTAACCGTAACTTTTCCGTTTAAACCGTTCTCGTCAATGTAAGCCTGCAGTTCTCTGCGTATCCTCTCCAGGTTGCTGTTCTCTTCTGTTTCCATAGTCATTTCAATTTCTTTGACCAGGGAACTGCCGCTCACGCCAGGCACAAACGAAACACCCGGCTCATTCATCACCGACTGTCCGCCGCCGCCCATGGCCCTTGAAAGAGACAGCGCGACAGCCTGAAACTTTTTCGCGTTCAGGCTGCTGAGCGCGTACATGACCACAAAGAAAATCATGAGCAGTGTTATTAAATCAGAATATGTAAGGAGCCACCTTTCGTGGTTGCCCTTTTTGCCTGGCTGATGGCGCCTCTTCATACGGCGTTAACCTTCACTTTCTGTTTCTTCTTCCTCTGCTTTTTCACGGCTCCTGGGTTTTAAGAAAGCGGAGAGTCGCTCCTTGATCAGGAGCGGGTTATAGCCGGCCTGGATAGATATGATGCCTTCCAGCATCAGTTCCCGCAGCATGACTTCCTTTTTGCTCATGTTGATTAGTTTTCCGGCGATGGGCAGCCAAAGTATATTGGCGGAACCGACACCGTACAGGGTGGCGATAAAGGCCAGCGCTATGGAAGGCCCCAGGGTTTCAGGCGATTCCAGGTTGCCCAGCACATGCACCAGCCCCATCACAGTGCCGATAATACCCATGGTGGGGCCATAACCGCCGGCAGTTTCAAAGATACTCGCTCCTATATGGTGGCGTTCCTGAATGGAATATATCTCGGTTTCCAGGATCTGCCTGACAAGTTCAGGATCGGTTCCGTCAACCACCAGCTGAATCCCTTTGCGCATAAAGCCGTCCTCAATCTGCGGCAGCTGATTTTCCAGGTACAAAAGCCCTTCCCGGCGGACCTTATCGGCCAGCCCGACAATCTGGTCAATCAGTAAGATTTCATCCGGCAGCTTTTGAAACATAATGATTTTCATCAGTTTTGGAATTGTTTTCAGCTCACTCATGGAAAAGCTGACCATAGTGGCTCCAAAAGTACCCCCAAAAACGATCATAGCCGCGGTAGGCTTCAGTAACGACATAACGTGTCCGCCGTCCATAACAAAAGCGACCACCATACAACTAATCGCAAGCAAAATCCCACCTATAGCGGTTATTTCCACACCTCAAACCCCTTCCCGGGCTTAACCGAACATAATAACCATCTTTTTAAAAAAAGGCGGCTCTTAGGCCACCTTTGCAAAAAAATGCAGCCTGGCAATCATAGCCTTGTGGCTTTAGACCCCACAGCCTTAGCGCCCCTTTCTTTCGAAAGGTTTGCCAAAAATAAAATAAACACACCTATTATGATATCGGCCTTTTTGGGTATTTATTAATAGCTTATTTTTTATTCCTTTAAGTTTCATTGAGCCTTTGTTCCACCCTGCCGGCCCAGACTAAATCTATCTCAGTTTCCACAGACAGCCCTTTTTCGCCGTGCTCCTCCCTTAAAACTTTCCCTTTTTCGTGCAGGATTGAGAGCAACCCGCTTTTCTGATAGGGAATGAAAAAAATCTTTCTGATTCTACCGGCTGAGAGGACATCTGCCAACGCACCCAGCAATTGCTCAAAGCCCCGGCCTTTGAGCGCCGAGAGAGCCACCGTCTGGCGCCCTCTAACTTTAATAGGCATCTCACCGTCCGGCAGCAGGTCAACTTTATTGTAAACCATAATGGAGGGCTTAGCCGCCGCGCCCAATGATTCAAGAACCTTGTCCACCGCCGCAATTTGTTTCTCCACATACGGATGAGAGGCGTCAATAACATGGAGCAGGAGGTCCGCTTCAACCACTTCTTCCAGAGTGGCCCTGAAAGCCGCTACCAGGTGGTGGGGCAGGTTTTGGATAAATCCAACCGTATCGGTTAAAAGAACTCTTTCATTGTTTGGCAGGTTTACCCGCCGGGTAGTCGGATCCAGAGTGGCAAAAAGTTTGTCCTCCACCAGCACATCCGCCCCGGAAAGCGCGTCGGCCAAACTTCCCTGCAAACGCTGCCGGTT
>CAZJGV010000167.1:3167-6638 GCA_964545615.1 uncultured Pelotomaculum sp.
GGGCGTTGAGCAGCGAGGATTTGCCGGCGTTGGTGTAGCCCACCAGCGCCACCAGGGGAAACGGCACATCTTGGCGGCTGCGCCTGAGCAAATCGCGGTGTTTTTTCACTTCAGCGATTTCCCGGCTCAGATCGGCTATCCTCTTACGGATGCGCCTGCGGTCCACTTCCAGCCTGGTTTCACCTGGACCTCTGGTACCAATGCCGCCGCCCAGGCGGGACATAGCGATCCCGCGCCCCATCAGCCGGGGCAGCAGATGATTCAGCTGGCCCAGTTCGACCTGCAGTTTGCCCTCGCTGGTCCTGGCTCGGCCGGCGAATATATCCAAAATTAACCGGGTCCGGTCCACTACCCGTACACCTGTGAGTTCCTCCAAGTTGCGCGCCTGGGCAGGAGACAGTTCCCGGTCAATTATTAACAGATCCGCATCCAACTCCCGGCAAAATACAGCTAATTCTTCTGCCTTGCCCTTGCCCAGAAAGGTTACCGCATCAGGCTTGTTTCTCTTCTGAACCACCTGCTCCAGGACATCGGCGCCTGCGGTATCGGCCAACCTGACCAGTTCTTCCAGGGAGTATGATGTTTGGCCCAAATCATCTCCTTTAAGCTCCACTCCAACGAGAACCGCTTTTTCCCTTCGGTCATCCTGCGAATATTTCACCCAACACTCTCCTGTCGATTTAACTAATAATACTATAATAGACAACGCGGTCTCCGGCAACTATGCCAGAGACCGCTAAGTATTATATTATTTCCCCTTTATCAGATGTTTTATATTGCAGTAGTTAAATTTTCTTCATTTTCTTCAATAAGTTGTAGGTCAGGGTAGCTGCCTCGGCTCTGGTCAGTGTGTCATCCGGGTTTATTACTCTTTTCTTACTTGTCGAACCTGGCTCGCCTTTAACCAGACCGGCTTTAGCCGCCGCAAGCACCGTGGGCGCCGCCCAGGGAGATATGTTAGCGCCGTCTTCAAAAAGCTTGGTCAGTTCCTTCTGTACTTTTTCCATATCGTCGGAGACCGTTAAGTTTGCCGCCCGGCCGATAATAACAGCAGCCTCCTCACGGGTGAGCTTCTGAGCCGGCTTAAACTTCTTGTCGGGGTAACCGCTAACGATGCCGTTGCGGGCAGAGGTTTCCACATACTGAACAGGCCTCCGTCCGCGATCATAGATGCAATAGTTATCCGCAGCGTAATCACTGTAATAATCATCGGCATCGGCATCATCGTCAAAGAAATATCCACTGGTGTCAAGATCATCAGGCTCATCAGAGATTTCGTCGATGTCAGAAAAAATCCCCTGGGGCTCATCCTCCGACAGCGGCAGTCCCAGCCCTTTAACCAGCATGGTGGCGAATTCCAACCGGTTGACTTCGGTTGACAGACCAAAATAGTTATCCTTCCGGTTCACGGGTAGCTGTTCAATAATCCCCTTGGCCCAGAGCGGAGTCACGTAGGGATAAGACCAGGCCGATGCGTCCGTATTATCAGTAAACTCCTTAAACATCCGTTGTGCCAGAAAAACAGCGTAATAGCCTACATCCTCCCCACTCAACTGGAACGGCGCTGTAACGGTGCGCTTACCGGTGTTGGTTATACCGCCCAGGTTGATATTGTTATAGTCATCCCAGGAAGCCTTTCCATCGAAGTCTGCGTCAGGGCTATACCAGACTGAGAGCTGGTTAGCCACTGAGGGACTGATATTCGTATTATAAGCAATGCTGATCTGTCCCGGGTACATCAATCTATAAGCGTCATCTATCACCGATATCTCGTAGATATTGCTGGCCAGAGTGTAATAAAAATTATTGGGACTACCTCCTGTAGCCAAATAAATATTAAAATGTACGCTTTGTTCATCCGCCAAAAAACCATCTTCATTAATCATCGCATTATCCTTTGGATACGAAATTTCCAGCATTTTGTTGAAAACGCTCATTTTCGTACCGGTAACAGTTTTAGAAGCCGTGGTACCTGATACAATAGGAACAGAGGCTGCCTGCGCCAGTTGCGCAATGATAAGTACTGAGATGGTTATAAGAAACACAGGCAGCAGTTTCACTTTTTTCAATAATATCACCTTCCCTGTTTTTACTCTAACCAATTAACCTATCGGCTAAAAAAGGAAGGTTCTTTAGTCATTACTCAGTTACAATTTACCAGTTCGTATTTCCTGCTGCCCAACCCAATCTTCTCGGCATAAACCAACTGGTGTCTCCAGTCTATATCAGGGTACAGCGCCCCGAATTTATCATGGATGTCGCCTTTGCCGTCAAGGCGTGAGCCGGCAAGGACTTTCTCCCGGTTTACCAGGTCAATGCAGGCCTGCTCGATGGCCACCGGGTCGCGGGAGGCCAGGATACCGATATCCTTCACCAGAGAAGCGTCGCTCCAGCCGTAACAGTCGCAATCGGGAGACACATTGGTGACAAAAGTGATAAACCCGTATTTACCCTTTTTGTTTTTCAAAACACCCTCGACATATTCCACTATTTTTTCCTGAATTGCGGCCGGCTCTGTCTTCCAATTAACATCAATGGCCTGCGCTGGGCAGGTAACGGTGCATTCACCGCAGCCAATGCACTTGCTTTCATCCACCACAGAAACCTTGCCCCGGCGGTTTATCGCCCCCGCCGGGCACCACTGGCTGCACCTGTCACAGCCTTTGCATTTGTCCGGGTTGACTTTGGGTAGAACATCGGAGTGCATCATCTGTTTGCCGCTCCTGGCGCCCAGTCCCATGCCTATATTTTTCAAGACGCCTCCGAACCCGGTCATTTCGTGGCCTTTAAAATGGGTTAAAGCGATTAAGGCATCGGCGTGGTAGGCGGCTGAGCCGATTTTTACTTCCTTGAAATGTTTCCGGTCTATTTCAACGTTAACAAAATCCTTGCCGGTGAGGCCATCAGCTATAATCAGCGGGGCGTCCACCACCGCGTACGCAAAACCGTTTTCCACCGCAGTTTGCAGGTGATCCACCGCGTTTGAGCGGGTACCGAAATAAAGTGTGTTGCCGTCCATCAGGAAAGGTTTTCCACCCTTCTCCTTGACTTTATTTACTATTCTGCGCAGAAACTGCGGGCGGATATAGCCGGTATTGCCTTTTTCACCGAAATGCAGCTTTAGTGCCACCAGGTCCCTTCGTTCAATGAAACTACCCATATCAGCCATGTCAAACAGTTTTTCCACCTTGTCGAGCAGGCTTTTTTTGAAACCCGCACGCATATCAGCGAAATAAACCTTTGCAGTCATATACACATCCCTCCTGGATTTTTTTGGACATCATCAATAAATTCGATCAATGCACTAAATTTTCTACCATATCCCTGATAAGTCCTGCAGCAAACCTGTTAAATAAGTAGTTTACCGCATCTGCCTCAAGTTATGTACAGTAGAAAACAAGGACCCTATTGGGGATCCCTGTTTTCTACTCAAAAAATAACTTAATAACTTAATAACTTAGGTACCCGGTC
>CAZJGV010000168.1:0-2354 GCA_964545615.1 uncultured Pelotomaculum sp.
TCCTGGAGCCCGTCTAAAGACGCATCGCCAATTACCTACATGATCTACCTTAATAGCCAGGAAGCACAGCAAACCGACAAAACAACCGCGCAGATAACTGTAACGTCAAGCCAACTGAATAAACAGCTAACCTGTTACGTCAGAGCTAAAGACAGCGCCGGGAACATATCCAACCAGAGCAACATCGTAAACATATCCACCAAGCCACAACCCGAAACGCCCCTAAAAATATCCCAGGTTACCCCCTCCAGCATTAACAAAGGCCAGTCCTTCACTATTATTGGCACAGGCTTTACCAGCCCCATGAGCGTAAAAATAGGCAAAGTAGCCGCCCAAAACGTCCAGGTGATCAGCTCGACTAAAATCACCGCCACCGCGCCCAAAGATATAGCCATAGGCACTTATGATCTGACTATAACCAACGCCGCTCAAAAAAGCGCCGTCAAAACCGGCGCCATAACCGTAATCTCCACAATAAAAGGCTCCTTTAACCTGGGAGGCATTATCATCAAAGCTGACCAGTTTATCGAAAAAGCAGGAAACAAACTCGAAGCCGAAGGCAACATAAAAATCGGCGACTACCTGAAAATGAAAGGAACCCTGATCATCGACAAAGACCTTTTAGAAGCCACAGGTGACGGAAAAGTCTACGTCGACACTGCCGGCGGGTATGCCGTAAACCTTATAGACGGCCAATTCAAACTAGAAGCCGATCTGTCCAGCATAGCCAACTACGGTTTGAGCGGCGTCCAGGTGGCTGGATTGAAAGTCAAAGTCAACAAGCTGAAACTCGTCTCAGACGGCATAGAAGCAGCCGGAGTATTAAGCGCACCCAAGCCCCTGCCAAGCATAAACATGGAAAAAATGACCGTCAATAAAAAAGGCGTCGACTTTAAAACTGATTTAATCCTGCCCGAGTTTCAAATCAAAGGGATAGGCTTTAAAAACGGCGTCCTCAAATTCGACACCTACGAAGACGCCTTTGAAGGCAGCGCCACCCTCGGTTTCCCCAAACTGTTCGAATTAACCGGGGACCTCGGTATAAAGAAAGGTTGGTTAGATAAAATTTCTCTGGGCATAGCTGGATTTAACACCCCCATTGACACCACAGGATTATTCTTAAACAGGCTGGAAGGCGGAGTTTCCAACCTGACTTCCAACGTTACAGTAAGCTTGGACGCCGGTATTTCCGGAGGTCCTAAGGTTGGAGGCTACGCTTTGATCAGCGGGGATCCCTTAGGCGGTAGTATCACTCCAGCAAATGCTTATATTGAAGCTCACGGCACCGTTGCTGTAATCAATAAAGACATGGCCGAGATTGATGGAAACACAAATTTCAGCGGAAAATTAGGGAAAATGGCAGTCTACGGAAACCTTAATGTCGTAGACACCCTCAAAGGCAAAGTTAACTGCACTGTACAGCCCGGGAGTTTCGAAGGGCTGGGAAACCTGGCCGTAAAACCCAGGGGATTGCTCGAAAACACCCCATACTTCTGGGGCAAGCAATGGTTGCTTGACCATATGGGTGACCCCGAGCTGACCTCTGGAGAGGTGTCCATAGACAAAGCCAAGATAAAGGCCAAGTACACCATGCTCAGCGATAAAGTGGAACTTATCGTTACTTACAAGTGGGGAAATTGGTATCCCGAGATCAAGGCCAACTTGAATTTCCCGCCCTTCAAAAGTTCGAGCACTTTAAGGACGATGGGCACAGCCTCACTCGTCGCCTATCAGGAGACAAACACCACCCAGGTGGATCTAGCTGATCCGCCAGAAGAAATATTCTTCTTTATCGAGTGGCAGAGCGAAGGCGCCCAGTACAGCCTGGTATCCCCCTCCGGTAGAGTGCTTTTGCCCGATGAAAGCCAGGCTGCCGAAGACGTAGTATTCATCCCTCCCAATAAAGAAAAAATCGCTGTATTCATTATCAGCCAACCCGAGGCCGGGATATGGCATCTTCAAGTACCCGAGCAGTATCAGGCCGAGTTTAACCTGACCATTCTGGCTCCTCTGGCCGCTCCTGAAATCCAGGTAGCATCAGAGCAGCTAAGCAACGGCCAAGTAAAGATAACCTGGACCGCGGCCGCAGACAGCGGTATGGTCAGCCTTTTCTGCGACACCGACAGTGAAGTCGCTGACGGCATCATGATAGCAGAAGACCTCACCCTGGTTGGAGAATACACCTGGAATCCTTCCGTGCTTCCAAATGGTGTTTATTACATCTACGCCAAAGTGGACGACGGATTCAACGTACCCCTAACAGCGTACAGCGGCAACACCTTTACTGTAAGTAACCCCGTATCAATCGAAAAAGTTACCGGTTTAACAGCTGTAGTGAAAGACGGTAAAGCTGT
>CAZJGV010000168.1:2364-6617 GCA_964545615.1 uncultured Pelotomaculum sp.
GATATTTACAGCTATATCCTGTACTGGCAGGAGGAACCGGAAGGTGTGATATACAAGGAAACCATAGGCAGTACTCCCGGGTACACTGTTGACTTCCTCGAATACGACATAGCTTATCAATTGCAAGTAGCCGCTTACAATACCCAGCTCGAAGAAGGTGAGGCCAGCGATCCGGTCAATGTTACCGTCCCAGCGCCAACCCCGCCGTGTCTCACAGTGCACTTTTCCGACGACAGGGAGATAATAAACAACGACCAGCTTAACCTGGACGGTACAGTATGTACCGGCGCCGCCGCAGCTATTTTACTCGATGATGAAAAAATCGCCGAAGGCCTCACCGGTGATTTTACTAGAACAGTAGTTCTGCATGAGGGCTGGAACACACTCGACGTTATAGCGGAGGACCAAGAGGGAGACACAAATCAGCTTGCCAGGACCATGTTTGTCGATACCGTCGCTCCCCAGCTGGATTTAGAAAGTGTATATGATGGTGTCATAACTAATAGCGGTACCTATATAATATCCGGCTGGACAGAAACCGGCGTCACTGTTCAGGTAGCAGGTGAAAACGTTGTAGTCCAAGATACTGGCTATTTCATTAAAAACGTTACTTTAACCAGTGGTATAAACACAATAAATACTGTCGTTACAGACGCAGCGGAAAACCAGACATCCTATAGCGGAGATATCAACCTGTCTACATTCAATGGCCGTAATAAAGGCGATGTAAACGGTGATACTCTAATTAACGTTCAGGATGTAGTGAATACAGTGAATATCATTTTGGGGAAAACCACTTCCACTGAGGATGATCGCTACGCTGCTGATGTAAATGACGATGGTATTATTAATGTGCAGGATGTGGTCAGGATCGTGAATATGATCCTTGGGAAATAAAACACCTTTCAAGTTTAACAAATACATGTTAAAAGATACCCTAGGCCGGCATGAAACCGGCCTAGGACCATATAACCTGCTGGTAGTACCTGGATACCCAGAACGTAATAATTGAAATACTAAGCGTATCAACGTAAGCACTCCACTTAACTTTCCTGCTGGCTTCAAACTCCTTTCTTCTGAAATAGCTTATTTTATGCTCTAAAAACCACTGCTCTACATCAAAACACCCAATCAACTCACTTATTGTATAGTCACCGTTCGCCACCATTTGATTAAATTCGACATCTGGCATTAAAACACTTGTTGCCCAGTCACGGGTTTAGTGCTCGTCCTGGCAACTGAATACTTTTTCACATGAGAAACCCCTGGGTGACAGCCAGGTGGTCAGCTGCTTTTCCGGGGTATGGATTTATAATCATGGGAAGTTATGCCAAAGGGTTTTTGTTGGTTGGCTGGGAGTTCTTTATAAACGTGGCCTCTAAACTTAATATGGCTATAGTTTACTCCCTAACGGGAAGATTCGAGCTGGTCAAAGAAGTTATAAACTTAAACTGGTTCTTACTTTACGTTGCCGTTTATATAATTTGGGATTTTTTTTGGAAAATAAACAATTAAGCACCATGCCTGGTTTGGTTGAATATTATGGAACAGCGTACTGGAAAAATGACTAGGGAGGGCTTTTGAGATGTTTACACTTGACTTGGCCTTATTGAAAGCTATGGTTTTTTTGTTTGCGCTTATCATTGTTAATGTTATTTTAGGAGTGGCCATTGCTATACGCCAGGGTAATTTTGAAATTGATAAATTGCCCCGTTTTTTAAGTACCGAGGTTCTGCCTTACTACTTATCTCTTGCCGCGCTGTCCCTGCTGGCCATGGTGCAGGATGTACAAAACTACGGCACCAAGCCTTTAGCGTGGGCTTCAATTGTGGCCTATGGTTCAAGAGTTGTGTTTGTGGAACTGAAAAATAAAGTGGTAGAATTGTTTGGACCGGTTGATGCCGGCTAAAGTATGATCAAAAATTTTGCATTTCCGGTCAGGCATCTGCAGTCTCCAGATACAAGCAGGGATTTTCGGTCTTATGCTGGAAGTGTACCAGTAAACCTGGTTTCGCAGGGACTGGGAGTGTGGCCGCTATAACTATAGAAAAAGATGATTCGAATGAGGAAATAAAATCATACACCGTTTTTGAAAACCCGAATGAGGATTATGACAGCGAGTTACTGGAGGATGACGGGGCAACCTCGCCCCGGAGCACGGTATTATTACGCATTATAGCCTTTATAACAGCTGTCGCGCTGCTGGGTGTAATTGTCTTTACCTCCTGGCCCAGTCTCAGGCCTCCTCTGAGCGATCTGGTAAAGGAATCTTTTCAACTGAAAAAAGATGTTGACACCAACCTGATGCAGGCGGTGGTGCAGATCGGCGTGCTTTCCTACAGACAGGGCTCTGCGGTCGCGGTGGAGCAGAAAACGGGGACAGGTTTTAATATCGGTCCGGATGGAGTTATTGTAACAAACTACCATGTAATTGAGGACGCCCTGAACATGGTGATAACATTTCCGGATGGTCAGGTTTATAAGGCACAGCACTGGTTGGGCAAGCCTGAATATGACCTGGCGGTGATAGCCCTGCAGGCGGAGGGCCTGCCTTTTATACCTGTCAATCAGGCCAGGCTGCCAGTTGCCGGGGATAAAATAATAGTCATCGGGAACCCTTTGTCGCTTAATAATATAGTGGTCGAGGGAAGTGTGAGAGCTTATTTAAAGGTAATGAACAAACATGGAAAAACATTTAGTATAGACGCCCCCATTTACCCGGGCAACAGCGGCAGCCCGGTGCTCGACCTGAGCGGCAGGGTGGTGGGGGTGGTCTTTGGCAGCATGAAAGTGGAGTCAGACGGCATAGAAAAGGTTAACGGTCTGGCAGTGACCATAGATGAGGCCGCCGATATAATCAGCGCCGTGAATGACAGTCCAAAGCAAGAATAAACAACACATTTTTTATATATAAAATTGCTAACATAATTTTTTTACGAATGAAAAGAATAAGAAGAAAATCATTGTCGGGGGGTATTGAATTGATCAAAGATTTGACTGTAATCGAGCAGGATGCGCCGGATCTGATTAAAAATATCTCCACTGGCCTCATTCCTAAAGAACTGCAAAATTTTGTGGCGCCGGCTTTGGAAGAATTCAGGAACGAAATGGCGGCTGAACTGGGGCTTTTCGATTATGAAAATACTAATAAAGGTGATCTGCCCTCAAGGGTAAATGGTAATGTTGGCGGCAACATGACCAGCAAGATGGTTAAATTTGCTGAAGCTGTGCTGGCCTGGAATTATAAAAACCGGCTTATGTTAAAAGGTTAAAGCAGCATATGCCAAACACCCGCTTGGGAGGAGCGGGTGTTTTTAGGTGCGGTAAGTGCGGTTCCCAACGTGTTTAAAGCCGCTGAAGCGGCGGCAATAAATATTCGCACATACGGCACGGCTCTATTGTATAAATGACTTTAACACAGATCTGTTAGATGTTCTTATTTTGCTTTTCCCAAATACTAATGCCTATTTGATTCAGTGCCTTTTTTAACCCTCCGGCATCATCAAGGGTGTAACCTTTGGCCCAGTAATCATACAGCACTTCATTAAATTTCATGAAGCCTGATATACCTGTAACAAAACTAAGATGGACATAGCCTACATGCCTCGGATCGCAGCTGTGATTCTGATCGTCTTTATGGGTTATCTTGAAATCCCGCAGAGTATCGTCCTCATCTATCCAGGAAACAGTGCCTTCCTCCAGCAAAATTTCCTTACCACAAGTGTTGCAATAGAATTGCATTTTATTTCTCTCCTTTCTGCTGATTTATGTAATTTTAAACAAAAAACTGATGGTTATCAACCGTTAAAAATGCGGGTTTGATAAAACTCTTTGCAGAACAGGGTTTTCAGGAAAAATTTTATGAAAATCCCTGTTTTAAATTACTGCTTAAAAAAAGGATATTTCAAAGAAACGTCGAAATTTTATAAATCAGGTAACAGATATTTACTTTTTTTTGGTGCTTATACTAAGGACTGGTTTATTCTATTCTTCTATTTTCTATAAATTATAAACACAAATAAGAATTATTTGACTTGAAGCTTATATGTTTGACCTGTCAGGTCTCCTGTTTTTCATCTTTTTAAATCTTGTAAACACAAGGTCCTGCCGGATATTTTTTAGAAATTTCTCATGCTTGGTATCTCTTTTGCAGTAAAATAAAGATAGAGAAGATTTTATTCTTTGGAGGAGGGGATGTGATAACCAAAAATTTTAAAGAGCTATCTTGACCGAGATAGCTTATTTTTTGGTAA
>CAZJGV010000169.1:0-334 GCA_964545615.1 uncultured Pelotomaculum sp.
CTCTAGTATACCTACAATTAGCTCCTTGTATTTATCTATACCCAGCGCCAGGGTCTGGATCACCAGATAAGCTCCGAACTTGTCAACAATCAAGGCCGGGATCAAGTCCGCTTCGGCAAAAATCAGTCTGCATGAGTCTGAATCATGGACCACCCTCCGTCGGTAATCAAGTGCAGCCTTGATCCGCCTGACAAAAAAATCACGGTCTATTACTTCACTGCTGTCCCTGCTCAAGATCCGGACCAGGATTTGCGAGGCAGGGTTAATATAGCCGCGGCCCACAAATCTGCCCCGCGGGTCAGTAACTTCCACAAGATCACCCGGCTGAAAATCT
>CAZJGV010000169.1:344-6613 GCA_964545615.1 uncultured Pelotomaculum sp.
GGGCGGCAGGATGACCTGCGGCGTCTCCGGGAACCGGCTGAAAATCTCCGTTGATCTCTGCCACTTCCGTCCCATAGACCCAGGGGTGCCCGTGCACCACCCTATGCCGCATATTCCCCGCTAGTTTTACAACCGCCAATTAAGTCACACTCCTACCAACCTGTCCGCGCATTTTTGCGCCTGCGCCATTATCTCTTTCTCATCCATGGTTAGAACCTGCCTGCCTGCCATGACGATTTCACCGTTGATAATAACAGTATCAACATCCGCAGACTGAGCGGCATAAACCAGATGGGCATAGAGGTCGTGCCTGGGACAAAGGTGGGGGCGTCGGAAATCCACCAGGATCAGATCCGCCTTCAGGCCTGGTTTGATCAGGCCAACATCTTCCAGTCCCAAAGCCTGAGCCCCGCTTGCGGTGGCCATTCTCAGCGCGGCAAAAGAAGGCAGCGCCATCGAGTCACCTGTGGCTACTTTTTGAAGCAGGGCGGCGCTGCGTGTTTCTTCCATCATGTCCAGGTTATTGTTGCTGGCGGCGCCGTCAGTGCCCAGACCGACCACCACTCCGGCGTCAAGCAATTCTGTGACAGGCGAAATGCCGCTGGCAAGTTTCATATTGCTCTCCGGACAGTGGGCAACCCTTACTTTTTTCCGTTTCAGGATGTCTATGTCATCCTGATTTAAATGTACACAGTGCGCCGCCAGTACCGGCACTTCGAAAACACCGCTGTTGTCCAGGTACTGTACTGGTGTCAGGCCATAGTTTTCCTTTATTTGATTAATTTCATCCCCGGTCTCCGCCACGTGAATGTGGATCCCCACATTATGATCGGCTGCCAGTTTTACTACCTTTTTCAGGTATTCCGGCGGACAGGTATAAGTGGCATGCGGCCCAAACATGGTCGTAATCCTGCCCCTGGCTTTGCCCTGCCATTCCTCTACAAACCTGACATTTTCATCTATCGCTGTCTGAGCGTTTGGCGCCACACCAATCATGCCGCGCGAAAGACAGGCTCTCATACCGCTCATTTCAACAGCGAGAGCAACCTGGTCCATTTCAAAATACATATCGGCAAATGTAGTCGTGCCCGACTTGATCATTTCAAGGCAGCACAACAGCGTTCCCCAGTAAAAATCCTCCCGCCGCAGTTTAGCCTCCAGCGGCCATATCTTTTCGTTAAGCCACTTCATCAGAGGCATATCATCAGCGTAACTGCGCAGCAAGGTCATGGCGGCATGGGTATGGCAGTTGACAAAACCAGGCATGGCCACCATGCCCGACCCGTCCAGCAAACGATCCGCCTTGAAATCACCCGGAACCGAACCACGCGGGCCGGCTGATATGAACTTGTCCCCGGAAATGGCAATTTCCCCGTCCTCGAAAACAGAGTCATGCCCCTCCATGGTCAGTACAGTTGCACCCTGAATTAAAATATTGCTCATAATAACCTCCCGCAATAATTTTATTGTTGCCCGTCGTTTAAATAAGCTTGCTGAACTGCAGTCAGGCTGTCGATCTCTATCCCCATAGATTTTAATCTCAGGCTGGCTACCCGCTGGTCAATTATCTCCGGTACACGGTACAGTTTTTTATCCATGGCATCGGCGTTTTCTTTAATATACCTGGCTGAGAGCGCCTGAATCCCGAAGGACATGTCCATTATTTCAGTGGGGTGCCCATCCCCCGCAGCCAGGTTCACCAGCCGGCCTTCCGCCAGCAGGTAAATCTTGCGACCGTCCGGCATTTTATACTGCATAATGTTTTGACGTGCCAGGCTTTGCGATTGGGCCAGCCCGGCCAGTTCCAGCTTGTTAATTTCAACGTCAAAATGTCCGGCATTAGCCAAAATGGCACCGTCCTTCATTCTGGCAAAGTGACGCTGGCCCAGCACATCCCGGCAGCCGGTCACTGTAACAAATATGTCCCCGACTGCGGCGGCCTCCTCACTGTTCAGCACCCGGTAACCATCCATACAGGCCTCGATAGCCCTGACCGGGTCGACTTCACATACAATTACCCGCGCTCCCAGGCCGCCGGCGCGCATGGCTACACCCTTACCGCACCAGCCGTAGCCAAGCACAACCACATCTTTACCCGCTACCACTAAATTGGTGGTGCGCATAATCGCTGACCAGGCGGATTCCCCGGTGCCGTAGCGGTTATCAAACAAAAACTTGCAGAAAGCGTCATTAACAGCCAGCATTGGGAACAGCAGCTTCCCGTCCTTATCCAGTGCTTCCAGGCGCCGCACACCGGTGGTAGTCTCCTCACACCCTCCGATTACTTCCGCCGCTTGCTTCCTGCGCACAGTGTGCAGCAAATTGACCAGGTCGCCGCCATCATCAATTACTATCTGCGGCCGGCAATCAAGAACATGCAGGAGGTGGTCCCTGTATTCCTCTGAGGTGGCGTTATACCAGGCGTAAACCTTCATTCCGGTAGCGGCCAGCGCGGCTGCGATGTCATCCTGGGTCGAAAGCGGGTTGGAACCGGTGACGGCCACATTCGCTCCACCAGCCCGGATTACCTCGGCCAGGTAGGCCGTCTTAGCCTCCAGGTGGATAGAAAGCGCCACCCGCAGTCCTTCAAACGGGCGGTCCCGTTCAAATTCCTCCCTGATGGCGTTAAGTACCGGCATATGAGCGCGCACCCAGTCTATTTTCAGTCTCCCGGCCGGGGCCAGTCTAATATCTCTAACAACATAGTCGGGCATTTATGTGCCTCCTTAAATTACTTTATCCTTTAGATTCTCCTTGTAGGGCGGTCGGATAACCCCCCGTTCGGTAATAATCGCTGTAACCAGGTGGTTAGGCGTAACATCGAAAGCCGGGTTCCAAACCTGCACGCCTGCCGGGGCCACCGGGTGTCCGCCCAGGTGAGTTACTTCGGTTTGGTCACGCTCCTCTATAGGTATTTCATTACCTGAGGCCAGGCTAAGGTCAATGGTGGAAAAGGGAGCGGTCACGTAAAAGGGCAGGCCGTGGTACCTGGCCAAAACCGCTACACTGTAAGTGCCTATTTTGTTGGCGACATCACCGTTGGCGGTGATACGATCAGCTCCGACAATAACCAGATCAACCTTTTCTCTGGCCATGAGATAACCTGCCATGCTGTCAGTGATCAAAGTTGCCGGAATCCCATCCTGAAGCATTTCCCACGCCGTTAGCCTCGCTCCCTGCAGAAGAGGCCTTGTTTCGTCCACAAAGACACTAATTTCTTTTCCGGCCTCGCAGGCAGACCTGATTACGCCCAGTGCAGTGCCAAAACCTGCCGTGGCCAGAGTACCCGCGTTACAGTGAGTCAATATGCTCGCCTTGGGTGGAATCAACTCCTGCCCGTATTCTCCCATCTTGCGGTTGCCCGCCACATCCTCGTTATAAATGGCCTGCGCTTCTTTAAACATCAGCCTGACCATAGATGCGCGGTCAAGAGAAACAGCCGCTCGCAACTTGCCAAGCAACCGGTCCAACGCCCAGCTAAGGTTCACCGCTGTGGGCCTGGTAGCTTTTAGCTCACCGGCAGCCGCCTCAATAATTCCGATAAACTCTTTCTGGGGACAAGCTGCCGTCTTTTGGGCCGCCAGGACCAGCCCGAAAGCGGCGGCCGCGCCAATAGCCGGAGCGCCACGTACCGCGAGCCTCTTAATAGCTGCTGCGACATCACGGTAAACATGGCACTTGATGAAAGTTGTTTCAAGCGGCAACCTGGTTTGATCAAGCAGTTCCAGGCAGTTCTCCTCAGGCAGCCAGCGCATAGTTTCCAGCATGTTCTTCCCCTTATTATATTAAATACTTGTTTGTCTAATAATCTGGTATATATTATCTGTATTCTCCCTTTTTGTTCTTACATTGGATCGTTCAACGCAGACTGGCACTCACAGGCACGGTCCAGATCTATCCAGGCGATGGCTTGCATCAGCAGCTTTCTGATGTTTTCGCTGTTCTGTTTCATCATATCCACCACTTCCATGTGGGTCAGGTTGGTAGGTGAAATACCTGCCGCGTAGTTTGTGGCAATGGCGATGGTAGCGTAACACATTTCGGCCTCCCTGGCCAACTGAGCCTCGGGCACACCTGTCATGCCAACCAGATCGCCGCCCAGTAGACGGTACATTCTGATCTCAGCGGCGGTTTCAAACCTGGGTCCCTCACAACAAACGTAAACACCCACCGGGTGTGAGATAAGCCCCAGACTCTGCGCAGCTCGTGACAGTATCTCCCTGAGTGCGGAGCAATAAGGGTTGGTCATGTCGGTATGGACCACCCCCGCAGCGCCGCCGTCATAGAAAGTATACTGCCGGGACTTGGTGAAGTCCAGAAACTGGTCGGTAAAAACCAAATTTCCAGGCTGCATAAATGGGTTGAGCGAGCCAACGGCAGCTGTGGCCAGAATATTTTTAACCCCAAGCCTTTTCAGCGCGTCTATGTTGGCACGGTAGTTTACCAGATGGGGCGGTATGGCATGCCCCCCCCCGTGGCGGTTCATAAACGCGACCAGTTTGCCCCTGTGGCTGCCTATCTTAAGCGCAACATCCCCGTAAGGTGTCGCTATTGTTTCATCTCGAGTATCGGTCAGCATACTGGGGTCATATACACCGGTACCGCCTATAACCGCTATTTTAACTTCCAACCTCAAAGCCTCCTCAATTCCCTGTGATTACAGGGCAGTCTTTTCCAAATCAAACCTATTATTCGACTTATTTGAACGCATTCCCTTTTTTTTTATTCCATCAGCCTGTCCTCATCGACCTTCTTAACCGCGATGTTTATACTGGTTTGGCATTTGGGGCAGTAAAAAAAGTGGATACAGTAATCTTCATCGTTAGACATGTACCCATCCTCATAAATATTCCGATCCAGGTAGGCGCTGTAGTTATCATAGCAATCCTGAAGCAAGCCGGCGTCAAGCATGGATGCGCCGCAGCCGGGGCAATTTTTTTCAACCTTGGCCAGGCTGTTGCATAAAAGGCATACCGGCATACACTTACCACCTTTGATGTTTTCTGAATATCGACGGGAAATAAAAACGGGGATTTTAAGAGCAGTTACTGCCGCCCGGAAAGGAATCTAAACCAGGCATATACTAAAAGTCCTATTAAACCTGTAGCTAAAGAAAACACTAAAAGGCTCAAGGCCGACAGCCCCCCATCCTGCCGCGACCGGCCCTGTTCAGCCCTAAAGAATCTACCAGCCAGGTATAGCTGATAATAGCCAGAAAGTTAATTACCGTACTGGCTGCCTGGTTCCAATTGAGATACTCCAGAACCCCCATTTTTATAAAAAGGAACTCCAGCAAGCAAAACAGGGTGGTGGTTACCAGGATATCAAGAGCCTGCAGCCTGCGGGAGGACGGCAGGGTCTGGGCGAATAATACGCCTATCACAAAGACTACGCCAAAAGTAAAAAAAACTGAGGAATCTAAAAATTTTACTTTTGCATCAACACGGTACAGATTCAGGTTCATCGCCCCGCTGTCTACCAGCAACTGGAGGGCGACAACAGACAGGCCGCCCCACAACGTGTATTTTAACCGGGACCAGTCCACCAGCAAGAAGAAAATAATCCACGCCACAACAGCGCTGATAAGCCAAGTATATTCAGGCAAATTGATACCTTCCTCTCAGAAAATAAAACAGTTTATGTTAACTTAAACTTCTCTGACTGGAACTATAATCTTGGTTCGGTTTTTAGATAATGTTTCCCATGACTGTGAAAAATATAAGATAGATGGTGAAATAAAGGGCAGAGGTGTTATGGCGGGCCGGACAATTGCCCGGTAGATGGACTTGCAGGGTGTAGCATAATAAAAAACAAGACCATAATTCCCGCGTCTTGTCTCTTATCCCCTATTTAGAGGTGTTTATTTATTACGCAACATGTCCGGATACCGAATCTACAGGCTAAGATCCCAAAGAAATGCAGAATTACCGAAGTCCGAGACTTAAATCTTAGGTTCGAATTTTACTCGAACGACTTGACCCTAAAGGAATACAGGATATACTCACGTCCCACGTCCCAAGTCTCACGACCAAAACAAGCAGACAAGTCAGGCCTGAAAACAGTTATCCGTCAAAAAGAGCATCCGCAAAATCCCCCGGTGAAAAAGGCCTCAGGTCATCCAGACTCTCTCCTATGCCGATTAATTTGACGGGAATATCGAGTGCTCTTTTTACCGCAATAATTACTCCGCCCTTGGAACTTCCGTCCAGCTTGGTTAAAGCTATACCTGTTATGCCGACGGCTTCTCCAAACAGCCTGGCCTGGTTGAC
>CAZJGV010000170.1:0-6590 GCA_964545615.1 uncultured Pelotomaculum sp.
CGATTTCATAGTTAATTCTTCTGTTTTGATTCCCCGGCCTGAGACCGAACTGCTGGTTGAAAACGCACTTAAACTCATGCCCCCGGCCAGTACGGTGGTCGACGTCGGGACCGGCAGCGGGGCTGTTGCCGTTAGCCTGGCTTTTCATAACCCCGGGGTGAGGGTATTCGCTGTTGACTGCTCCTCTGAAGCATTGGAGGTAGCCCGGCGGAACGCGGTTAAAAACGGAGTCGCTGATAGGGTGTTTTTTTTGCACGGCCGCCTGCTTGCCCCCCTGGACGGGTTGCTGCGGCCAGGTCAGGTAGATCTGATTACAGCTAACTTACCATATATTGACACGGGCGACCTCCAGGAATTGCCCAGGGAGGTTAAAATGTTTGAGCCTTTACTGGCCCTGGATGGGGGCGCCGAAGGTTTGGAACATTACCGCCTTCTGATCCCGCAAGCAGAAATACACCTCAAACAAGGCGGTGTCCTCGTGTTTGAAATTGGATTTAATCAAGGCCGGCAGGCCTTGAATCTCTTGCAGACAAATCTATGGCAGGCTAAAGTTACACAGGATCTGGCGGGTTTGGACCGGCTGGTTCTGGCCAGGTATTTGGGACGTGGGAAATGAAGAATGCCTGAATCTAACGTTTCATGTCCCAGTAGGAATGCAGAATATACCGGCGTCCAACGTCTGACAACCGACGACTGAAGCGGATGGGTTGAAAACAGTAAAATTTGGGATTATAATTTAAAAGCGTTTATTTTGTACTATAAATAAAATGAGGTGGCCGTGTGTGGCTGAAAGAAATATAGCCACCCTGTACATGAAAGTTGACCCGGTTAATCCTGATCAGAAAGCTATTGAAGAAGCGGCGCTGATTTTACGCAGGGGAGGGCTGGTGGCGTTTCCCACTGAAACAGTGTACGGCTTGGGCGCAAACGCTTTGGACGGGCGGGCGGTGGCAAGTATCTTTGAAGCCAAGGGACGTCCTTCGGACAACCCTATTATTGTTCATGTGGCAGGTCGTGAGCAGGTCAGCGCGCTGACTGAGAGCCTTCCGGTCACTGCGGAAATGTTGATGGACGCTTACTGGCCAGGCCCACTTACTCTTGTTCTCCCTGTTGGGGAAAGGGTGCCGCAAGAAGTTACAGCCGGGCTCCGGACTGTTGCGGTACGTATGCCTGATCACCCGGTAGCCCTGGCTTTAATAAGGGCTGCAGGGGTTCCTGTGGCGGCGCCCAGCGCCAATATGTCGGGGCGGCCCAGCCCTACCTCGGCGGAACACGTATTGGAGGACTTAAACGGCAGAATTGAAGCTGTTCTTGATGGCGGCCCGGCTGAGTTCGGAGTTGAATCAACAGTACTGGACATGAC
This sequence comes from uncultured Pelotomaculum sp., assembly GCA_964545615.1. Classification (GTDB taxonomy): domain Bacteria; phylum Bacillota; class Desulfotomaculia; order Desulfotomaculales; family Pelotomaculaceae; genus Pelotomaculum_B. Next base: position 1,364 of record CAZJGV010000170.1, read on the forward strand.
CTCAAAGGTGCCGGTGGTTTTAAGACCCGGGGGAATAACCCCGGAGGATCTCAGAGATGTATTAGGTGAAGTAAATGTTGATCCGGCAGCTGCGGCAGGCTTTAATAAGGAGGATAAACCCCGTTCCCCCGGGATGAAATACATACATTACGCTCCACTGGCGCCGCTGCGGCTGGTGATAGGCAGACCGGAGGCTGCAGCCTCAAAGATTAAAGAACTGGCCGGCCAAGAAAAAGCCAGGGGCAGGAAGGTGGGAATCCTGTCTTTATCTAAAAACGATGATTTTTCCCATTATGGAGAGGTAGTGACCGCCGGGTGCAGGGAAAAGCCTGAAACCGTTGCGGCCGGCCTGTATTCAGCCCTGCGGCGCTTTAACGAACTCGGTGTGGATATAATCTTTGCCGAGGGGCTTGAAGAGCTTGGAGTGGGGCTGGCGGTAATGAACCGTCTTAAAAAGGCAGCCGGCGGCCACATAATAATAGTCTAGTGCGCCAGTTGTAGGCTTGGACGATATTTTATCCAAGCTAAGTGAGACCAGAGAACCGTCTCCTTGTCTCAAAAGGAGGCCGGCAGCATTATAATAGTGCAGGTGGACAGGTCATTAGTCCCCACTTCGTCTGGAGGCAGCTATGAGTTTTGTTACCTTGATAGTATTGGCGGTGGCACTGGGTACGGACGCTTTTTCACTTTGTGTGGGAATCGGGCTGGCCGGGGTAACCCGGCGGCAGATGTTAGTAATCAGCGCCACCGTTCTGGTCTTTCATATATGCATGCCTCTGGCGGGTTGGTTTGTCGGCGAGTTTGCGGGCAGCAGGCTCGGCCGGGCGGCATCAGTAATCGGCGCCGTACTTCTGATTTACCTGGGTGTAAAAATGATCTGGGCCACATTGCGGGGCGGTAGGGAGACAGTAAAGAAAATAAACTTTACCACCTGGGGTTTGGTCCTGCTGGGAACCAGTGTGAGCATGGATGCGCTGAGTGTCGGTTTTACCCTGGGCGCCCGCCAGGTAAATCTTTTGCTTACAGCGGGGACAATAGGCATAGTGGCCGGAGTGATGACCGCCGGTGGGCTCATCCTCGGCCGTTTCGTGGGCAGTTGGGTGGGCGAGAGAGCCCAACTCCTGGGCGGTCTGATCCTTGTCGGCATCGGCGTGAAGCTGATCTTTTAAAAACATAATTTTAACAGAATTAACAGGATTGTCTTGTTGGGTGCAATTGCTGATAACATAGTCAGAGAGAAATTATTTAAAAATATTAGTGGTTCTTATTTGAGCTTTTAAAGGTTTATAATTATTTAATCCTGATAATTCTGTAAATCCTGTGATAAAAGGGGTTTTTAGCTTGAGAATACTCTTCGTCTGTACCGGAAACACCTGCCGCAGCAGTATGGCCGAGGCTCTGGCAAAGAAGCTTTTAAAAGACAGAGCCGGAGATAAGTGTGATCTGCATTTTTCTTCCGCGGGAGTAGCGGCGTTTCCTGAAGACCGGGCTTCGCGGGAGGCGGCGCAGGCAATGTCCGAAATGGGCATAAGCCTTCTGAGCCACCGGGCGACCAGGCTCAGTCGGGACAAAGTGTTAAAGGCGGATTTGATTCTGACCATGACCAGCGGGCACCTCGAGCAAGTTAGAATTCTTTTCCCCCAGTTTGCGGCAAAGGTTTTTACCCTGGCCGAATATACGGACTCCCTTGGTGATGTGCCGGACCCGATTGGACAATCGCTGGAAGAATACCGCCGGTGCGCCCGCAGGCTCGAAGAGCTGATTACCCGTATGCTGGACAAGCTTTTGTAAAAAATAAATGAGAAAGATTTATCAAGTGGCTTTAAAAGGGAAATTCCACTTTGTTGTAGAACCATGGTAGTAGATCCTGTCGAAAACACTCTGTTAAGGTAAGGAGGGTTTGTTAAGGATATGAGAATTGCTTTAGGTTGCGATCACGGAGGGTTCCGCCTGAAAGAAGAAATTGCCGCTTATCTCAAGGCGTGCGACGTAGAATATGATGACTTTGGTACCTTTTCAGAAGATCCGGTGGATTATCCCGATCTGGCTTTGAAGATTGCCGAGGCTGTGCAAAAAGAAGATTTTGACCGGGGTGTAATCTGCTGTGGCACAGGCATTGGTGTGGCCATAACCGCCAATAAGGTGCCTGGCATCCGGGCTGCCCAGTGTCATGACACTTTTTCCGCCAGGGCAGCCAGGGAGCATAATGACGCCAATATCCTGACCTTGGGCGGACGGGTGATTGGACCCGGACTGGCCAGGGATATTATCGATATTTGGCTTGAATCAGAATTTACAGGTGGGCGACACGCCCGCCGGGTAGATAAAATAAAATCTATAGAGCAAAAATATTCATGTTGCAGCCGGCAATAAAATGCTGCCGGCCGTGGGGAGGATTTTTAAAATGAGCCTATTACGCCCTCTTTCCGAAGTTGACCCTGAAATATTTCATGCTGTTGAACTGGAAACCCAGCGACAGCGACGCACCCTGGAACTGATCGCCTCAGAGAATGTGGCCAGTTGCGCGGTTATGGAGGCGCAGAGTTCAGTTTTAACCAACAAATACGCTGAAGGATATCCGGGCCGCCGTTATTACGGAGGCTGCGAGTTTGTTGATATTGCTGAGAGTTTGGCCATTGCGCGGGCAAAGGAATTGTTTGGCGCTGATTATGCCAATGTGCAGCCTCACTCCGGGGCTCAGGCCAATACCGCTGTGTATTTTGCCCTCTTGAAACCGGGGGATACCATTCTCGGCATGGATCTTGCCCACGGTGGACACCTCACCCACGGCAGTCCGATTAACATCTCAGGATCATATTTTAAAATAGCGTTTTACGGTGTGGAAAAGGAAACTGGTCTGATCAATTACGAGAAGGTCTTTGGCGCGGCCATGGAAAGCAAACCCAGTATGATCATAGCCGGAGCAAGCGCTTACCCGCGGGTTATTGATTTTTACAAGATGAAAGAAATAGCTGAAGAAGTGGGAGCTTATTTGATGGTTGATATGGCCCACATTGCCGGACTGGTGGCGGCGGGCCTGCATATGAACCCGGTGCCGCATGCCGATGTGGTTACCACCACCACTCATAAAACCCTGCGCGGGCCGAGAGGCGGCTTGATTTTAAGCAAATACGGCGAAAAGTACGGTGTTAAAATCAACAGGGCGGTATTTCCTGGTATCCAGGGGGGGCCGTTGATGCATATCATAGCCGCGAAGGCGGTAGCGCTGAAAGAAGCGTTGGAGCCCGGTTTTAAAGATTACCAGCAAAGGGTTGTAGACAACGCCAGGGCACTTGCCGCCGCTCTGCTGGAACGCGGTTTTGACCTGGTATCGGGTGGTACGGATAACCACATGATCCTGGTTGATTTAAGAAGTAAAAACATAACCGGTAAAGAAGTCCAGGAACTTTTTGATGTGGTCGGCGTGACCGTAAATAAGAATGCCATACCCTATGATCCCCAACCGCCCAACACTTCCAGCGGCATTCGTATCGGTACCCCGGCGGTGACCACCCGCGGTCTTCAGGAAAAAGACATGTGCCAGATTGCCGAAATAATGGACTACGCCATAGCTAACCGTGACAGTAGGGAAAAGATCGAAAAGGCACGGGTGAAAGTAGCCGAACTCTGTGACAAGTACCCTCTGTATTGAGAAATGAGAAATGGGACGTGAGACTTGGGATTCAGGCATTCCACCCAGGTCTTTTTGACCAAAAACATCCCCTTTCTGACCTACAGTTTCCATCCTGCTGCTGGTGCCGCGTAAACGGCAAAAGTGACTATATCGATAACAAGAATTTGATTATAAGGTGCAATAATGACACAGAAAAAACAATCCGAAGAACAAAACAATGGCAGTATTAAAGAGAATAATCTCTTAATTGACGGAGAGGAAACACCCAAAAGTCTCACGTCTCACGACCCACGACCCACATCCCGTCCCGCCTGGGATCAGTATTTTATGAATATTGCCAATGTGGTGGCTACACGTTCAACATGCTTGCGCAGGCAGGTAGGGTCCATTGTCGTAAAGGACAAGCGTATTCTTGCCAGCGGCTACAACGGTGCGCCTGCCGGGTTGAAACACTGCCTGGAAATTGGGTGCCTGCGGGAAAAGCAGGGTGTGCCTTCCGGTCAGCGCCACGAGCTCTGCCGGGGCCTGCATGCCGAACAAAATGCCATCATCCAGGCAGCGGTTCATGGTATCGCCATCAAGGGAGCGGTTTATTACGTTACTCACCAGCCCTGTGTTCTGTGCGCCAAGATTCTGATTAACGCGGGGATTGAAAAGATTGTATTTCAGGGCGAATACCCCGACCCCATGTCCCTGGCGCTGTTTGAGGAAGCCGGCACAAAGCTGGTGCACTACAAGCTATAATTATAAGATGTACTTTTAATGTCCGTAATGAGTTGGATTCCGGTTTTCTTGAAAAAGTATATGAAAATGCTCTCAAAATAGTATTAGTTCATTCAATATGTTTTTAAATTTTTGAAAATTTCAGGTAATTAACATTTTTAGCAAGATTAGCATGTTGTGGTAATATAGATAAAACAGGGGATGTCTTTTTGCTGAAAATATTGGCTGTCTTTGGGACCAGGCCGGAGGCCATCAAAATGGCTCCTTTAGTTAAAGAGCTCGAAAAGCACCGCGCTGAAATAGACTGTAAAGTGGCGGTTACGGCCCAGCACCGGGAAATGCTGGACCAGGTGCTTTCATTATTTGAGATTAGACCCGCCTATGACCTTGATATAATGAGGCATGGCCAGAATCTTTTTGATATAACCGGCAGGGCTCTGGCCGGTCTGGAGAAAGTGTTAATCGAGGAAAAACCCGATTTGGTGCTGGTGCACGGAGATACTACCACCACCTTTGTGTCGGCTTTAGCCTCCTTCTATCTGCACATTCCGGTAGGGCATGTGGAGGCGGGTTTGCGAACACGGGATAAGTTTTCGCCTTTCCCGGAAGAGATCAACAGGCGCCTGACAGGGGTGCTGGCCGACCTGAACTTCGCGCCTACGGCCACTGCCAGGCAAAACCTGCTGGAAGAAAGAGTTCCGGCGGAAAAAATCTTTGTTACCGGGAATACAGTCATCGACGCCCTTTTGGCAACCGTTAAACAGGAGTATCGCTTTAACGATAAGATCCTGGACGGGATAGACTACGGCAGTCGCAGGGTTCTCCTGGTAACAACCCACCGCAGGGAAAATTTGGGCGAGCCGATGCGCG
>CAZJGV010000171.1:0-6525 GCA_964545615.1 uncultured Pelotomaculum sp.
GATAACCAGCTTGCTTAAGACTCCCTTTACGGTTATCATTTCATATTTTAAATCGCCGGTTCCGGCGATAAGCCCCCCCAGGATAAGCAGTAAACAAAATATTTCTTCTCCGGAAAAAGGGTAAAAACCGCCGGCCTTTTTTTTAAGCGCCTCAAGGCCGTATAACATTACCGGAGTGAGCAGGGCGGCAAATACTGCTTCAAACAAAACGCTGAAGTAACCGTAGGAAGAAGGGAAACTGTAAGCTATAAATGAGGCTTTAACCACCACGGTCGCAGCCAGAACCAGGGCCGGCAGTACCAGCCACGGCCTTTTCATGCCGGCCGGCATTGATTTGATTAAGAGCCAGGTGCAAAGCATGGTAAGAATTGAGCTGGTAAGGGGAATCCCTCTGCTGACCGTGGCCAGGCCGAGGATAACTGAAAATACCGCCAGAATACCGGAACGGCCGCAGACCCTGATGGCGGCAGCCACAAAAGAAGCCCCGAAAGGAGACAGTTCACCCAGCAAAACCGCCCGCCCCAGAAAGAAGCCGGCACTGGCCAGTATGAGGGATTCGGCATTCAAGGCCTGTCCAACTTTGGCTTTAAAAAAAGGAATTTGTTTTTTTCCGTTCTTTGCACTGACGCCGGACCGGCTCTTCTTTTTTTCACTTCCGGACCGTTGATACGGATAGATCTCAGGATTTTCAAACAATAGATCCACCCCTTATACTTTTTCTACCAATAGTATTATTATAGTATAAGGGGATGGAATAAAATGTAATTTTTAGTAACTACTTCATTACTTTATTTCGACTTCTTCCAGTAAAAGTCCGTAAAGCATGTCGCATTCGCTGACATACATCCAACTTAAATCGAGGCCGTTTAAGACCGTTTTAAGGATAAAAATTCCCGCGACGATAATATCGGCTCTCTCCGGCTGCATACCCGGCACCTTTTTTCGTTCCTTTATGTCCATATCTTTCAACATATTTAAGATCCGTTCTACACTGCCGGCGCTTAAGCAATAGCCGTGCACCCGCTCGGGGTCATAAACCGCAAGCCGCTGGTCTATGGCAGCCAGGGTGGTTACCGTTCCACCCACTCCCACCAGATTTTTTAATGACAGGCTCTTTATTTCTTCCAGGGCTGGTCTTAAAAGCTCTGATATCTCCTCTTCCCCCACGCCGGTTTCGGTCATCCGTACAGCTCCGGCATTTACACTAACCAGGCGCAACCCTCCCGACTGCTGCCAGGTAAGCTCAGTGCTGCCCCCGCCTATATCCAGTACTACAGTGGAGTGCGGCGGGGCTACCAGTCCCGCCAGCACTCCTCTGTAACTCAAAGCCGCCTCTTCTTCACCGCTCAGCACCCGCAGCTGCAGTCCCGCTCTTTTTTCAACCAGTTCCATAAACTCGCTTTGATTGGACGCGTCCCGCACGGCGCTGGTAGCTGCGGCCACAACCTTTTCAACTCCCAGGTTCAGCGCTGTTTGCTTAAACACTCTGACGGCCTGCACCGTTCTTTCCATGGCCTCACGCAGCAATAAGCCCCCGGCAATCCCTTCCCCCAGGCGGGTGGTGGTCAGCCCGGTTTCTATCCTCTTGATAACTCCGCCAGTCCCCTCGGCCACCAGCAGCCTGGTGGAATTTGTCCCTATATCAATAGCAGCGACACGCTTCATCACTTATCACTTCCAATTATTAAATTAGAGGCACGATATTATCCTTTGCAAAGTCACCCTGAAAAAAAAAGCAACTCTCGCCCTGAGAATTGCCTGTTTCTCTTATTCCGCTTTCTTGCCCGAACCGCGCCCACCCCGTTTTGATTCGGTATTCCGCTTCAAAACCTGTTGGCGCTCTTCACTCTCTTTGAGGAACTTGGCCAGTTTATCTTCAAAGGAAGGTTGGAATTTTTTCTTGGTGGGGCGAACTGAAGGATTAGCCTGTTTAATGGAAAGGCCTATTTTACCCTTCGGGTCTACTGAAATTACTTTAACGATAACCTTGTCATTGGCTTTCAGGAAATCGTTAACGTCCTTCACGTAAACCTCTGCAATTTCAGATATGTGAACTAAACCAGTTTCTCCACCAGGCAGCTCAATAAAAGCACCGAAATTTGTAATTCCGGTGACAACGCCATCCAAGACGCTACCCAGTTCAATCGGCATAACTGACAAAATTCCTCCTTAAAACTCCAAAAACCTAGTGTAATTATATGCGAACCAAATAGAAAGTGTCAAGAAACATCTGGGTTTTCTATTTAACTTTAGTCAGCTACAATATTTTCTTGTGCAGGGCTCTGAATCCCCTTTATCTCGGTTCCCGGTTCCACCGGAATCACCCTCGTTTCGCCCGGCTTAATCAGGCCTATCTTCTCACGAGCGGTCTTTTCAATATAGGCGTCGCTTTGCACCATGCGCAGTTCTTCACGCAGAGCAGTGTTTTTTTGCTGCAAATCCTTCATCTGTTGCTGAATACCGCTGACGTCGTTGCGCATGTTGGCAAGCTTGTTGAACTGGCTGTAGAAAGAAAAGGCCATATATACCAGGAGGAACACACCTATTAATACAGGAATCCTGCTTTTGGATAAATTGAAGGATTTTTTAGGCCGGGGCCGCTTGCCTGGCGCAGCTTTTTCCTCCAGGGGGTAGAATGCTTCCCATTCCTTTCTTAAAGGCTGGCTCACTGTTTAACCTCCTCTTCCTCATCAATACCAAAGATGGCCAGGTTTTGACCGGGTATGACAATCACCACTTCGTAGCCTTTAGACCTGGCCCGGCTGTATAATGTTGAGACAGTGCTGGGACTTAAATTAAGCTGTTTGGCTACCCTGTCCGTGGAATAGCCCATCTCTTTTAAAGTCACAACCTGCCGTTCCCTGAAACTTAGTCTTTCAGCACCCCTTATTTCAATTTTCATAAAAAACTGCTCCTGACTTCAAACAGGTATTGTCCACAAACTATGTACAAAGTAAGTACAAGCATTCTACAAAAGAAAAACTATTCCTTCTTTTGGTCAAAAAATTTTTTAATTTTTCTGCACTAAAAACGCGGCCGGGGACATCCCTGACCGCGCTTTTTTAAATGTATATTAGCCCGTCCTTTTTCAAATTGTTTTAAATCTCCAGTCTGATCCCGTGCTACCCTTAAAATTAACGCCGCTGTCCACTTCTTCAAGATAGTCGGCCTTTATCGTCACCTCAAAAGTGTTGCCTTCAGCAAGCGGCTCTTCCAGAGTTATAATCAGCGTATCGTCATCGATTTCAATACTATCTATATCCACATATTCATCTTCGCTTTTATTGTAGACTTTAACGGCGTTATTCAGGTTCCTACCGGATATCACCTGAATATCATCGCTGAATACAGCTCTGAGAACTTCGGTATTGGCGCCTTCTACATCATCATCCCCGTCGGCGGGGCTTAAACTTACAATATCCAAATCATCTTCTTCGGCATCGCCTGTGCTGAATTCCCACCGGCTTCCGCTCAGCCCGCCAAAGCTTGCGCCGGACTCTTTGGCCTCAATTATATCCTCATCAATGGTCACCCGGTAAGTCTTGCCGTCTTCTAGCGCATCTTCCAGGTCAATATACAGGTACCTGCCATCCATAGATACCTGATCTATGTCAATGTAATCATTGTCGGTAACATTTTTCACAGTGATACATTCTCTGACACTTTCCAGGTCGTCTTCCGCTTCAATCGCCATGTTAAACCTGGCCGTCAGCCGATCGGTGGCCGGAGCGACATCATCACTTCCGTCAGCGGGAGTCAGTCTGTCAATGGCAAGGTCATCACTGGTGTCGCTGTCGTCATTTCCGTCAACTTCTGTCTCTGACAACATAATCCGGTAGATTATGGCTGCCATCTCCGCCCTGGTTACCGGCTTGTTAGGTTGAAACAGGTTGCCGGGATACCCGACCATAAAGCGGTTTTTGCACATCCCGCTTATGTATGACCTGGAGAAATAGGGTATCTCATTATCATCCAGAAAAGAAGTCTGACCATCCTCTTCCAAACCTAAGGTCCTGGCTGTCCAAACCGCCACCTCGTACCTTTTGGCCGGTTCCCATCCCTTAAAATTATCTGCTTCATTTTCTGTCAGTATTCCTTCGTCGATAGCATAGTCAAGACATTCCCGCACCCAGTCCGGCACACTCTTATCCCACGTCAGACTCCGATCAGCTGTACCGTCAAAACCTGATGCCCTGGCGATCATCATGATCGCTTCATATTTAGTCACCGGATTATTCGGCCTGAATGTAAAATCGGGATAACCGGTAACTATTCCCTGCGTCAACATAAACCTAACAGGCTGCTCAGCCCAATGTGAAACCACATCATTTAACTGAGTCACCTTCTGATTTCCCTGAACTTTTGTTTTCCATTTTCCGTTTCCAATGCCTTTACCATTGCCATTGCCGGGACTGGCAAATGACGCGTTTACCATCACCAGCACCAAAATCGCGGCTAAAAACAAGGTAATACCACTCTTCTTCAACAACCCGCACACCCCCGATCCAATTTCTTTGGTCATAACCTGGCCTTAATATTGATTTATCAGATTCCTCCTTTCTTGGTTGGGTTCCTATTTAGTTAATACGCTTAATTAAAAAAATATAGGGGGTGCTAAGCCCCCTGGGAAATAAAACTATTTTTTGTAAACATGTTAATAATGCTGTCCCGGTGGTGATACTATAACCAGTTACAAAATTATCCAGGCAAAATCGAGGAATTGAGGTAACCATCATTGCCAAGAAAATTGATCATTATTCTAAGTGCTTTTTCACTACTGACGGTGGTGACACTTATCTTCAGCGTACAGCACAAATCACCTGAGACAGTATATGCTTCCGATAATTTAATCAGGCTGCACGTGGTCGCCAACAGTGACAGCGCCGCTGACCAGGACCTGAAAAGGAAAGTCAGGGATGAGATAATCCTTTATACGGAACCAGAATTTATCAAAGCCGAGAACCTGGATTCCGCCAGGTCGATCGCCAGGGCTAACCTGGACGGCATCAAGGAAGTTGCCACCCGGGAAATAAAGGCCCAGGGAAAAACATATCCGGTCCGGGTGGAACTGGACAGCTTTCCTTTCCCCACCAAGCATTATGGCCCTTTCATACTTCCCGCCGGTGATTATGAAGCGGTAAAAGTGACCATCGGTGCGGGAGGCGGCGCCAACTGGTGGTGCGTCCTCTTTCCGCCCCTTTGTTTTGTGGACATGTCAAAGCTGGCTGAAAGCTCAACCACGGAGTACGGCGCGGCCGGCGACAATCTTCCGCTGCCAGGCGCTAAAGAAAGCGACAGCAGGACACCGGATCCGGGAACTCCCAAAACAACCGCCCCTTCTACCGTGGAAGTAGATTCTGGCCAGGTTGCGGAAGAAGTGGCAACAGTGGAATTTCGCTTTAAAATAGTTGATTTTGTTCGAAGTTTTTTTGCCTAAACCAAAAGCAGAGCCGGAAGTGCAAACTTCCGGTTTATTTTTTTTACCCTCCAAATATAGCCGGCCAGTAACACTCCAGGCAAAAAAACATAATCTAAAGCATGAGAAATACTGGCATAAAAGGATGGTGTTTACATGTTCAGAAGAGTGCCACACCCGTTTTTTAGCAGGCAGCTTGTGAAAACGGACAAGAAGGAAAATAAAGATATACAACCGTCAGTTGAGATTAAAGCCGAGGCCGCCGCGCCGGAGATCCAGGCAGAGGGAATTTTTCCGCAGGCCCGCCTCGCCCAGGCTTATGTCATCTGGCAAAGGTACGGCCAGATCTTCAGCCCGGCCGAAGCGCTGGAAAAGGGCACGGTTTTCCCGGATCTTTACAGCCCTTACCCCTATTAGGGAAAGGGGACGCAACTTCAGATAAAAGGGGACACACCTCGTCAGAGGAATGGGGACACACCTCTATTATGAGCCTCTCTCTGTGGCTGAGGAATGTCCCCGATGCCTGACTCTGTGGCTGAGGAATGTCCCCAAAGATTGGCTCTGTAGTTGAGGAATTTTCCCTAATTATATTAACGGAGGCGGATATTGGAATGGATGAAAGACTGGCCATGCTAAAAATGATTCAGGAACTGGAATTCGTGGCGATTGATTTGAATCTGTTCCTGGACACACACCCCCAGGATCAGGCGGCACTCAGGGATTTCTACAAAGTCAGGAACCAACTGCTGGAAGCGATAAGACGTTATGAGGAAATCTACGGGCCTTTAACAGTTACAGGCTGCACCCCGCCGCACCATCAGTGGCTCTGGATCCAGGGTCCCTGGCCCTGGGAAATCGAATACGAATAGGAAAGGACTATGGACTATGTGGATGTATGAAAAAAAACTGGAATACCCGGTGCGGGTGTTTAGGAATGACATAGGCATGGCCAAATTTCTGATGGCCCAGTACGGCGGACCGGACAGTGAGCTATCGGCAGGCGTCAGGTACCTGACCCAGCGTTACACCATGCCTACTGATAAAGCTAAAGGGCTGCTTACCGATATAGGTACTGAAGAACTGGCCCACTGGGAAATAGTGGCGACTAT
>CAZJGV010000172.1:0-4083 GCA_964545615.1 uncultured Pelotomaculum sp.
CAACTCCATCACCTTCGGCTGGGAGCTGACCGACGCCTGGGTGGCGCAGAACCTGGAGTCGATCGAAACTTCACTGCTGACTCTGGGAGAATTGGATTTTATTATGGCCAGGGCCAGGCAGAGCCATGCCCTGCAGGCCTGGGCGCCAGTCCTGGAAGGAGAGGCTGTGCTGGATATCCGGCAGGGCAGGCACCCTCTGTTGAAGGGGGAAGTGGTGCCTGTAAACATATGTATAGGCGAAGATTTTGACACCCTGGTTATCACCGGGCCCAACACAGGGGGCAAAACAGTCGCTCTGAAAACCGCCGGACTGCACGTTCTAATGGCCCAGTCCGGGTTGCACATACCAGTGGGCGAAGGTTCAAAGCTAGGTGTGTTCAGGCAGGTTTTTGCCGATATCGGTGATGAGCAGAGCATTGAGCAGTCCCTCAGCACTTTTTCCTCACATATGACCAACATAGTGGATATTGTCGGTAATGCCGGCAAGGACAGCCTGGTGCTGTTAGATGAGTTAGGGGCAGGAACCGATCCGACCGAGGGAGCGGCCCTGGCCCAGTCGATCCTGGAAAGGCTTCACTCGATCGGGGCTAAAACCGTTGCCACCACCCATTACAGCGAGCTGAAAAATTTCGCCTACGCCCATGACCGGGTGGAGAATGCCAGTGTGGAGTTTGACACGGCAACGCTGCGGCCTACTTATCGCCTTTTGATAGGTAAGCCTGGCCGCAGCAACGCTTTTGAAATTGCGGGCAGGCTGGGTTTGCCGGTTGAACTGGTAAACAGGGCCAGGGAGTTCTTAACGGTGGAGCAGGTGCAGTTTGAGGAACTTATGCGTGATCTGGAAAAAGAGCAGCAGGCGGCGCAGGCTGAGAGGGCTGAGGCTGCCAGACTGACTGAAGAAGCCAGGCTGCTCAAGGAAATGCATCAAAAAAAGGAGGCGGACCTCGCCGCTAAACGGGAGTCCATTCTGTCAAAGGCGTCGGAGGAAGCGCGTGTATTGGTAAGGAACACCAGGACGGAGGCAGAGGCGGCGATTAAGGAACTCAGGGAGAAACTGACTGAGGAGACAACCCGTGCCAGGGAAAGCGCCATCCAGGAGGCAAGAGAAAAGATAGGAAACCTGAGCAAAAAAGTCAGCCGCTCTGTGCCTGAAAAGGTCATGACCGGTGAAGTCCCGGCTGAATTGCTCCCCGGCGAAGAGGTCTTTCTGCCCAAATTCAACCAGCGGGGCTATGTTCTTGTTTCCCCGGCCCCCGGAGGCGAAGTGCAGGTTCAGGTGGGAATTCTCAAAATGAGCGTTCCCTGGCGTGATTTGCGGAGGATTGAAAAAACCAGGTCCGCCGCGGGGCAAAGCGAAGTGGCTGGTGTGCTTTTCGATAAGGCCCGCGAGATTTCTTCCGAACTTGATCTGAGAGGACAGTACACTGAGGAGGCTATAGTCCTGGTGGAAAAATATCTGGACGACGCTTACCTGGCGGGCTTGCCCAGGGTCTGCCTGATCCACGGTAAAGGTACCGGCTCACTAAGAACGGCTGTCCAGAAGCTTTTAAAGGGGCACCACCGGGTCAAATCCTTCCGCCTGGGTGAACAGGGGGAAGGGGGATATGGTGTGACTGTGGTTGAGCTGTCCTAAAAAAAGCTAACCGGGACGAGCCCGGTTGCTCCTTTTTCAGACCAGCTTATAAGTCCAGTTGTTCCCGTTGTTGTTATCCCAGTTGCCGGCGGTGTCGCGGAAACAGAAGGTAAGGTGCCCGCCCTCCATATTCAGTGTTTTCTTCCATCCTTCCGCTGTGCGCTGCATACGGTAATCGTCAATTATTTCCCACTGCATGGGATTGCCAAAACCAGTGTGGAGGTAAACCTGGGAAGCCCCGCTCCTGTTCAACAAACCATCATAAATAATAGAAACATCACTACCGTTAGGAGTCAGCGATTTTACGTTCACGCCGCGTTGGTAGTCAGACCAGCCATGGTGATACATATTAGTGGCGCCTCCTTTAGAATGTGATTCTAGCTATATCTTTCACTAAAAACAATTAACTATGAATGGCTATAAATGTAAAAAAGCGGCTTGTAGGCCGCTTCCTGTTTTAAGGATTCTTTTTAGTGCCCGTATCGGTTTTTATGACCCCTTGATCGGGCTTGGTACTGCTGCCCGTTTTGTCCGGAGTGGAGGGAGCGGAGCCGTTCTTGCCGGGCTGAGTTTGGACCCCGCCGGACACATGCAGAGTGCAGGATTCAGTAGGCGCTCTGAGAGCATAGTCTTCTACTGTAGAGGGAACCGAATAGGGCAGCTTGATCAGTTGTTTAATCACCCGGTCGGGGCAGTACTGGGTCGGCAGTTGGCCGCTCGCAGCGCAGACTTCAACGAATGTGTGCACGTTGTCTGACGCTGAGGGGACCGTTCCTTCAGCAAAAAAATCTGTGACCAGGCTGTCACCCGGCGTATTCGGGCCGGGCAGCAGACCGGATTTGCCATCCACTGTAGCTGTCACTATTCCCCCGGGTCTGGGAAAGCTGGTGACGGGAGTGTTACTCAGCGCCCTGCTCATAATTTCCTGCCATACCCTGGTAGGGTAGGTGCCTCCATAAGCCTGCGGCATCCCTTCAGGATTATCATAGCCCATCCAGACCGCAGCAACCAGTTCAGGAGTATAACCTACAAACCAGAGATCTTTTCCTTCGTCGGTGGTGCCGGTTTTCCCCGCGGCAGGCCTGCTGATCTGAGCACCGGTCCCAGTGCCGCTCTGTACAACAGACCGCAGCATGTCAGTGATCAGAAAGGCGGTGGTCGGCTTCATTGCCACCCGCTGTTTGGGCACATGCTGTTCCAAAATCACACCGTCCTGCTTTTCAACCTTTAAAATTACAGTTGGCTCAATATATACGCCATTGTTGTCAAAGGCCCCGTAAGCGCTGGCCATTTGCAGAGGCGTGACCCCGTAATGTAATCCGCCCAGAGCCATGCTGGCGCCGTGATTCAACGGATCCAGATCTATGCCCAGGAATGATGCGAATTTAATTGAGTTGGCCAGGCCTACATAATCCATCAACACTTTAACGGCAGCTACGTTAATAGAGTTGGTAATAGCAGTACGCAGGGTAATCAAACCCCGGTATCTTCCGTCAAAGTTCCGCGGTTGGTAGGACCCGTAACTGACCGGGATATCATCTATCACCGAGGCGGTCCCCATGCCGGTATATTCGATAGCGGGCCCGTAAGCGGCAATAGGCTTAAAAGCGGAACCAGGCTGACGGGCGGTCTGGGTCGCTCTGTTCCACTGCCTCCTCTGGATGTGTTCGCGTCCGCCTACCAGGGCCTTGATGTAGCCTGTGTGCGGGTCGAGCACCACAACCGCGCCCTGGGGTTGTAAGATACCACTGTTGTCAGTGCTGGAAGACGGGAAATTGGCGTTTCTGCCCATGGCCGTTTCAGCAATCTGCTGTATTTGGGTGTCCAGGGTGGTGTATACTTTCAGACCGCCCTTGAAAACCGCGTCTTCACCATATTTTTCAGTCAACTCGTCTGTTATATAGTCTAAGAAGTAGGGGTAAGGGTACTGCCGCCAGGCCAGTTCCTTGGTTTCCAGCTCGATTTCTTTAGCCTTGGCGTTTTCCGCTTCAATGGCAGTGATATAGTTATTTTTGACCATGCTGTCCAGGACGTCGTTGCGCCTGGCCATTGCGGCTCTGGGGTCAAGGAAGGGCGAGTAGGCGCTGGGCGCCTGGGGCAAGCCCGCCAGCAGGGCCATCTCCTCCAGCAGAAGGTTTTCATCGTAAACACTTTTACCAAAATAGGTTTGCGCCGCGGCCTGAATACCGTAAGCGCCCTCACCAAGGTACACATTGTTAAGATACATTTCCAGAATTTCGTCTTTGGTGTATCGCCTCTCAACCTGAAAGGACATGACGATCTCCTGGATTTTTCTTTTGACAGTCTTTTCCGCGCTCAGGAATGATATTCTGACCAACTGCTGGGTAATGGTGCTGCCGCCTTCCCGGAGTGACCCGGAAGTCAGATCCGACCAGGCTGCCCGCATGATCCCGCGTATGCTGATCCCGTGGTGCTGGTAAAAGCGGGGG
>CAZJGV010000172.1:4093-6485 GCA_964545615.1 uncultured Pelotomaculum sp.
ACAGGAAGGCGTTCTTGAGCTGAAGGGGTACTTTCTTTATATCAACCGGAACGCTGTTCCTGATGCCGATCTGGGTGACAAGGTTCCCATCCATGTCATAAATCATGGTTGAGGCGCCTGATTCCAGCACCTCAGGACTCAGCGCCGGCATGTCCTTGATACTGGCAAAAAACAGTCCCAGGGCACTGCCTCCGGTAACCAGCACACAGAGAATTACAATAAGCACAGCCAGGCGTCTATAGTTTAACCTTTTTTTTCTCTTTTTTTGAGACAACCAGTGTTCCCTCCTTGAATTTAAAAGAATTATAACATATCTAAAACCTATTTCCCATATAATTTCACTTTGTGAGCGGTGGCAGCCAGGTTTCTCCTGTTTCTATTTAGACTGGTTTTTGCGAATCAAGGTTCAGTTTTGTCTGTTGAGGGCGTGAAAAGGGCTCCTGCGAAAGGATAATATTGATATATGTTGAAAGAATAGTATAAAGACAGTTCATTGGATAACGGCTTTAATTGTTTTCTATTAAGAAAGGATGAATAGATTTGAAAGTAAGCGGTAACGTTGCAGATTTGATATTAGCCCAACTGGCCCAATGGGGTGTGGAAAGAATCTACGGTGTTCTCGGTGATACTATATTCCCTTTGCTCGACGCGGTAGCCCGCCAGGGCAAGATAAGCTTTATTCCCGTTACGCATGAAGCTAACGCTGCTTTTATGGCCTCCTATGAGGCCAGGTTGACCGGCAGGCTGGCTGTCTGTGCCGCTTCCGCAGGACCGGGCGCGGTCAGTCTGATCAACGGCCTGGCAGATGCCTATTATGATAAAAGCCCTGTACTGGCCATAACAGGTCAGGTGGATACAAAAAAGATCGGTCTCAGGACCAAACAGTACTTTGACCAGCAGCTCCTATTCAGGAGTTTCTCCGGTTTCACCACAATTCTCACTGAGCCCGCATCTGTGCTGGACCTGCTTGTCAGCGCGGCCAGAACTTCTTACATCAATTTTTCAGTCTCACATATCTCCGTTCCTCAAAACGTTTTTTGAAACCGGTAGA
This sequence comes from uncultured Pelotomaculum sp., assembly GCA_964545615.1. Taxonomy (GTDB): domain Bacteria; phylum Bacillota; class Desulfotomaculia; order Desulfotomaculales; family Pelotomaculaceae; genus Pelotomaculum_B. Next base: position 5,145 of record CAZJGV010000172.1, read on the forward strand.
CGCTGAGACAGTGACTGCCGAAATCGTTGAAATTAAAAAACCGCTGGTTTTTTCGGGAAACAGTGAAAATATAATTGACGCAATTAAAAGCTCACAAAGGCCGCTGATTGTAGTAGGTAAAATAGTGGAAGAGGCTGTGTACCAGGTGCATTCCCTGGCACACGTGCTGGGGGCGGGGGTGTTAACCGCCCAGGACGCCAAAGGCGTGGTAAGAGGCCGTTTCAAAATGAATCTGGGAGGAATTGGAGAGGCTTACCTGCCGCCGGTTGTCCAGGAGGCCGACTGTATTATACTCGTTGGCAGCGCTGTCTATGAGCAGGGATTTTTCCCACCCAAGGCTAAAGTGGTGCAGCTTGCGGAGCGACCCGAGGAAATAAATATAAATACCTTTGCCTCAGCCACCGGGGAACTGGCAATGCTTTTATCTGTGATCGAGCATGATCTTGAAAACTACAAATTAAACCAGGCCTGGCTAGCTAAAATTAAAGGGGAAGCGCTGAGAAACAAGCAGGCTATAGTAAAAGAACAGGAAAATAATACCGTACCGGTCCATCCTTTAAGGCTGATGACCGCGCTCAATGAGATTATCCCTGACAATGCTGTTGTTGCTCTTGATATCGGCGAGTTTACCCACTGGTTTGACCTGGGTTTTTTAGGGGAGAAACAGGAGATCCTTCTTTCCAGCATGTGGCGCAGTATCGGCTGCGGGCTGCCTTCCGCCATCGGCGCCAAGTTCGCCTGCCCGGACAAAACAGTGGTGGCGATAGTCGGTGACGGCGGGATGCTTGTTTCTATGGCCGAACTGCTTACCTGTGTGCGCTATAAGCTGCCTGTTGTGGTAATAGTGGTAAAGAATCAGATCTACAGCATTGAGAAGAATAAAATGATAGCACAGGGACTGAATCCGCAGGGGTGCGAGCTGACCACACCCGATTTTGTCCAGTTTGCCAAAGCGTGCGGCGCTGAAGGATTTCGTGTGGAGGAGCCGGCGCAGATACAGGAGACAGTCAAAAAGGCGCTTGAACTGGGCCGGCCTGCGCTGGTTGAGGTGATTTGCGCCGCGGTAAACCTTCCGGAGGCTAAATAAAACATTCAAGCTAAAGCCTCCTAAGGTAAAGGTTGAGTCATTATAATACCTCAAATACGTAAATCAAAAATATTTTTAACCTGCAGGTTTAAATTTGCTCCGGGCGGATGATAATATTCCTGAGGTGATTGGTATGAAAGAAAAAACTGCACGAGGCAAACATCCCAAACCGCTGCCCGGTTTTGAAATGGCTTATTACCCGCCTGAGTGGCTGTATTACGACGAAGAAGAACTTGCCGGGGACGGCTTAGATC
>CAZJGV010000173.1:0-6385 GCA_964545615.1 uncultured Pelotomaculum sp.
ATCATTGACCCCAGATTACCGGCTAAAAATAGAATAACTGAAATACTTACAAGTAATATTAATACCCGCTGCATAAGTAAAATTTCCTGATCATCAGCCCGGGTACGGATAAGCCGCTTATAGATATCCCTGGTAAGCATGGTGGAAACACCCAGGGTCAGACCAGCCCAAGTGCCGATGACTGCAATCAACAAAGCTGCCAGAAAGACCCCGGCCAGAAACGGAGGCAGATTATTTATGATAAAGACCGGCATGACCTGGTCCGACGGGGTAGAGGGAAAGTTGGCCCGCATGTACAAACCAACCAGGATGCCGCCAATACCCAGCGGGGGGATCAAAACCGCTGAAATTAGTGCCCCCGCGCGGGCTTTGGCCAGACTTTGCGCGGCAAAAACCGCCTGGAAGTAAGTCTGGGTTGAAAGCACTCCGACCAGAAGCGAAAATCCAGCGGCAAAGTCCTCGTTAAAACTGCGTCCGAAAAGGGAGAACCAGGGATAAGGCGGAAAGTTGGCCGTCAGTCCGGTCCAGCCGCCCACCATCTTGTAAGCCAGCACACCGCATAAAATAGTTGCCAGATAAAGCAGGACAGTTTTGGCCACACCCACCAGGCCGGTGCCCCAGACACCTCCGAAAAAGACATAAGCCAGCACCAGCAGAACACAGATTCCAGCAGCCAGAACAGGGCTCATATGAAACATGGAAGTGAGCAGGGCTACCGCAGCTAATCCCTGGGCCACAATGTTCAGGAAAATACCGGCCGAAGAAAAAACACTGGAAATCGGTCCGATGCTTTCCCCGTACGTATGCGCCAGGTAGCCGGGCATAGTATCCGCGGATCCGGCATGGATTTTACCGGCCAACCCCAGCCCGATCACAGCGCAGGCAATACCCGCGCCCAGGGTAAACCACCAGGCGCAAAAACCATACTTGAAAGCTAACTGCGCTGTTCCGATAGTGGAAGCGCCTCCCACCAGTGTGCCCATAATGGTGCCTGCCACCAGTACCGCGCCGGCCCGGCGTCCCCCGGAGGAAAAATCCTGTGCCGTCTTTACCTTGCTGCCGGCAAAAATGCCCACCAGGGTTATAATCAGAAGTGTCAGCGCTATTCCAGCGATGTGGCTGCTTGATAGTGCCAAAACCATCTTATTTGCCTTCCCTCCACAGTCTTCCAAAAGACAAACCCCATAAGTGGGGTTTCAGATTGCATAAAAGCATTCCTATTGCAGGTGACTACATGAACAGCCTCTAACTCATTATTTTATCCGTTCCACCGCTCTGTAGCCGATGTCCCTGCGGTATTGCATACCGTCAAAACTAATATTTTCAACCATTTTATACGCGGAATCGATAGCAGTCAGGATGTCAGGCCCGGTGGCTGTGACACCCAGTACCCTGCCTCCCGCGGTGACGATTTTGCCTTCCTTTTCCGAGGTGCCGGCGTGAAACACAACTACGCTCCCGGTTACCCGGTCTAATCCGCTGATAACTTTGCCTTTCACATAAGGCCCCGGATACCCTCCGGATGCCAGCACAACACAGACGGAAGCCTGTTTTTTCCACTTGATTTCAATCTGGTCCAGGCGGTTTTCTAAAACAGCGTCAATGATTTCAACCAGGTCGGTATCCAGCAGGGCAAGCACCGGCTGAGTTTCAGGATCACCGAAACGGGCGTTAAATTCCAGCACCTTAGGTCCCTGCTCTGTTATCATCAACCCCGCGTAAATAACACCACGATAGGTACGACCTTCCGCCTCCAGAGCCCTGATCATCGGAATAAGAATTTCGGCCATGACCTGTTTGTGCAGTTCCGCAGTGTAAACCGGCGCGGGCGCGTAGGCACCCATTCCTCCGGTATTGGGACCCTGGTCATTATCGAAGACCCGCTTGTGGTCCTGGGAAGAAACCATGGGTACCACGTTAATACCATCCGTAAAGGCAAGAATGCTCACTTCTTCACCAATAAGACATTCCTCAACAACGATACGATCCCCGGCCTCGCCGAAATCCTTATCCACCATAATGGAGTTTACAGCGTTAATCGCGGTCTGCTTATCCATGGCCACGATAACCCCCTTGCCGGCGGCCAGCCCTTCAGCTTTGACCACACAGGGGGCGCCGGTCCGGTTTATGTAAGAGATTGCTTCCTCCGGCCCGGTAAACACAGCGTACCCGGCCGTGGGGATTTTATATTTGGCCATGATATCTTTGGCTACAACCTTGCTGCCTTCAATTTCAGCGGCGGCGCGTGACGGACCGAAAACTTTCAACCCGGCCAGCTCAAACTGGTCAGTTATCCCGGCGCAAAGCGGAGCCTCAGGGCCTACCACAGTAAGGTCTATGCCTTCATCCCCGGCGAAAGTCAAAAGAGCGGGGATATCTTCCACGCTAATGTTAATGCAAGCGGCATCCCTGGCAATACCAGCATTGCCGGGCGCGCAGTAGATTTCCTTAACACGGGGGCTTTGCTTCAGCTTCCAGACCAGGGCGTGCTCACGCCCTCCGCTGCCTACCACCAGCACCTTCATTAAAACACCTCCCAATTTAGTCGTGGGACGTGGGACGTGGGACGTGAGACGTGGGAACTCTCAGGCATTCCTTTGAGGTCCTTTGTTCGAATAAACGCATGAAGCACGGGGACGGTTCTTAAGCACGGGGACGGTTCTTTTGCTTCCTAATTAACATTATTTACCTGGCAAGGCAAGAACCGTCCCCGTTTGCCCCGCGCTCCTACGCCTTACGTTTTACGGCTTCTTCTCACGTCCCACGTCTCATTTCTCACGTCCCAATTCTCACGTCCTGCTTAGTGTTTGAAATGCCTCATGCCTGTGAAAACCATGGCTATGCCGTTTTCATCCGCGGCTTTTACCGATTCTTCGTCCCGGATGGAGCCACCGGGCTGGATTATGGCCGTTATACCCGCTTTAGCCGCCTCTATGACAGTATCTCCGAACGGGAAAAAAGCGTCCGAGCCTAGCACCGCGCCGCGCGCTTTTTCTCCGGCTTGCTCAAAAGCTATCCGTGCGGAGCCCACCCGGTTCATCTGTCCGGCGCCGACACCGATGAGCTGATGCCCACTGGTTACAACGATAGCGTTGGATTTCACGTGTTTTACCAGGGTCATAGCAAAAACGAGTTCATCCATCTCTTCTTTGGTCGGCTGCCTTTTGGTAACCACTTTTAATTCTGAGGGGTTAAAAACCTCCCGGTCAAACTCCTGCGCCAGCAGTCCGCCGTTTACCTTTCTGATCTCCAGGCGGTCATCGGTCTGTCCGGTGATCTCGCCGGTAACCAGCAGCCTCAAGGCGGTCTTGGCCTTTAAAATCTTAAGAGCTTCATCATCATAACCTGGGGCGATAATGGCCTCCAGGAATATCTTGGCCATTTCCCCGGCAGTCGCCGAGTCCACAATCCTGTTAAAAGCCACAATGCCGCCGTATGCGGAAACGGGATCGGCCTCCAGCGCCTTCTTGTACGCGTCAGGCAGCCCGGTCGAACAGGCGCAGCCGCAGGGGTTGTTGTGCTTTATTATAACGGCGGCCGGCTCGCTGAACTCCCGTACCAGTTCAAAGGCCGAGTTTAAGTCAAGAATATTATTGTAGGACAGCTCTTTGCCCGAAAGCTGCATAGCATTGCCCACACACGGGCCTGTTGTTGACTGGTCGCGGTAAAAAGCTGCCGCCTGGTGCGGGTTCTCTCCATAACGTAGAACCTGTGCCCGCCGCACCGATATGTTCCAGGTGGGCGGAAACAGCTCAGCGCCAGACCCCAGGTTTTCGAGATAAGCAGTAATGGCAGCGTCGTAAGATGCTGTATGGGCAAAGGCCTCCAGGGCGAGGGACATCCGGAAATCACTTCCTGTCCGGCCGCTGCGCAGAGCGTCCAACACTTCGCTGTAGCGCTCCGGGTTTACGATTATGAGAACATTCTCGTAGTTCTTGGCGGCGGAACGAACCATGGTAGGGCCGCCTATGTCAATATTTTCGATAGCTTCTTCCAATGTTACACCAGGCCTGGCTACAGTCTCCCGAAAAGGATAAAGGTTTACCACCACCAAATCAATGGGGGTAATACTGTGATTCCGAAGCTGTTCCAGGTGTTCTTTATTACGCAGGGCCAGGATCCCCCCGTGTACTTTCGGATGCAGGGTCTTTACCCGGCCATCAAGGATTTCAGGGAAACCGGTAACATCGGAAATATATGTAACAGGCACACCCGCCTCCCGCAGGGTTTTGAGTGTACCCCCGGTGGAAACAATCTCTACTCCCAGTTCAGCCAGACCCCTGGCAAATTCAACAACCCCGTCTTTGTTCGAAACACTGATTAAAGCACGTCTAACCGGCATAAACATCCCCTCCATCTATTATTTAACGATAGAAACCTTTCTGCCGTTCACCTCCAGTTGCCCTTCGGCAAAAAGCCCGATGGCTTCCGGGTAAATCCGGTGTTCCTGCTCAAGTATGCGGGCAGCCAGAATGTCCGCGGTGTCATTGTCATAAACCGGAACAACAGCTTGAAGAATTACAGGACCGGTATCCATCCCCTCATCCACAAAATGTACGGTACAACCGCTGAACTTCACACCATACTTCCAGGCCTGCTCCTGGCCGTGCAAGCCCGGGAAAGCAGGCAGAAGCGCCGGATGTATGTTCATAATCCTGTTCGGGTAGGCCTCCAGTAAAATCCTGCCCACCAGCTTCATGTAGCCCGCCAGGCAAACCAGAGCGACGCCATGTTCTTTCAGCTGTTTCAATACTGCCTTTTCGTAATCGTCCCTTGCTACAAATTTGCGGGGGTTCACATATACAGCCGGGATGCCGGCCTTGCGCGCCCTTTCAAGAGCGAAGGCATCTTCCTGGTCGCTGATTACCACAGCTACTTCCGCGTTAATTCTGCCTGCCGCGGCTGAGTCCATAATCGACTGGAGATTTGAACCCCGCCCTGATGCCAGAATGCCCAATTTTAATTTTCCCAAAGCAATCTCCCCCCATTGAGACATGAGAAGTGGGACGTGGGACGTGAGAAATTAATAGAAAATTATTATTAAGCATGTCCACAGGTCCGCCTTCAAATGAATACTACTTCTTTACTGCCCGTAACAACTTCGCCGATAAGATAACTCTTTTCGCCCCTGGCAGACAAATCTATCATAATCTCTTCAGTTTGTTCAGCAGCAACCACAGCCACCAGGCCGATACCCATATTAAAAGTCCGCAGCATCTCCGGCTCCGCCACGCCGCCTGTTTGCCTGATCAAATCAAAAACCGGGGGAACCGGCCATGACCCTAACTTGATCTTAACCCCGGTTCCTTGCGGCAGAACTCGCGGCACATTCTCCGTCAAACCACCGCCGGTAATATGAGCGAGCCCTTTAATCTCAAACTTGTTCAGCAGCGGCGCTACCGCTTTAACGTATATCACAGTCGGCTCCAGCATTTCTTCCCCTATTGTCCGGCCCAGCTTTTCCTGAAAAGTGTTTACACTGAAACCGGCGATATCAAATAAAACCTTTCTTGCCAGGGAGTAACCGTTGCTGTGCAGTCCCGATGAAGGAAGGCCGATTAAGCAGTCGCCCGGCACAATCCCACTACCGTCAACAATCTTGTCGCGCTCCACCACACCCACGGCAAATCCCGCCAGATCATACTCATCAGAGCTGTAAAAGCCGGGCATCTCCGCGGTCTCCCCGCCGATCAGCGCGCAGCGCGCCCTGAGGCAGCCTTCAGCCACACCTTCCACGATCCTGGCCACCTTCTCAGGAAAAAGCTTGCCCACAGCCAGGTAGTCCAGGAAAAACAGTGGTTCGGCGCCCTGTACCAGAATATCGTTAACGCACATAGCCACCGCGTCAATACCGATAGTATGGTGGCAGTCCATCAGCATGGCCACCCTGAGCTTGGTGCCCACCCCGTCCGTACCTGCCACCAGCACCGGCTCCCGGTACTTGTCTTTATTTAGAGCAAAAAAGCCGCCGAAGCCACCAATGTCAGTGAGCACCTCCGGCCTGTATGTCCTCTGCACAGCTGCACGCATCAGGTTTACCGCCTTGTTGCCAGCAGCTATATTCACTCCGGCGTCCTCGTAGGTCAGACTTTTTTCAGTCATTATTACCCTCCATTTTGGGACGTGGGTCGTGGGACATGAGACGTGGGATTCAAGTATTCCTCTCGGGGGATCTTGGCCCTTAAGACTATGTAATACATACACCTACATCTAACGTCTCATGTCTCACATCATTAATTTATGTTACTATTCCACTCTGTTTCAAGGATTCTTACATCTCATATCCCGCAGACTACATCATCTTTATCTTCCCACGCTTAACTTCCCATTTATTCCAGAACGTACTCAGCGAGAAAGCAGGAAGCAAGTGGGGACGGTTCTCCTG
>CAZJGV010000174.1:0-6352 GCA_964545615.1 uncultured Pelotomaculum sp.
GCCGACCGGATTGTGGCCGCTTCCCGTTTTCAGAGACGCGATGAGCAGAAAGGTATTGCCGGTATTGGCGGCGGACTTCTGGGAGGGATATTAGGCAGTGACAGAAACTGATCATATTAAAGTTTTGATTTTTAAAACAGCTGCCCCATTTCCTGTCTTTGACGCTCTGCCTCGTCTGTTCCAGGCCCTGTGTTAATCATTTCGCACAGAACTGTGCAAAATTTGCGTATACCTTGCCGGATCATCTCTTCGGAGCAGCGGCTAAAGCTGAGGCGAAGCCTGTCTGTTCCGCCGCCGTTGGCGTAGAATATGTCCCCAGGCACAAAGGTCACTTTTTTTTCAACCGCACTGGCCAGCAGGGCGCCGGTGTGAACTCCTTCAGGCAGACTGCACCAGATGTGGAAGCCGCCGTCAGGCCGGCTCCAGCGCAAACCGGCAGGGGCAAATTCCTCCAGGGACACCAGCATGGCGTCCCTCCTTTTATGATACTCCCCCTTCACCATTACCAGGTGCTCTAGCTGCAGTCCCTTCCGGCAAAATTCATTAACCGCCCACTGGGCCAGAGTATTGCAGTGCAGATCGTCCAGCTGTTTTGCCATCAACAGCTGCCGGGCCAGGTCTGACGGCGCCGCAAACCAACCCAGGCGCAGACCCGGGAAAAGCACCTTTGAGAAAGTGCTGAGGTAGATTACGTGGTCACTGGTATCCAGAGACTTCAGGGAGGGAACCAGCCCTCCTTCATAGTAAAGCTCACTATAGGGGTCATCCTCCAAAACAGGCACATGGAAGCGGTTAGCCAGTCTCAATAGTTCCCGGCGCCGGGCGGCACTCATGGTGATACCGGACGGGTTTTGATAGGTAGGCTGGGTATAAATAAATTTAGGACGATAGCGGGAAAGGACCTGCTCTAAGACATCCACCCGGAGGCCTTCCTCGTCCATAGGCACGCTGAATATACGCGCCCCGGCCGCGGCGAAAACCTGGATGGCGCCCATATATGTATGCTCCTCGATCACCACGGCATCACCTGGCTCAATAAAAACCTTGGCTGCTAAATCTAATCCCTGCTGGGAGCCCGAGAGTATTATGATATTCTCCGGCCCAGCCTGAATACCCCGCTTACCCATGTATGCGGCCAGGTTTTCCCGGAGAGGATAATGACCGGCGGTGGGCCCGTGCTCAAAAAGAGCACTGCCTTCCTTGTCCATAAGCCCGGAAACTATAATTTTGAAATGTTCTACAGGGTGGAATTCCTGGGCGGGCACGCCTAAAGCGAAGGATATGGTATCTTCCCTGGCAACCATATCCAGGACATTGCTGATAAAAGGGTTGCTCATCCTGGTGGCCCGGCTGCTGTAAAAATTTCTCCAGACCGGGGGCTGGGTCAGGTATGGCTCTTCCCCCGCTTGTCCGCCAGGAATAAAGTTTACCATGGTTCCCCTGCCCACATGAGACTCGATTAGCCCGTCAGCTTCCAGCTCGCGGTAGGCGTTCACCACTGTACTGCGGTTCACACCCAGTGCAGCGGCCAGTTTCCTTTCCGGCGGCAGGCGGTAACCAGGCTGCAGGCTGCGGGACAGGATCAACTGCCGGATCTGTTTTTTTATTTGCAGGTATAGTGGAGTATGGCTTTTCCTATCCAAACTTATTTGCACTACAACTTCCCCCCGCTGGCAGGTTTGTGTTCAATTTAACTGAGAAAACCTCTCGGTAAAGTACTTTGAATTTTTGCAGTGATGCTCATTAAGCTTTTCCCATAAATGAGCTACTGTTTCTAAATCTTTTTCATTGCTTTCGAAATATTCGATCTTAATCATGGCTTTATTCCCTCGCCATCATTTAATCTCTTTTCCCATCCAGACCACATCAAAGTTCTTTTCTTTTTTTCTTCCTATGTGCAAAAACCAGCCGCATTCAACAAAACCATTCTTTTTATGAAATTGCAGGCTTTGACCATTTAGTGACGATATACTTTCCACATAATAATTGAAGATTCCATTACTTCCCTGCTGCCGTGCTTTTCTGTCATTGGCTCGTAATTTATATTCATAATGACACCCCTTTTCTTAAGTCTTAAATTACCTGCCGGCTCAAGCCTTGTTCCAGGCAGTTGGAAAAAAGGCGGGCCAGTCGGCTGATACCGCTCTTGATCAGCTCAGGGGTGGAGTTGGAAAAGTTCAGGCGCATCGTGTTCAGCCCCTCCCTGTCCGGGTAAAAGGGCGCGCCGGGCACGTAGGCCACCTTCTCTTCAATAGCCCTGCTTAAGAGCTGCACCGTGTCAAAGCGTTCGGGCAAGGTTACCCATAAAAACATGCCCCCATCCGGCCTGGTCCAGGAAATATCGTGCGGAAGGTTCCTTTCCATCTCCTCCAGCATGATATCCCGGCGCCGGCCATACTCCTTGCGAATAGCCCGGACATGGCCGGACACATCTGAATTTTCCAGGTAGCTCTGTACAGCACGTTGAACCAGGGTACCCGTATGCAGGTCAGTCCCCTGTTTGGCCAGGACCAATTTGCGGATCAACTCGCGGCTGGCGACAATCCATCCCAAACGAAGTCCGGGAGCTATGGTTTTAGAAAAGGTACTCAGGTAGATTACCTGGCCGCACACGTCAAATGACTTGACCGGGGGGAGCGGCTCACCCCGGTATCTCAGTTCCCCGTAAGGATCATCTTCAATCAGAGGCACCTTGTATTTACCCAGTAAGTCAGCAACCGCCCGGCGTCTTTCAAAACTAAGGGTCACCCCGGTCGGATTTTTAAAAGTAGGGGTCAGGTAAACCAATTTAGGACGTTGTTTCTTTATAGCCAATTCCATGGCCTCAACATCTATACCTTCATTATCAGCAGGCACTGACATAAACCCGGCCTGGTAGCTGCGAAATGTTTGAAGCGCGCCCAGGTAGCTGGGTTTTTCCACTAAAATAACATCCCCTGGATTGATAAACAGCTTTGCCAGCAGGTCTAAAGCCTGCTGGGAACCATTCGTAACCAGAATGTTATCCGGCCCGGCCTCCAGACCCTTTTCCCGCATTTTTGCCGCTATGTATTCCCGTAAAGGCAGGAAACCTTCCGTAGTGCTGTATTGCAGGACAGAGCCGTCACCTTTCGCTAGAACACGACAAAAGGCCGCCTTGATTTCTTTAAGAGGAAACATCTCCGGGGCCGGCAGCCCGCCGGCAAAAGAAATCACCTCGGGACTCTCGGTTACTTTCAATATCTCACGAATTACCGAACTCTCCATTTGACTGACCCGCTCCGCAAAAGCATAGCTCATCCTTATCCCTCCCTGATTGGATTGCTTAAGGATTAGTATATTTGCCTTTTTAGAGGTTAACAACAGCCAATTGGTTGATTAATTATACCATCCAATTAAATAAAATAATTAGATATTGTAGTTATCCTGTTTCTGATCAAAAACCTCATACCCTTGATCACCCTCATCAAGTTTCAAACGGTGGGTAATAATGTCGGTTGGATCTATCAAACCGGGTTTAATTTATTTTATAGAAAAATAACGTAATTTTAGGCAGTATTTTGAACATCTATAAATTTACCGCCAGCTTTTCTATCCATTCGGAAGTCCTTCTTTCCCGTTGTTTGTCTCTACCACCCAGTATTTTGCTCCATCTGGTGTCCGTGCAAGAAAGTTGTAATCAACCAGCAGCCTTCTCAATATGAAATAATCCCCGAAACTATGCCACGCGTCTATAATCAAGTTAACCTCTTTTTCGCTGTAGATACGACCTTCCTCAAATTTACCGGCTAAATAGCCCAGTACAGGAATCTTTGTCTTGTTTGGCACAGGGATTTGCTCTATTTTCCCGGCATTATCCAAGAAGATCGAGATGTTGATTTTTTTCTTTCTTTTACTCATTTGTCAATAACCCATCTCCCTTAGTATCCTTGATAAAGTACGCAAGCGTTCTCCAAGAATTTCATCATCATTGCTGAGAGCTTGTCTGAATAAGCCAATATCCTCATTAATTTTTTCATTGTCAGTACATACAGCCACTGTCATTGCATCACCCTGCAAGCCGATCCTATCTATGACCGGCTGCCCAGTATCATACAATTTCTCATACTGATACGCTTCCTGGAAATGGAGTTTCGCCCTGCAGACCAGGATGGCCAGGTCGAGCACGCGGTGCAGCGGCATTTCCTCAGACTGTCTGGACCATTTTTCACCTGTGTATCTCCATACTTTGGCGGATATATCCACCTTTCCCCGGTCATTCCACTGGGCCAACCCCAATGAAAGACCCTTGGCATCTGAATTATAGGCATACCTGCCGTCAATATTTTCGTAATTTTCACATACGATGACCGGCTTGTGTTTTAAAATAGTTGGAATTTTCATTACCCTGCCTCCATTGTATTTACTAGTTTAGTAATCTACTAAAATAGTAAATACATTATAGCCATCCCTGTATAGAATGTCAATTCCTAATGCATAAATATCCGTTAATTATCATTGCCCAATACTATTTAAAATTAAAATTTAAAAAGCCGGTCAAGGTTAATTTACATTAAACCCTAACCGGCTATTTTGTAGAGGGATATGGTATTTAGACCACCGTGCCGCCTTTATTTGTTTAATAATTTAATACGCCTGGCCTCGAACTCCTCGTTAGCCTCCATTATTGCTTTGGCTGCTTCGATATCTGGAGATACGTGTCCGGTTTTGCCGGAGTCGTCGTTCTGCTTGAGAAATACTTTGTAAACCTTGATCGCCAGAATGGCCAACTGGGATGGGTTACTCGGCACTGCCCCGCCAGGGAAGCATTCAGCACGCTCTCGCAAGAAGATTGCCGCGGCTTGCACCGCTGAATGCTGGTCGCGGTCGCGCCTGGTCGGGTAACTAAAATTCCAGCGCTGTATGCGCTGATTAATCAGAGCTTTGTCATCGTCACCCGCGGCAATCCCGGCTGCGGTGAATACTCGGCAGTCGTAGTTGCGGCAAGTCAGTGGGCGGTGCTCATAGATCGAACACCTGCCGTCGATCAGCATAGGACAGCGGCCATTCTGATCGTAACCCAAAAGCACATTACCCTTGGGCAGACCGGGCGCCGGGAATAAGAGCTTTCTGTTTATCCGGGCAATTGTCTGTTTTTCTTCCGGCCTGATATGGATGAAATAAGACGATGTACAGCAGGCCCTGCACTCACCGCAATGGACGTTTACTCCGTTTTCCTTTACCAGTATGCTCCGTGTACGACGAAGCCAGGAAGAGAAGCAGCCAGCCGGCAGATCTTGCTGTCCGGCCATATCTTCGACACCGGGTAGTTTTGTATCTTTACTCATCGGCACATACATCGTCCTTTACTTTGTACAGGGTTTCAACCTGATGTTTATTCTTCAACTAATGGGTCGAGAGATTTGACCCGTCATATGAAGAGGGACAAGGTACCTATCCCCTTGTTCCATTACAATTCTTTCCCATTCCAGCAGTAGGTACAGATTTTGTCCTCCTCTATGCCGATTGCATCAATCATGTCATGGATGTTTTGGTATTTTAGCGTTGAAAGGTTGAGCCTCTTGCTGATACAATCCACCATACAATTGTACTTTTCAGTTGCCGGATCACAATATGCGTCAAGAGACTCCGGTTCTTTCCCTTCAAGCTCGATGATGGCCTGTCTTGCCGCAAGATCCATTGCTGACCGGGAGACTGAGAAGTTTAAGTATTTACAACCGAAAACAATAGGCGGACAGGCTGGTCGAATATGAACTTCACTGGCTTTGCATTTATACAGCAGATCCACAGTTTCTCTCATCTGTGTGCCGCGAACAATTGAATCATCACAAAATAGCAGGCGTTTACCAGAAACAAGTTCAGGAATGGGCATCAGTTTCATTCTTGCGACTAGATTTCTTATTTCCTGATTCTGCGGCATAAAACTCCTTGACCAGGTTGGGGTGTATTTTATGAAAGGACGTCCATAGGGTACTTTGGATTGGTTTGAGTAACCGATGGCATGTCCGACACCCGAGTCAGGCACTCCGGCAACCATATCTATTTCTACATTGTCGTTTCTGGCCAATGCAGCACCATTTCTGTTACGCATAACCTCAACGCTCACTCCTTCATACGTTGAGGATGGATAACCATAATAGACCCATAAAAAAGCGCAAATCTGCATTTTTTTCCTGGGTGGCGCAATTTTCTCAATACCGTCCGGTGTCAAAAGAATGATTTCTCCTGGGCCAAGTTCATAGTTGAAACTGTATCCGAGGTTGGCAAAAGTACAGGACTCAGAAGAAACGCTGAAAGAACCTTCTTTTTTACCCACTATTAAAGGAGTTCTGCCCAGTTTATCCCTTGAAGCATAAATCCCTTGCGGTGCCAA
>CAZJGV010000175.1:0-6294 GCA_964545615.1 uncultured Pelotomaculum sp.
CTCTGGGCTTTGTGCCTTTCAGGGTACCCCGACAAGCGGGGCTTTGTAAACACAGGCCCGGCTGAACACTACGCCAGGCAAGGTATTAAGACAGCATTTGTCATGAACAGAGTACGGCCTGAAATGCTGATCCCGCACTTTAAACCGTTGAAAAAGGAGCAGGGACAAGTTCGCATTGGGGTCTTTGCCTCAAGTACACTCCAAAAAAAGAATCTCTTCACGCAGCTTGCCGCTTGTTCGACCGTACCGGAGGCGATTGTAGAGGTCATACCGGGTAGCAAGCGGGTGGATGAGTTTGCAACAACTTTCGGGATTGATCTTGTTAATCACGGCGAAATCCCGCTTCCCAAAACCCGGTTTATCAACCTTCTTGGGAATATGGACGTAAATTTATACGTAACATTTGCCGAATGCGCACCAATGATCCCTCTGGAGAGCTATGCACTAGGTGTCCCTTGCCTGACCGGGCCCAACCACCATTACTTTGAAGATTATCCTGAATTACGAGAGATGCTGGTGGTTGAGCGGCCGGATGACGTATCGCATATCGCGGGGAAGTTGCTTCGCGTGTTGGAAAACGCAGAGGAGCTAGGAATTGAATTGAGGCGTTTTACAGACAAGAACGAGAAGCTAGCATCAAAATCACTGGAAAGGTTTGTTTATGAATAAGAAGGTTGCGTTTTACTCCTACGAACTTCATCCACTAAACAACGGCGGTTGCGGTGTATTTCTCTCACATGCAATAAATGACTTGTTGGATAACGGTTTCAGTGTGGTGGTGTTGCTGGATCTTAACGATTTGTTGGTACGTAAGTTTAACCGGGAGATTAAGCCAGGCATAAAAAATGGCGACAACCTGGTTGTCTATTGTGTGGATACGGTTTTGTCGGGTTACACGCTACCAGTTTTTCAAAACATCTTTTTGAACAAGAGCTACCGGGCTTACTTCGCGGTTAAGAAGATTGCGGAAAAAGAGGGACTCGATTATGTTGAATTTTTTGACTACTCGGGGATCGCTTACTTTGCAGCGACATCAAAAATATTGGGGGAGGATTTTACAGACGGCCCTCTGATCGGTATCCGGACCCACTGCACTAATGACCTCCTGGATGCCCATGAGTCTTCCATTCAGGTCACGGCTGATCGCCTGGTCATGTACTCTATGGAAAAGCTTGCTCTGCAAAGAGCTGACGTTGTTCTAATTCCTACCATGGCGTGGGGTGAGCTCTACCGGGAGCGCTACGGCATTCCGGCAGAATCCCTGAAAGTCGTGCAACCCCCATTGTACGCCATCGACACGCCAAGAAACATCTGGCGACATGAGGCAAAAAAGCACATTCTTTATTATAACCGCCTTTTTGAATTAAAGGGTGCTGACCTTTTTGTAGATGCGGCAGTACAATTTCTTTTCCACAACCCAGACAGCAAGGCATCCTTTGTGCTGGCCGGTTACGAGAGCATGGATGCGCCGGACGGTGGGTCGTACCGGGAGTACCTGATCAAAAAGATCCCCCCCCAATGTAGGAGTAGGTTCCATTTTCTGGGTCAAGTGACTCGGGATCAACTGCCTTCCCTGTTGAAAGACACCATATTTGCCGTTTTCCCTAATTATATCGAATCTTTTTGTTATGCTGCCCATGAGTTGTTCATGGCAGGCATTCCCCTAATTTTAAGGGACATTCCGGCCTTTTCCGGGTTCTTTCAAGATGGTGAAAACGCGTTTCTCTTCCAGGGAGGCAGCACGTCGCTTTGTAGACGAATGGAAGAATTATATTATAATCCTGGGCTTAGGGAGCGGCTCTCCAAATCAAGTGTTCTTATAGAAGGCGGATTTAATGAACGGTATCGGCAAATTATTGAAACAGGAAAGGAACGGAAAAGAAAATCTCTTAGCAGCCAAATTGGCGTTGAAAAGAGAGGTACTCTACTTATCCTGGTTGATAAAGAAGAAGAAACAGGCCCGGCGCATGAGCGGTTTGAAAGATTAAAAGGCGAATTCAGGGTGATATATCTCCTAAGATGTGGAGGTAAAGACTGTGGTAGTAAAATCAGGTTTCTCGGAGATTGGTACCATGCAATGGAAGATAAAGAGGGGTACGAACTATACCTGCAAGCGCTAGACTCCCCAGTGGGTGTTTTTCGGGCAACCGACCAGGTGGAGGCTGATATGGTACGCTGCTTAAAGAGGGTTCTTTTAAGTAACCATGACCTCTGTGGTGTTCACCCCCTGCTAGTTTTCAAAGACGGTTTCACCTCTGTTCCATGTGAGCTATACGGCGAGATGTACCCCTTTGAAATGGGAAGCACGCGGACACGCGCTATCTTTCGTCTTAGAGGTGAGAAACGACCGGTTCAGGACTTGTTCGATAATCGTTTCGGAGTATATGGCGAAGCGTATTTGTTTACAGAGAACGGTACGGAACGGGTTCTCCCTGTGGCCGGTGTAGTTTTAACTTGTCAGGAAAAGACTGATCATGGTTTTCCTGTACCCAGCAATATCCTTAACGCCAACAGCCTTTCCTCTTGGAACAGGGCTGGGCAGTATGCCATACTGTATCACCGTCTTTTAAACGAGGTTGCCGGGGCCTATTGCCGGGAAAAGAACACGCTTGTTTGGCGAGTTCTCGAACTGATGCCAAAACGGTTTTGGGAACGAATATTTCGGAAACTGTTTTTATAAAGGATGGGTGTTTTGCTTTTTAATAGCCATAAACCGGGGAAAAAAGGCACGATTGTGATAGTAAGCTCCTTTATGGGAGACATCCGCCACTCCGGAGGTGTAGGGCGGCACATTGGGCTTTTGCAGGAAGCCTTTAAGGGCACCGGTTACGACTGCCTTGTTGTGGATCGTAGAAGCCTGGGTAAGTTGCCCGCTTTTCTTGTATCCTTGCCAAAGCTTTTGAATACGGTTGCCTGGCCTCTTGGTACCCTAGCCTGGTCTTTTTTTGCGAACTTCTTTCAAAGAATTGCGGTTTTACTTCGGGTTGGTATGTCGCCCGTTTCGGGGTGGGTTTTTGAGGACGTGTTCAGCTATTTCCGGACGCGTGAACCTTCCATTGTATTCATTCATTCTCTTGAAGGTTTCAACCATTTCACACGGGTTAACGCCTTACAAAAAAGATTGCTGAACGTCCTTTTGCGAAGAGAGTGCCGCCTGGCGCATAAGGCGCGGTCGATTGTGACTGTTAGCAAGATGTATCGAACGATTACACAGCGAGAAGCGGGGCTACCTTCTGGCTCTGTTAAAGTCATCCCGCCCGCACTTGACTTTGATAGCTATACGGCCGGTTTCTTCAGTCGCCCGGATACAGTAGGATACTTACATCTTATTTCAGTTGGCATACTAAGCCGGACCAAAAACCACAAATTTTTACTTGATCTCATGGAGGAGCTCGATCACAAAGAGCTGGATGTCCGACTGACGATTATCGGTGACGGACCGTTAAAAAAAGAGCTGCAGGAAATAGCTGCCGTTAAAGGAATCGCATCAAAGGTCCGTTTTACAGGTTTTTGCGACCCTAGGCCTTATTATGCTGAAGGCCACCTCTTCTTGCTACCATCCCTGTCGGAGAGTTTCGGCATCGTTCTGCTGGAATCAAGGGCTTTCAGGCTGGTAAATATTGTTTCCGAACACTGTAAGTCGCCCGCTGATTTGTATGACCACAAGCTCCCACTCGACCTAAACACGTGGGTTACGATAATTGAAATGTATTATCGCAATGTTACCATAATGTCCGAAGTGGGTGCCAAAGGATATTTAACGTGCAGGGATAATTATTTGCCCGAAGCAATGATTCGAAAAGTGTTGGAGAGTATAGCTAATTAGACCTTCGAAGGTGGAGATTGTAAGCTCAGTTAAATTTGTGCAGATAGTTACCCTTTCCGAAATGGGAAGGTTGCGGAAAGTGGTTTCAATCTTGATCCGGGCTTGACACCCCCTGCTTTTTAACGTAACGGTGGCCGGCTTTAAAAAATAGACTATGCTCATAGCTGCATAAAGCATTATGTTTGTCAACTGTGAAAGCTGAGGTTTGTCGTGAAACTTCTGGATAACCAGCAGATTGAAACGTACCTGTCGTAGTAATTTCTCGTACACCGTGAAGTCTCTGGCAGGCGCCCTTGGGGTGGCCTAAGGCGTCAAGCTGTCTGAAAGGCAATATTGTTATATAACCGATGAAGGGAAAACCTCACGTACGGTTAGATGAGGGACTACTGGCATCCTAAACATGGTTGGGCTAGTGAGGCACTCCCAGAAGGAAACGGGGAGAAATTGACAGGCGTGGCCTAAAGTATTTATGCCAGGGTCTACTCTACTTATTACCAGAGTTCGGCATAAATATTTTACAAGGGAAGACATACTAATGCAATCTGTCGGGCCTATAAAAATTTTGCTGGTGATTACCCTCTCTGAAATAGGTGGGGCGCAAAAGGTACTATATCATATCGCTGCCGGGATGGACCCCGGCCTTTTTGACGTGTCTGTCGCCTGCGCCCCCGGCGGGGAACTGGTGCGCTGGCTGCAAGAACTGGGCTATGTTCGGGTTATTGAGATAGAAGAGTTGAAAAGAGATATTTCCCCTTTAAACGATTTAAAGGCTCTATTGAAGCTTTATCAATTAATGAAAAAGAATAAGTATGATGTTGTCCACTGTCACAGCTCCAAGGCCGGCGTCCTGGGACGTTTGGCCGCCTGGCTGGCCGGTGTGCCGAAGATTATTTTCACCGTGCACGGTTGGGGGATAAATGAATACCAGGGTCCGCTTAAACGTTTCCTATACATATGGGCTGAAAGGCTGGCGGGGTTGCTGAGTACAAAAGTTGTATGCGTTTCTGAAAGTGACATATTAAAGGGTAAAAGCCTGAAACTCGTTGATGCCCAAAAATTAAAAGTTATTTACAATGGCCTGCCGGCTTCAGTTAAGGAGAAGGGTGCTTTTCGCGAGGAACTTGGTATTGGGGAAAACGATATTGTTATTGGAACGATAGCGCGTCTGGCTGTCCAGAAACACCCGCATTTTTTTCTTGAAGTAGCTAAAAAGTTGTTGGCCGGTGCCAAATGTATGGCTGAAGGAAGGCAGCTTTTTTTTGTTATTATCGGTGACGGTCCCCTGCGGGCTGATTGTGAGGAATACATTAACCGCAATAGCCTTATAGGCCGGGTCTTTTTACTGGGCGCCAGGGAAGAGGCGGCTAAACTGGTCCAGGATTTTGACATTTTTGTCCTTTTTTCCCGCTGGGAAGGCCTTCCTCTTACTATCATCGAGGCCATGCTGGCGGGAGTGCCGGTTGTCGCCAATAATGTGGGGGGTGTTGGCGAACTTGTTGAAAATGAGAAAACAGGCCTTTTGATTGGCGGTCTGCAAGTGGAGGCAGCGGTACAGGCGCTTGAGAAACTGATATTTAACCGGGAACAGCGTCTGTCATTGGGCATATCAGGCCAGCGAAAGGCGCTGGCTTTATTCAGTGTGGATAAGATGGTAAAAAACTATTATATTCTTTATGATCTGTAATTACGTAGTCAGCGCCAGCAGGCTACGCTTGCCAGAACCGCTTTATTTATTCAAGCAGCTGAGGGAAGTGCTGGGAAAAACCGACCTGGGATTTTTAAACCGTCAACGCAGTAAAATTTAAACAGCCTGGAAGGTAAATGACTAAAAATGACGAAATATGAAAGCAAGATCAGACATTAATCCCATTTCTTTCATAGAGAGGTTTCAGTGGAAATTCAAAAAAGCAAGGTATTTTACTGGATAGCTGCGATACTTATTGATCTAACCCTGGTCAATTTAGGGTATTTACTGGCTTTTATAGTTAAGTTTGGCCTGAAAATTCCTGAAATAAACTTTGTTGCCTACCTTTCAACCTGGCCCTGGCTTACATTGTCCGCGCTGTTGCTTTTTTATTTTTACGGATTATATGGTAGTTATCGTTGGCGCTGGGGAGAAGTTTTTGCTTCGTTAACTTGTGTGTTATTCTTTCAGGCTATGGCCGCTATGGCCCTGTCCTTTCTCTTCCGCAGCTTTTCCTTCCCTCGCACTGTCCTCTTTATCTCTCCGGTTATCCAACTTGCCTTGCTCGGTCTGTGGCGGCGCATATTATGGCACCTTGAGAGAAATATGCTGGAGACAAAACGTGTCATAGTGGTGGGACTGCGTCATGAAGCTCCTATTATGGCTGAAAAATTGGAGTCGGCAACCCATGGGACAATCAGGGTAACCGGACTAATTGTTGACACTGCTGATGATGGCTTTGCAGAGCCATCTTGTATTCGTTGGCCGGTGTTGGGGGCTATGG
>CAZJGV010000176.1:0-6274 GCA_964545615.1 uncultured Pelotomaculum sp.
GCAAACAAGCGGCTTTGATCTTATCTTCCAGAAGGAGATTAAAACGCACCGGTATTTTAGGTATGGCTTCCTTTTTTATCTCTTCAGGCTTTAGGCCCTGATCCGCCAGAAGGTTGTCTGTCATGTATTCAATGATAGAGTTGGTTGAGATGGCCACGGGTACGTTTTTTAGCTGCTCCGGTTTAGTAATGCCGGAGTTGGGCGAAGACAAAATGGCGAATCTCCCTTCCTTTCCGCTTTCGCCAAGGCTCATTGACACTATCTTTGCCGTTGCTCCGCTATTGTGCAGGGCCGCTACCGCCAGAATATCCCCCACCGCCCCGTCAATTGCACCAGCCCCAATAGCGCTGTCCCTCTCAACCGCGCTTTCGAAACGAATCAGTTCCACATTAACACCCTCGTACTGGAAATACCCTTTTTCCGCCGCTACATAAAAAGGCAGGGAATCAGAAATTGGCAGCAGTCCAATCTTCAATTTTTCCTCTTTTTGGGCATTGCAGCCGGTAAAAAGAATTAAGATCAGGACCGGTATAAAAAATAAATACTTCTTGTTTCTCATCAATCCCCCTCCTGTTCAACTGAATAATTCAACCTTCAACTCTCATGATCCTGCCGCAGCTAAAAAAAACAAGATCACAGCAGTGGCGCACTAAAGAAATAGCCCTGTTCATGCTGAACAGGGCTATTTCAAAAGTTCTACTTTATAGCCTTTATAATCTCCTCTTTCAGACCTTCATATTTAGCAAGCCATTGTAATCGTTCCTGGCGTAGTTTATTTACGCGTTTCTGATATTCCGCAGCGCTGAAGTAACTAACTGGGTTATATTCAGAAATATCTATTTCAGGCACCTCAACGGGAACCTCGTAGCCCCAGTCTGGATCACGGGTCCATTTAATAGTTCCCTTGGCCAGGTGCTTCATGATAGTGGTTGATATCTTAATAGAAATCTTTTTCCCCGGCTTATTACCCTCAATACCAACACTACCGGTGTTTAAAAGGTAACACTCCATGTCCGGGTTTTTCTTCAGGATTTCCAGCAGTTTGTTGCCTTCGTAATACTCCCTGCCTATAATGAAGGGGTTGGTGCCGACCTCCCGCTTGGACTCTCCGGCATGGGTCGGATCACCCGCGGAAGTTTCAATAGACTCACCAAGCATAAAGTAAGCGGCAGCCTGCTCAGCGTTTAATTTTGCTACAGCCGGGATAATATCATCCCTCCTGGTTATGAAAATGATCCTGTTGGCCTTATCCAGGTCCACTCTGTTGTCAGTCTTTGCCACTTCACTGCGCAGGATCACACACCTGCCGTTTGAAGTAAGTTCATTGTTGTCAAAAAGCACTGAGCCATCATCAGTGACTTTCACGTTTTCAAGAATGGCGTTAGGCGAGGTGGCGGCATCATAAAGGACCTTTTGTGATTTGTCGAGTCCCTCGGTTTTTATATAAAACCCGTTTTCCGTGCCGTAGCAGTAACCGGCATTGTCCATCATGACCATATCATCCTGTCTGATGATAACTCTCTCTTCACCCTGCAGGCCGTGGTCGTGTATGGTCAGCGTTGATTTACCCGTACCGCTGAGTCCGAACATGATAAAGCCGATATCTTCAAGGTTTCCTTTCGCCGTACGTACTCGTAATACTTTACTGCCGGCGTGAAAACCTATTCCGCAGCGCTTTTTCCACACATAAAGGGCCATTCTCAGAAAAGACTTTTTAACCTCCCCGAAATAGTCCGAGCCCAGGATATAGGTCACACCCGCTTCTGGATGGACAAAAATAAGCCGCTCCGGCCATTCGGGAACAAAAATGCTGGTCAAATCCGGTTCTTCTTTATAGGACACGGGATCGAACAGCATATTGTACCACATGAAGGGGATGCGGGCACATTCCTTGGTTATGTAAAGTCTGCAGTTAAATCTAAAATTAGGGTGGTTGCCAAGCTGGCGTTCAAGGCTGATCACTTCTCTGTTTTTTAAGTATTCATGTACCTTTGAGGCAACTTCCTTTTCCCTGGCAAGAGGTATACCGTGCTGCTCCCCCCCAAGACAGTCCCCCGCCCATATGAAGGTATTCTTGGCGCTTCTGTTCCTCACTTTGGAAATGAACCTGGCGCTGCCGTAACGTGTCACTTTTTCTTCAGGGCGGGCTAATTCCCTAAGCTGAATTATTGACGGGTTTATCATCATGCTTGCAGCTTTAACTGGTTGTATAAACGGATGCAATTTGAATTGTTCCCCCTCCATAATATAATGTTCAGCATTATGGATTCAGTATACAACATATTTAATAATTTACAATGCCGTTCAACCTCTAAAAAACTCTGTTCACTGGCTAATTTTGCCCGTTCCGGTTTGATCAGGCCAAGACAGTATGTCAAATAGATGTCATAATTGTTAATTTAAAAAACTTTTTTCCTTTATAAGCTATACTGTTCAGTAATTCTACCGGAAAACTGAGAAGCAAATTAAATAATTATCCGGCAAATTGTTGAAGCATTTTTTCCAGCCTGGCAAAAATCTTAATGAGTATATCCGAATTTCTGTGGGCAGGCTATCATTAAAATGTGACAAATCATTGTAGAATCAATATACTATGCTTTTTACGGAGGGCTGGTCAAAATGGTATTAAGAGTGGGAATCAACGGTTTCGGGAGGATTGGACGGAATGTTTTCAGAGCGGCTATGCAGAGAAAAGATATGGAAATCGTCGCTGTTAACGACCTGACCAACGCCTGTACCCTGGCCCATTTACTTAAATACGACTCTGTGCACGGCATTTTTCAAGCAGATATTTATGCCAATGAGGAAAGAGAACTAAAAGTAAACGGCAGGGATATCAAGGCTTTCGCCATCCCGGACCCCGGCGCGATTCCGTGGGGAGATTTTGGGGTTAAGGTGGTGATTGAGTCCAGCGGACGTTTTACAGACCGTGCCGGCGCCGCCAAACACTTGACAGGGGGCGCACAGAAAGTGATTATAAGCGCGCCGGCCAAAAACGAGGATATCACAATTGTTATGGGAGTCAATGAAGATAAATATGATCCGGCAGGGCACCAGATTATTTCCAACGCGTCCTGCACCACTAACGGTCTGGCTCCGGTAGTAAAAGTCCTTCACAGTGAATTTGGCATAGTGCGGGGCTTGATGACCACTATACATTCTTATACCAATGATCAGCAGATACTGGATCTGCCGCATAAGGACCTGAGGCGGGCCCGTGCCGCTGCTATGTCCATCATACCGACGACTACAGGAGCGGCCAAGGCGGTAGCACTGGTTATACCAGAATTAAAGGGTAAACTTAACGGGCTTTCCATGCGGGTGCCAACACCAAATGTTTCGGTGGTGGACCTTGTTGCGGAATTAGCCAGGCCTGCCCACGCGGAAGATATAAACGCCGCTCTCAAAGCGGCGGCATCCGGCGACTTAAAAGGGATACTCGAGTATTGTGAACTGCCCCTGGTATCAAAGGACTTTAACGGCAATCCCCATTCCTCTATAGTTGACAGTCTTTCTACAATGGTTGTTGAGGGTAGTCTGGCCAAGGTTGTGGCCTGGTATGACAACGAATGGGGTTACTCAAAAAGAATTGTTGATCTGGTGGCTTATATAGGGAAACGTGGTTTATAGAGTTTCCTTCATGTCTGCAAACCGGCGCCGGTAACAATTTCAGGTACTATATCCTCCCAGGCAATGGCCATAATATGGATTCCTGAAACACCTTTAACGTTATTCTTTATATGCAGAATCTGTTCAATGCACATGGAAATACCTTCGGCTTTTTGGTCGTCAGCCTTGCTGAGGCGCCCGACCACCTCTTCCGGCACTATTAAGCCCGGCACGCAGGTCTGCAGGTACCTGGCGGCGCGCCAACTCTTGAGAGGTGTAACACCGGCAAGGATATAAGCCCTCTCGTGCAGGCCTCGCTCAACGCACATTTCCATAAACCGGCTAAAACGCTCCAGGTCATAAATGCACTGGGTCTGAATAAACTCCGCCCCCGCATTTATTTTCTTTTCCAGCCGGTCCACTCTGTATACAAAGGGGTCGGCAAAGGGATTGGCAACCGCTCCCACGAAAAACCGCGGCTCATGCTCCTTGATCTGCTCTCCGCAGGAGAAAATCTTTTTGTCACGCATCTGCCTGACCAGTTGTATTAATTGTATTGAATCAAGATCATACACGTTCCTGGCTGTGGGATGGTTGCCAAAGCTCTGATGGTCACCTGACAGGCAGAGCACGTTCCTGAGTCCAAGGCTGTACGCGCCCAGCAGGTCGCTTTGAATGGCCAGCCTGTTGCGGTCCCGGCAGGTTATCTGTATAACTGGTTCGATACCGTTCTGTAAAATATGCAAGGCGGCGCCGATGCTGGATAAGCGCACTACTGCGGACTGGCAATCAGTGACATTGGCCGCGTCTACAAATCCTTTTAAGCGCCTGGTATGTCCAATGATTTTTTCTGGTGAAGAGTGCTTGGGGGGGCCTATTTCAGCTGTAACTGCCAGCCGGTCGCTGCCAAGGATCTGTTCAAGCTTGCTTCCCCCTGATTTCATTTGAGCATCATATCCTCCCTGGTCATTCTGCGAGGCCCGCCATGGTTTGATTTGGACCAGTCTTTAGGCGGCTGAACGTCCTTTAATGATTCCAGGCGGCCCTGTTTTTTAAGCCGCTCGTAAATCAGCTGCCAGACACAATCATTCTCCCTGTGGATTTCGCATTTACCGTTTTGAGAACCGCCACAGGGACCGTTAAGGATGCTTTTGGGGCAAAGTGTGACTGGGCAGATTCCGGCGGTCAGGTGCAGGTTGCAGTCACCGCACAGGGAGCACCTTTCTTCCCACACACCGGCTGTTTTCGAACCACCCACAAAAGTTGTGTTCATGGCAGGTACAATGTATTTATCCTGGTATCTTTCCGCCAGGTACTGGGGGCCCACCCCACAGGCCAGAGAAACGACAGCGTCCACTTCCCTGACCAAGTCCTGAATGTTGTCTATGAATTCCGGGTCACACTGGCGTGTGACAGTGCAGGTTTGAATATTAACAGGATTATTTTCTATTCCCCGCTTTATTCTCAGCGCGCTGGCCAGAATCTCAGTTTCCTTTTCGCCCCCTGTAAGACATACCGTAACACAACTGCCGCAGCCAAGCAGGAGAATTTTTCTGAAATTATTGATCAGCGACGAGATTTCGGCAATGGTTTTTTGCTCTGCTATAATCAATCAGCTTTCCCTTCCTTCGGATCGTCACAATATTTTCATAAAATCTATTGATAGCCACTCCAGCGTCGCAGTACACCTCTTTGTTTAAGGGAACCCTGACTGCCTGGGCTACTGTGACCAGCCAGCCATTCCGTCACCTCGCTTTTCTTCTTTGACAACGGTTGGCCCGGTATTGCACAGCTTATTATAAGATATTATAAAAAAATTTAGATATCAATACATTTAAAGAGCTCTTTTCTCCGCAACAGTAATATTTTTCTCTCTTGCTATTGGCACAGTAAAGAAAGAACAAAAATAAATCTTACATATAGTATATTTTATTCTCATCCAGCACATAATAGGAATACTCCGCTTTGGTGAGTTCTATCTCTCCCCGTCCAGCGCAAGCTGGACATTTTTTTTGGATTTATAAGTCGCAAACTTAAACTTGACGCGCTTTCCAGCTTGAGTTATAATTTGATCTGCATGATTTACGGGATGTAGCGCAGTTTGGCTAGCGCGCTTGCCTTGGGAGCAAGAGGCCGGGGGTTCGAATCCCTCCATCCCGACCAGGCCCCATGGTCAAGCGGTCTAAGACACCGCCCTTTCACGGCGGTAACCCGGGTTCGAATCCCGGTGGGGTCACCATTTGGGACGTGAGAAGTGGGTCGTGATTTAGACTTAATTCAGCGGATCGGGTACCCGTAATTAAAATATAAGGTATTCGGGCCATTAGCTCAATTGGTAGAGCAGGCGACTCTTAATCGTCAGGTTCCGGGTTCGAGTCCCTGATGGCCCACCAAAAACGATAAAAGGCAAGGCTTCCGTAGTTGGAGGCGCTTGCCTTTATTTATTATAAAATTACATCTTTATAAGTACTAAGCTTTCTTTAAGGTTAATAAAAACTCATCACCTCTGGTCTCAACAATTATATCCCATTTCTTGCTTTGAGCAAGCCTGGTTATATTGTCCCTGGCCGCAGCCGTATCGACTATAACCTGAAAAGTTCCCCGGCCCAGCTGTTCTATCTCTCTTTTGGTTATCAAAACCGGCTCCGGACATAAAAGACCTCTA
>CAZJGV010000177.1:0-6270 GCA_964545615.1 uncultured Pelotomaculum sp.
GACCATTCAAGCTCTGAAGGGTTATGTCTCTGCCAGACATTGGCCTGCTCGTAATACTGTTGGTATGTGTCAATGCTTTCCATAAATACCCCACTACGCTTCTTAATTCACCCACGTACTTTTTAAAGGAAAAATTATAAATATTACTGGCCGGAGCCGGATGAAGCGTTTCCATCTTTCTGCACCAGTGAAACGCTTATGTTATCAAAGCAAACTGTTCCTTTGCCGTGCGAGAGAAGGAAGAGTTTGGTGAATAAAGCTGTTTCCGGTACAGTAAATACTTTTTTAGCAAAGGAACTCCATTCAGTGCCGGGGTTGTGTAAATAGCTCATGCTTTCCGGCATAATTTTATGGTCGCTGTCGTAAAACATGACGCTCATCCTGGCGGGTGACGCAGGTTCAGAACCCAGTTTTACCTTACAGTAAATTTGGTAGGTTTCTCCTGGTTGTACCTGCAGGAACTGGTATAAACCCCAGGTGTAACCAACCTTGATGCATTTGTTGCCGTTTTCTTCAGTTACTATTGTTCCTTCTTGAGGCGACCAGCCGTAATGGCCCATTTCAAACGTGGCGTTTTGTAGAATGGGTGGCAGTTTTTCCACTTTCGTTTTATCCGGGACTGTGTTTTGTGTGGTTTCTGGTGGCGGCGGCTGCAATTGTTCCGCTCCGGTTTGTCCCGTTTGGGTCTGACTTGGTGGTTGCGTGCCCGAATTTTCGGTGGTTTGAGTTGCTACGCAGCCTGTCAGTGTATACACCATCACTATCAATAGTGCTCCTACTAAAGCTGCTATCCAAATCTTTTTCCTGCTACCCCGCATCTTTTCAAAATACCCCCTTTTTTAATTGGAAAGAATCGCTTCCGACTCTCTGCATTATATGATGTTAGATTAATAAATGTTTTTTCCGGGTTACAGAATTTAAAAAATCTTTTTATTCATCAATTACTACCACGTGTGTAGAAGAATTAATCAATTTGATTTCTCCTTCTCTGCCGGCCCAGTTTAAATATGCCGCAACCAAAAGAACGGGCGCCCCCGCGGTTTTAAGGTTGCAAACCTTTTCACAGGTGATAGCAGTGAGTGCCGGCGCCAGTTCGTGATAGCGCAGCCACATACCAATTAAGACGTTATATGCGCCGCTTAAACCATCCGGGGAATCGCCGTTAACAAATTCGTTGATCCCGCCATCATTTCTGATCAGGTTTTTTTCAAGAGTATTTGCGAAAAGCTGGATGTCATCACCGGAGAAGACCAGGCCGGCCTGGCAGGCCATAATTGCAAAATCAACGTCAATGGCGCCGTGGCGGAAGTCCTCGATTTTTTTGTAACCTTTGTAGGAAGGGGTGTTGGCGCTTACCTGCTGGCTTTCAACCCATCCGTTATAGCCGTCTCCCCACCAGTAATTCCAAACGTAGCGGTCGGTGTTAAGGGTAAGATTGTTTTTAAAGTGGCCGGCTATTTTAACCACTCGATCGATATACCTGGTATCCCCGGTTGCCTGGTATATTTTAAGCATGGTACGGGCAAGGCCCAGATTCTGGTTGAATGGGACACCAACACCGTCGCACCAGTAGGGAGAGCCCTTTCTGTATATGTAATAACCTTCTGCGCCTGACTCCCGCCACTCGTCATCATGAACGCCTACAGCGTCTTTGGCGGCCTGCACAAAAACATTAGCCTTGCTTTCATAAACTGACAGATTGGGGTCGCTTCTAATAATCTGGGCAAACCAGGCGTAAGGGTACGAAATATTGCCTGTATCAACAGCCACATGAAAATATTTACCCCCCAGGATAAGGGGATTGGTTTTTTCCGGCGGGTCAGTGTGCCGCCAGGCTGGCAGACTAAGGCCCCGGTAATCGGCAACCCCCCGGATATTGTCCCTCTGGTTAAGTACGCTGTCCGCATGAATTATAAATTTATCGAGATAACAGGTATCCTTATAGGTTTCATACATTAACAAATAGGCCTGGAGTACATACGCCTCACGGAAGGCCAGATATCCGGTTTCATTGTTGCAGTCTTTACACCAACTGCCTCCCTTACGATCCAGTTGATCAAAGTAACTCCTCAGGTCCATACTATTTCCCTCTTTTGCGGCTGCGGTTTGGGGGCAAATGAAAACAAATAAAAAAAAATCAAATATAGCGCCAACCTCAGGCAGCTTGTGCTTTTAGTCCGGGGCAAGACAACCACTCCTAAAAATCAATTTTAGAATTCAACACCCTATTATATGAAGCTGGCAGTCTAAAGGTTAAACTTTTCACAATCTTTGGATAGACACATAAAATGTGTAGTAACTAAAAAAAGGAATTACTTTTCTAAGAGGGTTATCGTGCGAAAAAATGCCGGTTTTTTTAAAAGGTTGTTCGATCTTGCTTTTGCCCTGGCCGTCCTGATTTTTCTATCTCCGCTTATGCTGGCAATCTCTCTGTTCATAGTGGTTGACAGCGGGTTTCCCGTTTTTTTTGTTCAGTGGAGGGCTGGTAAAAATGGCCGACAATTTCTGGTTTTTAAATTCAGGACAATGTTTCTGGAAGCTGTCCCCAATAATAATTTCATAGTTGCAGGCAGCAGTGACCAGCGTATAACATGTGTTGGCAGGCTGCTGCGCAGGTTAAGCCTTGATGAAATTCCCCAGTTTTTCAATGTGTTAAAAGGTGATATGAGCGTGGTGGGTCCCCGTCCCACATTGCCCTATCAGATTGAACGTTATGATTTCCACCAGCGCAGGAGGCTTTTGGTGAAGCCTGGCATAACCGGCTGGGCGCAGGTAAACGGGCGCAACCTTTTGAGTTGGCGGGAGAAGATCGAACTGGATCTGTGGTACATAGACCATTACTCATTTTTCTTAGATATAAAAATTATTCTTAAAACCATTACAGTAATTTTTAACGAACAGGGTGTCTATACCAATCATTTGGATGATGACATATCAGCTGTAGAAAAAGTGCTAATTGTAGGCGCCGGAGGACACGGCAGGGTTGTGGCGGATATATTGGCGCTCTCCAGAAACAGTGAAGCTGTCTTTGGGTTTATTGATGATGACGCCGCCCTGTGGGGGAAAAATATCTGCGGTATGCCTGTCCTTGGCAGCGTGTCCAGATTGAAATTGATCTGTCGGAAGCATACCGGTTTATCAGTAATTGTAGCAGTCGGCAATAATTCCGCCAGGCAAAGAATAGTTACGGAACTGCAAGGATATGGAATTAAATATACCAACAGCATCCACCCCCGTGCGGTTATTGCCGGGGATGTAAAGATGGGAGTAGGAGTGATGGTTATGGCCGGCGCTGTTATCAACCCGGGTGCGATTATTGGGGATCACAGCATTATTAATACAGGCGCCACAATAGATCACGACTGTATCCTGGCGGACTTTGTCCACATTTCGCCCGGGGTCAACCTGGCAGGAAAAGTGAAGGTGGATGAGAGAGCCCATGTCGGTATTGGCGCGGCAGTTTTGCCCTGTATCAAAATTGGCTGTGCTTCTATGGTTGGAGCAGGCTCTGTGGTGGTTCAGGATATCCCTGCTAAAGCGGTGGCTAAAGGTGTGCCGGCACGGGTTACTTTGAACGGAGACGTCTCCGTTTAAAAAAAGTATATGGGGGTTACCAGATGAACAGAATGCGCGGACGCAGTGTGCTGGTTACAGGAGGAGCGGGTTTTTTAGGTTCCAACATCGCCCGCCTGCTGTTAAGCGAAGGCGCCGAAGTTACACTGCTTGACAACTGCGGGCCAGGTTATGACAAAAACATTTCAGATATCATTGACCGTGTGGTTTTACTAAGCGGCGATATTAACGATGAGAACACGGTTAAAAACGCGGTGCGCGGCAAGGAAGTTGTTGTACATGCCGCTTTTCCCGCAACCCAGTGCGACCGTTCGCTGAAAAACCAGTTTATAGCTACCGGTACCGTCGGACTTTTCAATATCCTGAAAGAAGCGCTGGAGCAGCAGGCGCTGGTAATCTACGTCTCATCAATTTCAGTGTACGGAAAGCAGCTGTATACCCCCATCGATGAGAAACATCCGGTAGACCCAACACTGGTATACGGCGTAACCAAACTGACCGGTGAATTTTACTGCAGGGTGATGGCCAGAGAGTACGGCCTCAAAACCGTGACACTTCGCTATTCCGACTTATATGGTCCCGGCCTGGGCAGGTCCAACGCGCCTGTAGCATTTTTGCAGCGAGCGCGGGCCGGCCTTCCTTTAGTGGTGCGGGGCGGCGGCAAACAGGTCCGTTCCTACCTTTTTGTCACCGACGCGGCGCAGGCTGTCCTGCAGGCAATTGAAAACCCTGCCGCCCAGGGTCTGGTCTTCAATGTAGGCGGCGAAGAAACCATTACCATTATAGATTTGGCTTTAAAAGCAAAAGAGATTACCGGCAGCGGCAGCGAAATCATTTCCGAGGGAGACTGGGTCGATGAGAGAGAATACCGCATTGATTCCAGCCTGGCCAGGTCAGTACTGGGCTTTTGCCCCGAGGTGGATTTGCAGGCCGGGCTTAGAAAGACACTGGCCTGGTTAAAAGAAGGGCGGCAGGTATGACCGTTGTTGCCATTCACCAGCCAAACTTCCTGCCCTGGCAGGGTTATTTTCATAAGCTGCTGAGCAGTGACATCTTCATATTTCTGGACGATGCTCAATTTCCCAGGGGCAAAAGTTACACCTCGCGGGTGTCCATAAAGTCCTCAGCAGGACCGGTCTGGCTGACGGCGCCGGTAAAAGGCAAAGGAGATCTATTGCCCATAAAAGATATCATTATGGTTGATACGCCGGATTGGAAAAAGAAGCACCTGAAGACCATTGAAAATTGTTATGCCAAAGCGCCCTTCTTTAAAGAATGCTTTCCATTAATCAAGGAGATCTATCAGACAGATGAGCAGAACCTTGCTAATTTCAACATTAAATTGATCACCAGCCTGGCGCAGACCTTAAGCTCTTCCGCCCGCACAGTCAGGGCTTCAGAAATGGATGTAAATTGCGACAGCCAGCTGGACCATCTGATCAAGCTGGTAAAGCAGGCAGGGGGCGCCAAATATCTAACCGGGACCGGGAAGGGCTCCGCCCGTTATCTGGATGAGGAGGCATAGAGGTCCTGTACCAGTCTTTTACACACCCCTCATACCCGCAGCTCTGGGGGGAGTTTGTTCCGAACCTGTCTGTAATCGACCTGCTTTTTAACTGCGGGCCGGCCGCAGGCAGAAGATATCTTTCAGCCGGTTAATTTAAATTATCTAGCGGGGGTGCAGTGGAAATTAATCACATCAGCAAGTCAGGTTCTCTGGTTACTAAGGATACTCCTGGCGGCAAACTGATAATGGGTCATCCGGCCAGGATTGACAGAGATGTTTCTGAGGAGGAGTTATTAAAGGACGATTTGTGAAAAAGGCGGATAAACCGCCTTTTTTTATTATAAGCTTGTGATTGAGGTATAGGCGTCAACCAGGCCGGCGCCCTGTTCATCAGGTGCAAAGTGCATATCCTGTGATGTCACTTTCAAGTGGTTAAGAAGCTTATCAGGGCTCATCACACCTTTTCTGGCCAGTACCAGAGCGGCGGCGCCCGCCACATGGGGAGCAGCCATGGAGGTGCCGCTCAGTTTCCGGTATGACTTGTTCCGGTATGTTGAATAGATATTCACACCCGGAGCGATAAGGTCCACCTCTGCTCCGCGGCTGCTGAAAAACGCGATTTGATCAAACTGACTTGAGGCGGCTACCGCGGCGACTTCAGGGTATCTGGCCGGGTAAGATATGGTATTGTCGCGCGGTCCGCTGTTACCAGCTGCGGCAACAATAAATATTCCGGCGTTGTAGGTATGCCTAATGGCTTCGTGAAACAGATCTTCTTCTTCAGCTGTTCCCAAACTCATATTTATGACCTGGATATTATTCCTGATGCACCAATCCAGTCCTTCTATTATATCGGAAAGATTACCCGAACCATCGGCTCCCAGAACTTTTACCGAGTAAACCATGGCATCGTGAGCGACTCCTATAACACCCACCCTGTTGTTCAAGGCTGCAATTGTACCGGCTACATGAGTTCCGTGACCGTTATCATCTTTGTAGTTTTTCTCTTTGTTAATGGTGTTAATCCCGCCGTAAACTTTTAAGTCCGGGTGACTGGTGTCTATACCTGTGTCGATTACAGCAACCTTCACCTGGTTACCGGTACTTTCAGCCCATGCTTTTTCAGCGTCAATCCGGTCAATTCCCCATGGCAGCACCTGAAGTGGTATTGATGCTTCTGGAAGAGTTTC
>CAZJGV010000178.1:0-6254 GCA_964545615.1 uncultured Pelotomaculum sp.
ATAATCCGGAAGGCTGAAGGTGGCATTTTTAATAATGGTGCTCAGGTATGGAACCATACATTCTATTTTGAGTCTTTCTCACCCGCCGGCAAACGAATACCCGATGGTGTGCTTGCAGATGAAATAGCCAGGGTATTTGGTTCTTTTGGTTTGTTCAAGGAAGAATTTACAAAAAAAGCTTCAACCCTTTTCGGATCAGGCTGGGCATGGCTGATAAAAAATCCCGACGGTTCTCTCGGCTTGGTTCAGGAATCAAATGCAGGCAATCCCATACGGCAGGGTCTAAAACCACTTTTGACATGCGATGTGTGGGAGCACGCATACTACCTGAAGTACCAGAATAAGCGCGCCGCCTTTGTGGAGGCCTGGTGGAGCCTGGTCAACTGGGATGGAGTCAACAGCAGATGCAAATGCACTGTACCGCTCCTGCCCGCATAGCTTAAGATACTGGGCACAGGGCATAACGTAAAAGAACTTAGAGGCCGGGCAAACAACTGCCTGGCCTTGTTCTGGTAAAATTGAGATGAAAAGTAAATAGCCCTGCGAACCTTTGCTCTTCAGGGTGAATACACAAATCAGTAAGGAAGGTATGAAAATGTCGCACAGTAAAAGGGGATCCGGCAGTTTGATCCTGGAGTAATATTCTTCCAGCGTTTTTGGCAGTGGTCTTGATTTGCAGGCAGCAAGAATGGTATATTTATTTCGGTATATATAGAAATATCGATACGGGTGAGCTATAATGGTTTGCGACAACAAGCAATTCCGGGAAGCGGTCAGAGTATATAAAGCTCTGGGGGAGCCAACCCGTCTTAGAATAGTGCAGCTTTTGCTGGAGCACAAAGAATTAAGCTGTGCGGATATTAGTGAACGACTTAACGTAACAGCGTGCTCAACCCTTTCACACCATGTCAGGCTGCTTACGGACTGCGGTCTGCTGGTGCTGAGAAAAGAGGGAACTTATCATATTTACCGACTGCAGTTTGATATATTGAAGTATTACGCGCCGGGGCTTGTTGAATAAGCAGCTCTTATTGAATAGGTAAGAATAATATCGTTTAATACATCGATATTTCTGCAAAAATCAAAATAATGGTTTAAGGCTTTGTTCCAACGGTGTAAAAGTGGAGAAACCTGTAAAGGCGGGCGACTACCGGGACAGTGGAGGTTGAAAATGGACGTATTCAGCGCAATAGCCGGCAGAAGAAGCATCCGGTCTTATCAAAACACGGAAGTAGAGGAAGAAAAGGTTAGCAGGATTATTGAGGCGGGAAGGCTTGCGCCTACAGCCAGCAATCGTCAGGAATGGAAATTTATTATTATCAGGAACAAGGAAACCAGACTGGAACTGGCTAAGGCGGCTTACGGGCAAACCTTTATTGTTGAAGCGCCGGTTGTAATTGTTGCCTGTGCCACAGAATCAAAGGCGATTTTGCCCTGCGGTCAAAATGCCTATACAGTGGATTTGTCAATTGCTGTATCGTACATGATCCTGGAAGCTTTTGAGCTTGGCCTCGGGACGTGCTGGCTTGGCGCTTTTCAGGAGGAGGGAGTGAAGGCTGCTCTGAGCATACCGGATCACGTACGCGTTGTCGCTATGTTTCCTGTTGGTTACCCCAACAAAAACCCTGAAATGCGGCCGCGCAAAAGCATGGATCAGATAGTCTGTTTTGAAAAATACGAGTAACTCCAGAGACTTATTGTTTGCTTTTTGAAAGGAGGGATAAAATATGCTTAAGAAAAGATATATGCTCCGGGCGGTAGCCCACTGCAAAGGCGGCTGTTAGCTTTGGTCCCGGGTAAGACCTAAAACTGCCCACTTTAACATTTCCTCGTAAATAATACTACTCAGTAGTAAAAAACAATCCGGAAGAAGGATCATTAAATGCAATTTAGAAAATTCGGCAAGCTGGACTGGCAGGCTTCAGCGTTAGGTTTCGGGTGCATGCGCCTGCCGACTGCTGATGGAAAACCTCTGAGCGGAAATATAAACGAGAAAGAATCTATACGTATGATCCGTTATGCCATTGAACAGGGGGTAAATTACATTGATACCGCCTATCCGTATCATGAGAAAAACAGTGAAATCATTACAGGAAAAGCGCTAACAGATGGGTATAGGGAAAAGATTAAACTGGCCACCAAGTCACCGGTTTGGTCTATCAAAAAAACAGAGGATTTTGACAGGTATTTAAATGAACAGCTTAATAAGCTGCAGACAGAACATATTGACTTTTACCTGTTTCACGGGCTGGATAAAAAAAAGTGGGATAACGTGGTCCTTAAACTCAACCTGTTGGAAAGAGCGGAATCAGCTTTACGGGAAGGCAAAATCGGACATATAGGTTTTTCATTTCATGACCGCTATGAAGCTTTCAAAGAAATAATTGACGGGTACAATGGTTGGACTTTCTGCCAGATCCAGTATAACTATATGGATACTGAGCATCAGGCCGGGACTAAGGGCTTGAAGTACGCGGCCTCCAAAGGACTGGCTGTGGTAATAATGGAGCCGCTGTTGGGAGGAAGATTAGCCAATCCGCCCGGGAAGGTGCTGGATGTATTCGAAAGTTACGGGGAAAATACGCCCGCTGACTGGGCGCTGCAATGGGTATGGAACCAGCCGGAGGTGTCGTTATTGCTGAGCGGCATGAGCACCATGGGGCAGGTAGAAGAAAATATTCTCTCGGCCAACAAATCGGGTATAGGTTCTTTGGGAGCGCAGGAATTAGAGCTTATTCAACGGGCTAAGGAAAAATACAGGGAGCTGATTCTGATCCCATGTACAAAATGCGGTTACTGCCAGCCGTGCCCAAATGGGGTTAATATAACAAGAAATTTTAAATTGTTTAATGACGGCTTTATGTATGGAGATATTGAAACCTGCCGTGGTATTTACGCAAATTATATGGCGGAGGCTAATCGGGCCGGCTCATGTATTCAATGTAAAATATGTGAGGAAAAATGTCCGCAGAAAATAAAAATAAGCGAATGGATGCCCAAAGCACACGCGGTATTAGGGGAAGGCAAAGCTTATTAATCACGAGGGTCACCTGAACAAAAATATCTTGATGTCCTATAATACGTTCAACACCAGACAAAAATAAAATATTATTAATACCGCCTTGGAATAATATTGACCACAATATATGGTTATCTGGTATAATCTTACCTATACATATTGTATCAATATTTTTTTCTACGTACTTGCTGAGAAAATAGTTTAAGGTGGTAGTTATATGCGGCAACTGACCCAAGCCGGTCAAAGAGTATTTGACGCGCGTTACGCCCAAAAAGACGAAAACGGGAATATCAACGAAACCTTTGAAGAGGCGGTTCTACGTCTGGCCAGGGCCGCCGCCGGCGCTGAAATTGAAGATCAAAAAGGTTGGGAAGAAAAATTCAGCCATATCATAGGTGAGCTGTTGTTTATCCCTTCCACGCCCATCTGGGCTAACATGGGGAAAACAGACCGGCCCTGGCAGCCCGGGGCCTGTTTCGTGCTTGACGTGGAGGATACACTTGAATCTATGTACGATACGCTTAAAGACACGGCGCTGGTTTTTAAGTCCGGCGGCGGTGTCGGCTTTAATTTTTCGTCGATCAGGCCCAAAGGTGACCTGGTAAGTACCACTAAGGGACAGGCATCCGGTGTGGTTGAATTGATCAGGCTGTATGACGCTTCCGCCAATATGGTCAAGCAGGGTGGTGTAAGACGAGGCGCTATTATGGGCATATTGAACGTCGATCACCCGGAGATTATCGACTTTATTCAAGCCAAAAGTGATGGCGGGCTAACAAATTTCAACCTTTCGGTAGGGGTGACAGATACCTTCATGGAGGCTCTTGAAAAAGACCGGCCATGGCAGCTTGCTTTCCAGGGTAAAGTGCGCCGGGAAATACCGGCCCGCCAGCTGTGGGAGATGATTATAGGGGCGGCGCACAACTGCGGTGATCCGGGTGTAATCTTTCTGGACAGGCTGCAGGCAGGCAATCCTGTCCCGGAAAAACCTATCAACTCTACAAATCCATGTGTCACCGGCAGTACCTGGGTTATGACAGGTGAAGGGCCCCGGCAGGTTGAAGAACTTCTGGGTTATCAGTTTAATGTAATTGCCAATAGTGAGTCTTGCAAAACTGGCAGTGCCGGGTTTTTTAAGACTGGAGTAAAAAAAGTGGTAAAACTGAACACTTTGGAAGGATATAACCTTAGGCTCACCGCTGACCATAAAGTTCTACGCTCTGTCAGTAAAACCCGCTATTTAATGAAAAACGAATGGGTAACTGTGGCTGATTTGACGCCCGGCGATAGAATTATTTTACATAATCACAGGTCTCTGGCAAGCTGGCCTGGTATGCTTACAGAAGGAGAGGGCTATTTGTTAGGTCTCCTGGTAGGGGATGGTGTTCTTAAGCGTGAAGCGGCAGTGTTAAGTGTTTGGGTAAAAGAACAGGCAGTCAATGATAATCTGCCCGGCGGCTGTTACTCAGTGATGAGTAAGGCTTTGGATTACGCGAAGGAAATGCCCCACCGCCGTGACTTTGCCGGTTGGACCCCGGTCAGCGGGCGGAGCGAATATCGTTTAAAGTTAAGCTCTTTAAGGGATTTAGCTAATAAAATGGGTATGTCTTCAGGCAACAAGACCGTTACCCCAGCCATAGAAAAGGCTTCTTCCAATGGTTATCGTGGTTTTCTGAGTGGATTCTTCGATTCAGACGGCACTGTTATTGGAGATCAAAAAAAAGTTGTCAGTATCCGTTTGGCGCAAAGTGATGTGACTATTCTTTATGCTGTGCAGCGTATGCTTTTACGCCTGGGTATAGTCAGCACGGTTTACAGGAACAGGCGGCAAGCTTCTGCAAAGCCTTTGCCGAATGGAAAAGGCGGTATAAAGGAGTATAAGGTCAAAGCACAGCATGAGCTGGTAATCAGCAGGGATAATATCCTGATCTTTGCCGAAAAAATTAACTTTTTTGATTATGATAAGGCTCAAAAGTTAAAATGTTTAATCGAAAAATACAAGCGGAAAGTGAACAGGGAGCGCTTTCTGGCAACCGTATCCTCCTTGGAAGAAGAGGGAAGCGAAAATGTGTACGATGTGTGTGTACCAGGCTTAAACGCTTTTGACGCCAATGGTTTCTGTGCCCATAACTGTGGTGAGCAGCCGCTCAGCCCTGGCGAGTCCTGTCTTCTGGGCAGTGTGAACCTGGACAGGATGTCCACAGCCCGAGGCGGACTGGACAAACAACTGCTTACAGAAACTGTCGCTGTAGCGGTGCGTTTCCTGGACAACCTTATCGATGTGGCTGATTATCCACTGCCTGCAATTGCTGAGGCGACTAGGGCGACAAGGAAGATCGGCCTGGGCTTCACCGGGTTGGCGGATGCGCTGATCAAAGCCGGGCTGGCTTACGACTCTGCCGACGGCAGGGATCTCGCCGGTACAATTACCGGGTTGATGCGGCAGGCGGCACATTCTGCCTCAGCGAAGCTGGCTGAAGAAAAGGGGTGTTTTCCGCTCTGGGATAAAAGCGTCTTTTACCCGGACCGGAAGCGCCGGAATGCTGCCTGCATTACGATTGCCCCCACAGGTTCGGTAACTACCATGGCCGGCTGCGAGGGTTACGGGGTCGAGCCGATATTTGCGGTGGCATATACCAAGACCACCAATGTTGCTGGTGATCTCGAGGTGTTCTCATCTTTATTCCTGGAATCAATAAAAGACTATAACATCCCGGCGGAAACGCTTGCCGCTGTTGCTGAGAAAGGTTCCTGCCAGGGCATAGATGGCATACCGGAGAAGATGGCCGGGATATTTAAGGGAGCGCGGGAGATCGCCCCTATAGATCATATTCTGATGCAGGCAACAGTCCAAAGACATGTGGACAATGCGGTGTCCAAGACGATAAATCTACCCGGGAACGCTTCCGCAGAGGACATCGGCGCCTGCTACCAGGCGGCTTATGATGCAGGCCTCAAGGGAGTCACAGTCTTCAGGGACGGCAGTAAGAAAGGCACGGTTACTGTAGGCAGGGAACCGGCCGGTACGGCGGCCGCGAAGCTGAGGCGTGGTGAGATCCTGCCGCGCCCGGTAAGCGCCCAGGGCATGACCTACCGGCTTGACACCGGCTGCGGCAAGATTTACCTGACGATCAACTACCTGCCCGACAACGGAGAAATACTGGAGACTTTTATCACTACCGGCTCGGACGGCGGTTGCCTGGTTTACACTGAAGCGGCCTCCCGGTTAATCAGC
>CAZJGV010000179.1:0-6245 GCA_964545615.1 uncultured Pelotomaculum sp.
CAAAACATCATATCCCAGCCGTTATAACCGGATTTGAACCTATCGACCTGCTGGAATCGATTTATCTTCTACTGCAGCAAATCGCCGGAGGTCAGGCCCAAACTATTAACGGTTATACCCGGCTGGTGCGGGAGGAAGGAAATAAAAAAGCCAGAGAGATAATGGAAAAATATTTTGAAACCGCCGCTGCCCGTTGGCGCGGTTTTGGCCTGGTGCCCCAGAGCGGCCTGGTTCTTAAAAAGCAGTATTTTTTTTACGACGCCTCGACCAGGTTCCCGCTGCAAGTCCCCGCTTCCCGCCCATTCAAAGGGTGCGCCTGTACTGACATCTTGAAAGGAAAGCTGACCAGCCCCCAGTGCCCTCTATTCGCCAAGAAGTGTAGTCCGTTAAAGCCGGTAGGGCCCTGCATGGTTTCCTCCGAAGGAGCCTGCGCCGCTTATTATCAATACGAATGGACAGCAAAGTGAAAGGGAGTGAGAAAATGAGCAACACAAAAGAAAATGATTTGGTTTTGCTCGCTCATGGTGACGGGGGACTTCTTACTCACCAGCTTCTGGTAAAGTACTTTTTGCCCTGTTTCAGCAATAAACTGCTGGACGAACTCAGCGACGCCTCCGTATTCAGCTTGCAAGCCTGCCGCATAGCTGTCAGCACTGACTCGTTCGTGGTAGACCCGATATTTTTCCCGGGCGGCGACATAGGCAAACTGGCCGTATGCGGCACTGTCAACGATATTGCCGTAAGCGGAGCCACACCCCTCTACCTAACCGCTTCCTTCATTCTTGAAGAGGGTTTCCCATTGACTGATCTGGCCAGAATTGTTGCTTCCATGTCGGAAACCGCAAATAAGGCGGGTGTGAAAATTATTGCCGGTGATACCAAGGTTGTCGGCCGACGGCAGGCGGATAAAATATTTATAAATACCACAGGCATAGGTTTCCTGCGGCCCCAGATAAACCTGGGCTACCACCTGCTAAAGCCGGGCGACAAGGTGCTGGTCAACGGCTGTCTGGGCAACCACGGCCTTTCTATCCTGCTCCAGCGTGAAACCCTGGGACTTGACTGCAAGGTAGAAAGCGATTGCGCTCCCTTAAACCTGATTATCGAGAAGTTATTAAAACGTTATAAACACATTAGGATCATGCGGGATTTAACCAGGGGCGGCCTGGCCACAAACGCCAAGGAAATTGCCCTGGCCGCCGGGGTCGACATCTGGCTGGACGAGAAAGCTCTGCCGGTGGACGATTCAGTCAAGGGTGTTACCGAACTGCTCGGCCTGGACCCTCTGTACCTGGCCAATGAAGGGAAATTCCTGGTTACCGTATCAGCGGATGAAGCTGAAGACCTTTTAGAATATATGAAAATGGACAGTCTGGGCCAAAAAGCCTGCCTTATCGGTGAAATCCGCGCGGGCAGCGGTAACGTATATTTGAAAACCGCCCTTGGCGGCACGCGCAAAATCAATATGCTGGCCGGCGCCCCCCTGCCCAGAATATGTTAATATGGACTTATTTCTAGGCAAGGAAGGTAAGTTATATCCACTAACGAAAAAAATCGTTGTGATCGGCCTGGGCAGCTTATTGCTTGCCGACGGGGGCATTGGTATTTATGCTGCTCGAAAACTGAGACCCTTTAGAGCAGGTAAATTAAAATATAAAGCTGGCAACTAGCCCTCTTTATACTTGCTAAAGTTTTATGTCAGGGTCTACTCTACTACGTAATTTGTAAAAAATTTTTTAAGAAAAAGGTATTTACGTTTTTAAAGCGAATTTATTAAAAATATTTCAAATATAATCTCCGAACCAGGTTACCTGAATTAAATTTGATAGGTTTCCTGGTCTGAAGGGTGTATCTGGAAACGGTTATGCCTCCCATTGCGGAAAGGAGAACATAGTTTTATGGAGTTAACGGTACAATTACTTGTGCGGGTTTAATGTCCGTATCGTAATTATACTGATATCTCTGTATGTAACTTTGTTCATCCTCAATGTTGAACAAGGTTTTTTTGCTTTTTGAATTTATATTTTCATGAAAAATAGAAGATATTTAAGCAACGTAAGCTGATAGTTTTCTATTGAGAAACAGAAACTAACTTTTTTTATTTATTAAAATCTCCGAACCAGGTTACCTGAATTATTTGATAGGTTTCCTGGTCTGTAGGGTGTATCTGGAAACGGTTATGCCTCCCATTGCGGAAAGGAGAACATAGTTTTATGGAGTTAACGGTACAATTACTTGTGCGGGTTTAATGTCCGTATCGTAATTATACTGATATCTCTGTATGTAACTTTGTTCATCCTCAATGTTGAACAAAGTTTTTTACTTTTTTAATACTCATTCGGCAGTTTCGGTCGATACGTAATAGAATCAATAAATTCAGGAACTTTGAGGAAAAGAGGTGGAAATGACTGAAAAACTACTTATTGGTTTAGGTTCTAAACTAAAGTAAAGGAGGTTACTGTTAGCTAATATGAAAAAGAATATTAGCCGCCGCGATTTCTTAAAGTATTTGGGAGTAGGCGCAGCCGGGACGGCTTTTCTTGAAGGGGCCAGCGCAACACCCGCTGCAGCTGGAGAAAATTTGCCCAGTTTTGAGATGGGTCCTTTTAAGTTAAAGAAAACCAAAGAAACTGCTTCCGGCTGTTCTTATTGTGGATGTGGTTGCAGTACTATTGTTTATTCAGAAAACGATAAAGTGGTTTTTATTGAAGGAGATCCTGACAGTCCTATTAATGAAGGGACTTTATGTCCAAAAGGGGCAGCTCTTCCGGATATCCATAACTTTGTAAATAAAAAGCGTCAGCGTGTACTCAACCCGAATCGGTTAACGGAGGTCCTTTACCGTGCCCCCGGCAGCTCCAAATGGGAAGTTAAAAACTGGGATTGGGCTATACCTGAAATCGCTAAAAGAGTAAAAAAGACGAGGGATGAACATTTTGAAGCAAAAGACGCTAATGGTGTCACGGTTAACCGCACCCTGGCCATTTGCCAGATGGGCAGCGCCAATATTAATAACGAAGAAGACTATTTAATTAATAAGCTCATGCGGGGAGCTCTGGGTGTAGTTGATCTCGACCATTGCGCCCGCCTCTGACACGCCCCAACCGTAGCCGGTCTGGCTAATACTTTTGGTCGGGGAGTAATGACTAACAGTTTTACTGATTATAAGAATACAGACATATTCTTAATTATTGGATCCAACCCGGTCGAAGCGCACCCCATGGCCATGCGCCACATCGGGAAGGCCATGGCAAAGGGAGCCAAAGTCATTGTCGTCGACCCGAGATTTACCAAAACAGCGGCCAAGGCGGATATTTACGTTCCTTTGCGTCCTGGGACAGACATTGCTTTTCTTCACGGTCTTATAAACTATGCCATCGAAAATGATCTTTACCAGCATGAGTATGTGCATAACTATACCAACGCTTCTTATTTAATCAGTCCCGATTACAAATTTGCGGATGGTATTTTTTCTGGTTTAGAGGAAAAAGACGGCAAACTGTCCTATAACACCGCCAGCTGGGCTTACCAAAAAGACGGCGATAATATTAAAAAGGACCCCTCTCTGCAGGATCCCCAGTGCGTCTGGCAAATCATGAAAAAGCATGTTTCCCGCTACGACATAAAAACGGTCAGTAATGTCACGGGAACCCCGGAAGATATTTTACGGAAAGCTTACGCTGCTTATTGCCAGTCGGGAAAACCGGATGTGGCAGGCAATTTAATTTACGTACTGGGAATCACCCAGCACAGTTACGGAACTCAAAACACACGGGCAACCACCATGGTACAGCTCTTTCTGGGTAATGTAGGCCTGCCCGGCGGCGGCGTTAACCCCCAGCGGGGGCAGGCAAATGTTCAGGGCGCCTGTGACATGGGAATGCTGTGGAATAATATTACGGGCTATCTTAATGTCCCCGATGCGACAAAACATCCCACGTATAAGGACTACCTGGCGGTGGAAACGCCCAAGACGGGATACTGGTCCAACAAACCCAAGTTCCTGGCCAGTCTGCTCAAGGCCTGGTACGGGGAAAAAGCCACCAAAGAAAATGACTTTTGCTATGACTGGCTGCCTAAATCAGACGGCAAAGACCATTCCCACATGTCTTCCTATGTCTCCCTGGCGGAAGGACATATTAAAGGCGTCTTTTGCTGGGCTGAAAATCCTTCCGTAGCCGGGCCGGATGCTTCTCACGAGGCCAAGGCCCTGGAGAACGCGGATTGGATGGTCTGTGTTGATTTGTTTGAAAACGAAACAGCCGCTTTCTGGAAACGTCCGGGAGTAAACCCGGCGGATATAAAAACGGAAGTTTTTGTGCTGCCGGGCGCTCTCATATACGAATCAGAAGGCACGAGAACAAACAGTTCACGCCATATTCAATGGCGCTGGAAGGCTGTTGAGCCGCCCGGACAGGCAAAAAGCAGTCTCTGGATTGCCGACCGGATCTTTAAAGCTGTCCGCCAGGAATACCAAAATGGCGGCAAATTTGCTGATCCTATTTTAAACACGGTTTGGAATTATGATAAGCCGGGGCTGGACGGGCCGGATATAGAAAAAATAGCGATTGAACTTAACGGTTATAATGTGGCGGACGGTCGGGTTTTAGGTACTTTCGGTGACCTTAAAGATGATGGTTCTACGGCCTGCGGTGTATGGGTATACGCCGGTTATTATTACACTGACCCCAATGAGCAGAACCCGTCGTTAAAGGTGCCCGCCACCAAGAGGCACGGCACGGAGGATAAAAGCGGGCTTGGCGTATATCCGAAATGGACCTTTGCCTGGCCTGTGAACCGGCGTATTGTTTATAACCGTTGTTCGGCTGACCCTGCCGGCCGGCCCTGGAAAAAGGATAAACCC
Source organism: uncultured Pelotomaculum sp. (assembly GCA_964545615.1). GTDB lineage: Bacteria > Bacillota > Desulfotomaculia > Desulfotomaculales > Pelotomaculaceae > Pelotomaculum_B. Next base: position 4,865 of record CAZJGV010000179.1, read on the forward strand.
TATATGGTCTGGGACGGAACAAAGTGGATTACCAACGATGTTCCCGACTTCGGCATCGCGGACGCGGTTACAAAGGCGCCTATACCACCGGATAAGACAGCCAATGCTCCTTTTATTATGAATCCTGAAGGGCAGGCGCGCTTCTTTGTTCCTTCCGGCTTGAAGGAAGGTCCTATGCCGGAACACTACGAACCGGTGGAAAGCCCGGTGAAAAATTCAATTAGTAAGCAGCAAAATAATCCTATGGCTAAGAGATGGGGAGGCGAATTTTCTAAATTGGCCGAAACCGGCAGCAAGGAGTTCCCCTACGTGGCTACTACCGTCCATTACATTGAACATTATCAAACCGGGGTAAGGACCAGAAACAGCCCCTGGCTGGTAGAATTGATGCCGGAACAATTTGCCACCATATCGCCGACTTTAGCTGGTAAATTGGGAATTAAACCTGGAGATGAGATAGTTGTAAGCAGTGCCCGGGCGGAAATAAAAATGAAGGCCAATGTTTTACCGATTGTTAGACCCTTAATGGTAAACGGCAGTCCCGTGGAAATTGTATCCCTGCCATGGAGCTGGGGCTACATGGGATTATCCAAAGGAGCCGTAGGGAACGATTTAACACCTTTTATCGGTGATGCCAACGTCACTGTTCCCGAATACAAAGCTTTCCTGGTTAACATTAGAAAAGCATAGTGATAAAACTACAGTATCAAAAGCTTTCCTCTGCAATGTGAAGAAAGCGTAGATTAATAAACACCTTAAATCCAAGCAGAAACCGGAGGTGTAATGATGTCAAAAAGTGTCCTGGTTGATATTACCAGGTGTGTAGGCTGCCGCAGCTGCATGGTTTCGTGCAAGTCATGGAACGACCTGCCGGCCGTGCCGAGCGAGTTCTCCAACACCTGGGACAGCCCGGGGAAATTAAGTGCCGAGACCTGGACCAACGTAAGCTCCTATGTGCTCGAAGAAGGCGACCAGCTCAAGTGGCGCTTCGTTAAAAGACAATGCATGCACTGCAATGAGCCAGCCTGTGAGTCAGCGTGCTTTACCCACTCATTTGTCAAGACTAAAGAAGGGGCGGTTATTTACAAGCCTACCGAATTGAATCAGGATTACTGCGTCGGCTGCCGCTACTGCATGATCGCCTGCCCCTTTGGCGTACCCGGCTTCCAATGGGACAAGACTTTTCCTTACGTGCAAAAGTGCCGTTTTTGTTACGACCGCATGAAGGAAGAGGGCCTTGAGCCGGCATGTGTAACGGCATGCCTCACAGGCGCCTTAACCTTCGGGGAGAAGGATGAAATGCTGGCACTGGCACAGGACAGAATGAACAAAGACCCCAGGTACATTAAACATGTCTACGGAGAAAAAGAATATGGCGGTA
>CAZJGV010000180.1:0-6203 GCA_964545615.1 uncultured Pelotomaculum sp.
CCATAAACAGATTGAGCGCGGCAAAAAACAGGTAAACCAGGCTGAGCCCGGTGGAGTTTTTTAACAAGATATATCCGCCGTACAGCAGGAGTCCGTATAATAAGTAGCTTTTTGCTTTTTTTCTGGAACTGAAAGCTGATTCCAGCAGAGTTGTTATTATTGTTTCCAGAACAACCCTCAGCCTTTGTCCCACAGCGGCTAGCGGCATGCCGGACAGGGCCGGGTTGCTCAGAAAAGCGTCCGAACCGGCCTGCCGGGCCAGGTCCATCAGCCTGTACCTGTCTACTGGTTTGATGTTTATACCCCTGCGGGCAAACTCCCTGATCACCGGCAAAACCCCCGCTCCAAATTCTCCGGTGGTAACAAACAGTCCGTTTTTATATCCGCCAAGCTGCAGGGCGCCGGCAAAGGCCCGGATATCCCCGGGAGTAACTTTGCTGCCCTCTTCCCGCCGCGTGCAGTGAACGGCCAGAGGCGTTCCCTTATAGACAGCCTCCAGGTCGATTCCCTGGTAATCACCCTGATACCCTTTTTTACCGTCAGAATTCAAATTAACAGACTGAAAGCCCGGCAGTCCGCCCAGGATATCCCTCACGTAAGGCAGAAAATCCTTCTGGGGATGCATCTTTAAAATATCCCCCATGAACTTTTGGCCGGCCAGCCAGAGATTCCGCTGGTATTTACGCCTCTTTTCCCTGAGTGCGGCTATCTTTTTAAGCAAAACGGCGGCTGCGGCCAAAACAGGAAGTGACAGCACCAGTGCCGCAGCAGGCTTCCCGGTAAGGTTTACTAGAAATATAAAGCTTGCCAGCCATACCAGGAGCAGCCCTCCGACAATGTCCAGGGTTCTGCCCAGAATGGTCCTGGTGTCTTCCTTCGGTTTCTGCAAAAAGTATCGCACGACAACTCCCCTGCCCTGCCGTTCACGCCAGCGCCTAAAACTCAGCCGGAAACGCCGGCCTTTGAAAGTAAACAAACCTCGCATTTTAAAATTATTCACTCTTATTGCAGCCTCCACTAGCTTTTATGATTATTTTGTCCAATTTGCAGGAAAATCTTACCTGGGCCGAATTTTAAGGTTTTATCCTTTACTAGCGGGTGTTTATATTGTTTAATGTTAATGTCATCAAAATTATTACCGGGAGGTTCAGCCATATGCTCTATGAAAGCACCAGGGGACAATCTGGGCGGGTTTCATCGGCGGAGGCCATCAAACTGGGTCTGGCGCCGGACGGAGGGTTGTTCGTACCCTGCCGGAACGTGATTTTTACTGAAGAGCAGCTTATTAATATGGCCGGCCTGAATTATCAGGATAGGGCAATCTTACTCTTAAAAGAGTACCTCAGTGATTACACCAGGGAAGAGATCGAGGCATGTGTGAAACTGGCCTACAATGCTGAAAGGTTTGACTCACCGGAAACAGCGCCGGTGCGCAGGTTGAACGATGCCCTGTTTGTCCTGGAATTATGGCACGGCCCCACTTGCGCCTTTAAAGATATGGCCCTGCAAGTCCTGCCACACCTGTTGACCAGGGCGGCGGCAAAAACAGGGGAAAAGTCAACCATTGTGATTCTTGTGGCGACCTCCGGCGATACCGGCAAGGCGGCTTTGGAGGGATTTAAAGATGTGCCGGGCGCCAGGATCATAGTATTTTACCCGGAGCAGGGCGTCAGCAAGGTGCAAAAGCTCCAGATGATCACCCAGGAAGGAAATAACGTGGCCGTGGTTGCTGTCCGGGGCAACTTCGACGACGCCCAGACCGGGGTTAAGAACATATTTGCCGATAAGGCGTTTAACCAGGAACTGCACAGTTTCGATTACAGTCTGTCTTCAGCCAATTCCATCAACTGGGGCCGGCTGGCGCCCCAGGTCGTCTATTATTTCTCCGCTTATCTTGATCTTCTGGCTAAGGGTGAAATAAAACGAGGTGATAAGATAAATTTCGTCGTACCCACCGGCAATTTCGGCAATATCCTGGCAGCTTATTACGCCAGGGAAATGGGCCTCCCGGTTAACAGGCTGATCTGCGCCGCCAACTCCAATAATGTTCTCACTGACTTTATACGTACCGGCGTATACGACCGCACCAGGCGGTTTTTGAAAACGATTTCACCTTCCATGGACATTCTTATTTCCAGCAACCTGGAACGGCTGCTCTATCATCTTACCGGCCGTAAGCCGGAACAGATCCGCCAGTGGATGGACAGCTTGAACAAGGCCGGCTTTTACAAGGTAGATGAGACCACTTATAATCTGATCAAAGAGATTTTTTGGTCTGATTTTGCTTCTGACAGTGAAACACTGGAAACAATCAAGAATGTTCACCACCGTTACGGGTACGTGATGGACACCCACACCGCAGTGGGGATGAGTGTCTATGACAGCTATCGCGAGGCCACCGGTGACGGCTCTAAAACCGTTATTGCCTCGACCGCCAGCCCGTTTAAATTTAACGAAAGCGTGGTTAAAGCCATCCAGGGGGAAGAAGCTGTCAGGGGTAAGGACGAGCTGGTACTGCTGGAAGTCCTGGCCCAAAAAAGCGGCCTGGAAATTCCGCCCGGCCTCCGGGATCTGGATCAAAAGCCGGTGTTGTTTAAGAATGTTGTGGATAAGGACCAAATGACCGGGGCTGTCAGAGATATATTGTTGACGTAATTCGCTGCCAATTCGGGCAGTGTTCGTGAGCGGGTACTGAGTTATGTGTGAAAATAACGCGCCTTGTTCGATTGAAATAGAACCTACAATTAGTAATGGATTGTGAGCAGTAAAAATAACAAAAAAAGGGCAGGTTCAACCTGTCCTTACGTTTTGGCCGGATCCTAATGTTTGCCTGGCCTGTTTATTAATCAAAACTATTTCTATGATCCTCTTCTTCCCTGGCTGTGCCGGCTGAGCCGCCCACCAACTGGCCAACCAGCGCGGCGCCAAGTGACAGCGGAATAAACCACGGGCTTAGACCAAGTTTAAGCCGGAGGTAAATAATCAGCGGTACAGACAGGTGAACCGCCAGAAACCAGTTGGCGGAAAACTTTCTTACTGTCGCCCGCCACCAACCCAAAGGCAGGTTGCAGATGAAGGATAAAACAGCGAGGCCCGCGGCTGAAATAACATAATGGGGCATATCACTCACCCCGCTCGTTGATTATATACACATTATAACTGAATAGTGCCCGGACGGGGGAAAAAATTGCCGGAATTTAAAATTGCCGTTTTTTAAGCATTTCTATTACCACGGCGTCCGTAGGAAAAGCCAGCGGCGGCAGGGAAGAAAGTTCAAAGTAGCCGACCTCGTCCAGGTCAGCCTGAGCTTTTAATTGCCCACTAACCACTTCCGCCAGAAACCAGATGCCCACAGTATGGGACTCGGGGTTGTGGAAATTTGATTGCACTGTAAAGACTCTGTTTATTCTCACCTCAAGGCTGGTCTCTTCCTTAAACTCACGCAGCGCGGCATCGAACACATCCTCGTCATATTCCACATAGCCGCAAGGTATGCACCACAGACCGCGGTAACTGCTGTTTCTCTTACCCAGGAGAATACGGCCAGCCTGGTCAAGAACAATCACAGCCACTCCCACCACAGGATTTTCGTAAAAGATGTATTGACAGGAGTTACAGGTTAGCCTGTCCCTGTCCCCGTAATTTCTGTGTTCTAAAACACCGCCGCATTTGGGGCAGAAAAAGTACCGCTGTTTCATTTACTCGCACCTCTTTAAAACCTCTGTGTTGATTATAAACCCTACACCTTCAAACCAGCTATAAAAATAATGGCTGGTTTAGAGACCAGCCATAGCTTGTTTTTTATTTAGTTTAAGAAGGATGCTGTTTAAAATAAGAGTGGGCTTGTGCTGATAAATCAAAAGATTGGCTATCTGCTCTTTCATCACCGGATCAAGCCCCATATGACCGGCTTTTTCCAATGGGCAGTACCAGCTGTCAAGGTAGCTGATATTTTTAGATTCTTTTATTTTTTTATAATCAAGCCTGGCCGTTAGCACTAACCTCAACCCTTATTGTTAAAATTAAATTAACTTTAGATTAATTTCATGTAAATATCATATTATGTGATTGTTAAAACCGTGTCAACAAATTTTTTACACTGCTTAATAAATAAGTCCCTATTGCTACGCGGAAAGGCTGGATCAACTTAAAAAGATGGTGGTAGAAGTTGATCGTAAAAATGTGGGTATTTGTCTTGATGCAGTCCACGCTTATCTTGCATCCCGTTTTTATAATTTTAATTATCTCGCGGCCATAGCTTCTGTAGCTCCTTATGTCAAGCATATCCACCTGCATGACAACTACGGCCGGGCCTCAAAATTCCATGAGAAAAAGCAGTTGGAAATGACTGCCGTCGGACGGGGAGACATGCACATGCCTATCGGCTGGGGGGAAGTCCCGGTAACTGGAACACTGTCTATCTTGAAACATTATCAGGGCGTTATAACCCTGGTAATGCAGCCCCGATACAGGCACTATTACAAAGAATCGTTGGAAGGGTCATGCTTCTGGTGGGCCGCAAAGGTATTATGGCCGTGGCCATCCTGGCCACCGGCAGGGCGATCGGAAAACAATCGCTCTCTCAATGGTCGCCGGAAGCGTGGCCAACCTGCCCAGCCCGGCGCACGGGATGGTTTTCTTCCTGGAGCCGGTAAGGACACTTGCTTTCACCATTGTCGACTATGCTGAAGGCATGGGTGTAGCCAGCTGCGAGTCGGTGAAGAGAGTATGCCCCAAAGAAGAACTGGTTGTCCTTTGCCGTAAAATATAACAAACCCCATTGCTTTTTATAATATACTTGCAGGTTTATTAAATAGAATTTGTATCTGCCAGTTCAAAGATTCACCTTTGAAGAAATGTGTTCAGAACGGTTTTTGCCCACCTTCTATCAGTCTTACTGCTTAAATGAACCAACTCGCAACCCACCATGTAATCCAGCTGTAATTTATGATTAATTATTTTAATTTGCTCAATAATAATTGCAACATAATGTTAAAATTGTGACAAAAAATTAAATATGTTAACAATATTTTAACATAAGCTTATTTAGTTTATAATTTTGGGTTTAGTCGTTAAGCTATAAATAAATTGTAAGGTTTAACACAAAATTAATATATTAGTAATTGGCAGTTAACTTTATAATACTAAACTTAAGTCGGCAGGCTGAAGTCCTATTGATAAGGTGGGAATAAAAATGCCGTTAATCCTGGCTGTTGATGATGAGCCTAATATCCTGGAGCTTTTAAAGTATAACCTGGCCAAGGAAGGTTACCAGTTTATCGGCGTTACCAACGGCCGCGATGCCATTAAGGCAGCCTATGAAGAGAAACCTGACCTGATCATCCTGGACATTATGCTGCCTGAAATGGACGGCTGTGATATACTCCGTACTTTAAAAGCCAACCGGTCAACCGTATCTATTCCCGTAATAATGTTGAGCGCCAAGGGCGATGTGCTGGATAAGGTACTCGGATTGGAACTGGGCGCTGACGACTATATTACCAAACCATTTTCGCCTAGAGAAATCCTGACCAGGGTAAAAGTACATTTAAGACATAAATACCAATCTCCTCCCATCGAAGTGGCAAAAGATGAAATCAAGGTAAAAGGCCTGGTAATACGGCCGGACAGATATGAAGCAATGCTGGACGGGAAAAAACTTGAGCTTACCCCGAAAGAATTTGAGCTGCTGCACCTGCTGACCGCGAATCCTGGCCGGGTCTTTACCAGGGATATCCTTTTAGAAAGAATATGGGGTTACAACAAGGTGAGGGAGACCCGTACTGTGGACGTGCACATCCGCTACCTGCGCCAGAAGGTTGAAAAAGACCCCGCCAGGCCTGAATATATTGAAACAGTGCGTAGCGTCGGCTACCGTATCTGCTCGGAAAAATAAAACGTGTGGCTTTAGTACCAGGCCACTTAAAATATAGAAACAAATAAAAGGTATCAAGGAGGAGAAAAAATTGTCAAAGAAACCACTATTAATAGCACTCACCGCACTGTGCCTGACCGCTCTAATTGTGCTGGCAGGCTGCGGCGGCAGCAAACAAGCTCCTGACAACAAGGCCCAGCAGTTATCCGGTAACGTCACCGCAGTGGGATCCACAGCCATTCAGCCCCTGGCGGAGCAGGCTTCAACCCAGTTCATGGCCCAAAACCCCAACGTTAAGATTGTAGTACAGGGCGGCGGCAGCGGCGTC
>CAZJGV010000181.1:0-557 GCA_964545615.1 uncultured Pelotomaculum sp.
GCCCAAAATGGGACCGGGTACTGTTTTAATTTCCGCCAGACGGGTGAATGGGGAAATGATCTTTGAGATCAGGGACGATGGTGTTGGCATCAGCGGAGAGATTATGCCTAAGGTTCTTCAGCCTGGTTTTGGGTCCGGAAACGGTGTCGGTTTAAGCAATGTCCATGAGCGTTTAAAAAGTCTTTTTGGAGAAGACTACGGGCTGCGCATCGAAAGCGAGGAAGGCAAGGGCACAGGTATATACGTCAGGGTTCCCCTGAATGAAGACGCCCACGAGGAAGGGGGGTATACCATTGAAACTCAAGGCATTGATTATAGATGATGAGTATCCCGCCAGACAGGAATTGAGATATGCGCTTGGTAATTTTGACAGCATAGAAATCGTCGGCGAGGCTGCCAACGCTCAGGAGGCGCTGTCCTTAATTAAAGCGCTGGACTATCAGGTGCTATTCCTTGATATTTCCATGCCCGGTATGAGTGGCCTGGAATTAGGGGCTACTATTCAGGAGTTGCCAAAGAGGCCATATATTATATTCGTCACTGCTTTCGATGAATAT
>CAZJGV010000181.1:567-6172 GCA_964545615.1 uncultured Pelotomaculum sp.
ACGCTATAGACTATATTTTAAAACCCATAGAACCGAAACGTCTAAAAAAAGCGATTGATAAAGTGATGAAACTTACACGGGAGTCCAAGGGCGCGTCCGAGGAGTCTCTGCGCTCAAATGAAGGACAGGATGCCCACACGGCTGTGACCGCTCCTGAGCATAAGGAGAGAGGATTGATAAAAATTGACCGGATTCCCGCTGAAATACAGGGTAAGACAATTCTTGTCAGCGAGTCCGATATATTTTTCGCTTATACCGAACAGGATAATATCTATATAAAGACCTTTAATGAAAAGCTTTTCACGCGTTTTACCCTGAAAGAACTGGAAGCTCGTCTCAACCCCCAGGTTTATTTCCGGACACACCGCTGTTACCTGGTAAACCTCAATAAAGTAAAAGAAATCGTGCCATTTTTCAATGGCACCTATAACTTGGTTGTGGAAGATAAGGAGCGCAGCGAGGTTCCGGTTAGCCGGGCCCAGGCCAAGAAATTAAGGAGAATTTTGGGGTTTTAATTTTTTATGAAGTTGCGCACCAGACCTGCTGCCGGGCCTAAAAACTCAGGATGCAGGTTTTTTTGACTTATTAGAGAAAATATTGGTTGCTAAGAAAGAATAACTGAGAATAAGGCAACAGAATGATAATCTTAGGTTCAATTTAAATCTAACATTGGCATGAATTGGCAGATTGTAGAGGAGGTTTGTGATTTGCGGATTGTCACAGCGGGAGAAATGAAGGCGCTGGATAGGGCGGCGATTGAGGAGTACGGGATTTCAGGCCTGGTTTTAATGGAAAACGCGGGACGCCAGGCGGTTGAATTAGTCCGGAGTGTGCTGGGAGAGGTGCGGGGCAAGGTCATTACAATTTTTATCGGCAAGGGCAACAATGGCGGGGACGGCCTGGTTATGGCGCGCCATCTGTTAAATATGGGAGCCGAGGTAAAGGTATTGTCGATGGTCAACCCCGAGGAAATCAGCGGAGACGCGGCGGTAAACCTTGACATATGGCGGAAAATGGATCAGAAAGTTTTTGCTCTGCACCATGGCGACGGGATAAATGTTGTGAAGTTGGTTTTGATGAACACCGACATGATCGTGGATGCCATATATGGTACCGGGTTTAAGGGCGGTTTAGCGGAAAAGGCCGGCCGGGTTATCGAGGCGCTGAACGGAAGCGGCAGGCCCATTTTAGCCGTCGATATACCTTCCGGCCTGGAGGCTGACACCGGCAGGACCAACGGCGCCTGCATCCGGGCGGACTACACCATCACTTTCGGTTTACCCAAGCTTGGCCTGATCCTGGAGCCAGGAGCGGACTACACCGGACAACTTACCGTCGCCGATATATCCATACCAGCTGTTCTTGTGGAAAAAACCGCCTCTCAAAGGTTTTTAATAACCGCTGAACTGGTAAAAGAATGGCTGCCCTCCCGTCCTAACCTTGCTCATAAGGTAAATTTCGGCTGGGTGCTGGTGGTCGCGGGGTCCAGGGGCATGACGGGGGCCGCCTGCCTGACCGGGGAGTCAGCCTTGAGGGCCGGCGCCGGTCTGGTTACTGTGGCAGTGCCGGAAACGCTTCATGCTATTATGGAAGAGAAACTGACTGAGGTAATGACATCCCCGCTGCCCGATGCAGGGAAAGGCAGCCTGAGCAGGGGCGCGCGCCAGCGCATCCTGTCTCTTCTCGAAAAAGCGGACGTACTGGCGATAGGTCCCGGCCTGTCACAGGCGGCCGAGGTGATCGCTCTGGTGAGGGAACTGCTGCCGCAGGTCAAGATACCATGTGTTTTGGATGCCGACGCTCTCAATGCCCTGGCTGGCTCAGGCGATATTTTAAAAAAAGTGCGGGCCCCTGTAGTAATCACCCCTCATCCTGGTGAGATGGCCAGGCTGCTGGGTGTGACTCCCAAGGAGATTCAGGAAGACAGGATAGCCGCCGCTGTGCAAGCGGCTGAGAAATGGAGTGTAACGGCGCTACTGAAAGGGGCCCGGACTGTCGTTGCGTCGCCCGACGGATCAGTTTTCATCAATCCTACAGGCAATCCCGGCATGGCAACCGCCGGCAGCGGCGACGTGCTGACCGGTGTTGTTGCCGCACTGATGGCCCAGGGTATGGAGACAGCCCGGGCGGCTGCGGCCGGCGCTTATATCCATGGTCTGGCAGGTGACCTGGCCGCCAGGGAAAAAGGTATGATGGGCCTGATTGCCGGCGATATATTGTCCGCGCTTCCGGCTGCCACCCGGGAACTGGTTGAAATGCGTATATCAGAATCATATCGGAGGGATTAATTTGATCATTGGCGTGCCTAAGGAAATAAAATCAAATGAAGACAGGGTAGCGGTTACTCCGGCGGGGGTGCACACTTTATCCGGTGCGGGCCACGAAGTAATCGTTGAAGCAGGCGCGGGGCTGGGCAGCGGTATCAGCGATGAAGCTTTTATGTCTGTGGGGGCTGTAATTGCCGAGGCGCCATCAGAGATATTTGAGCGGGCTGAGATGATCATGAAAGTAAAAGAACCTCTTCCCCAGGAGTATTCCCTGCTGCGTGAAGGACAGCTTTTGTTCACCTACCTGCATCTGGCCAGCGCGCCTGAGCTTACCGGGGCATTGATAGAAAAAAAGTTATCGGCATTGCCTATGAAACAATTCAATTAGACAACGGATCACTGCCCTTGCTGATTCCTATGAGCGAGGTTGCCGGCAAAATGTCTGTACAGATCGGCGCTCATTTCCTGGAAAAACCGAGCGGGGGGAGAGGGATTCTACTGGGCGGTATACCTGGTGTGCCTGCGGCGGATGTGGTTATTATCGGCGCCGGCACGGTCGGGGCCAGCGCTGTTAAAGTGGCTGCGGGTATGGGCGCCCAGGTGACGGTTATCGACCGCAGCCCGGAGAGATTGCGTTATCTGGACGACCTTTACGGGGGGAGGCTGATAACACTTGTTTCCAACAATTATAATATCGAGCAGTCGGTCCGTTACGCGGATCTGTTGATTGGCGCGGTGCTTATTGTGGGGGCCAGGGCGCCAAAGCTGGTGACGGAGGAAATGGTAAAGCAGATGAAGCCGGGCTCCGTAATTGTGGACGTGGCTGTTGACCAGGGCGGCTCCATAGAAACAATCGACCGGGTTACCACGCACAGTAAGCCTATATATGAGAAACATGGTGTTGTTCATTACGCTGTGGCCAATATGCCCGGCGCGGTTGCCCGCACTTCCACGTTCGCCCTTACCAACGCCACTTTGCCTTTAGCCCTGGAGCTTGCCGACTGCGGCTGCCTCAATGCGATCCTGAATAACCGCGCCCTCGCTCGTGGTGTTAACACCTACAAGGGGAAGCTTACCTGCCGGGCTGTAGGCGAGTCTTTGAACTTGGACTGCTGCGAACTCAGCGAAGCGCTAAGCTAAATTTTAAGTACCTTTGCCTCCAAAGTTAGGAATGAAAATCTATGGAGTGCTAATGATAAAAAATTTTTATCATTAGCACTCCATAATTTTTTAAATAAATTATAATGAATTCCGTATAAAGTATTGCGTATTATGAAATATTGTATACAATATAATAAAGGAGTAAAAAGAAGGGAGGTCTGACAAGTGAAATATCTGCTCTTTTCCGCGGCAACGACATTCACATACATGCTTGTCTATTTCTTTTTACTATGGGACAGCAGGCATCAGCCACTTCACCGGTAAAACGAAAAGTTTATTTGTTTTTTCTATATTTACGGATTGTTTTAATCAAACCCTGTTTAACAGGGTTTCGTTTTTTTATGGAGGAAATCATAATATAGGTGAGAATATAAGTAAATGACTTGTTATTAAGAGGAGTCGGTTGCTTTGTCTGTTTTCCCGGTTTGGGCTGATATCGATTTGGCTGCTATCAGCCATAATGTACATGAGATCCGCAGAATAACTTCGTCTTCGGCAAAAGTTATGGCGGTGGTCAAGGCCAACGCTTACGGCCATGGCGCCGTAGAGGTAAGCCGCACAGCCCTGGCCAGCGGCGCCGACTGGCTGGGAGTGGCCAGAACGGCTGAGGGCACTGCTCTGCGCGAGTCCGGGATCGAAGCCCCAATACTTATACTCGGTTATATCCCACCCGAACAGTCCGCGGAAGTTGTGCGCAGCCGGTTGTCCCAGGCGGTATACACACGTGAAATGGCTTTGTCGCTGGCTGGGGCCGCAGCCGCAGAAGGAGTAAAGGCAAAAATTCATTGCAAGGTCGACACCGGGATGGGGCGGATCGGCTGGGCGGTTGGGCCCGGCTCTGAGAGAGAGATCCTGGAACTTGCCCGGAACCCCCACCTGGAAGTGGAAGGGATTTTTACCCACTTCGCAGCCGCCGACGCGGCTGATAAGAAGTTTACGCTGGAACAGTACGCCAGATTTATGGAAATGATTACAGAACTGCGTAAAAACGGGCTGGAAATACCGCTGCGGCATGCCGCCAACAGCGCGGCTATAATGGAAATGCCGGAAACCCATTTTGATCTGGTAAGGGCCGGTATTATCGTATATGGCCTCTATCCGTCCGCTGAAGTTGATCACGGCACTATAAAGCTGCGCCCGGCTATGAGCCTGAAAGCCAAAGTCGCGCATGTCAAGAATGTGCCCGCAGGTTTTAAGGTAAGCTATGGCTGCACCTATACCACCCAGGCGCCTACGGTTATCGCCACACTTCCTTTGGGCTACGCGGATGGCTATGCCAGGCTGCTTTCTTCCAGAGGGGAAGCGCTGCTAAAGGGCCGGAGGGCGCCGGTGGTGGGGAGAGTTTGCATGGACCAGGTGATGGTAGACGTGGGCCACATACCTGGGGTGAAGGCGGGAGACGAGGCGGTGCTTTGGGGGCGCCAGGGTGAGCAGGAAGTATCAGCTGACGAGGTTGCCGCCAAAATAGGCACTATTAATTACGAAGTAGTGTGTATGGTCAGCTACCGCGTCCCCAGAATATACAAGTAAGGTATATATGGGGTCAGGCTCTTAACTTATTGACTTATTGTCATGTCGTGGCCGACTGTTTAAGTATTTGAAGACTGCCGTATCAGTTAATAAGTTAGGTGCCTGACCCCTAAACCCGTTCTACTCGTATGGATATTCGTATTGATATTCTGAAATAAGTTCTCCGGTTTTAAAATCAAACAAGTAACGATATCTTTTTTGATTCTGCTGAACCAATGCATACCAGCACACTTGATCCAATTCCTTGTTGTTTATCGCCAGGTATAAATCTGTGACATCTTTGCGTTTAATTCCCTTTTCATTTAAGGCTGAATAAATTTTCTCCTCCGGAACTCCATCCTTCAGAAGCACAGAGCCTTCCACTTCTATGGTATCGAAAAAATCGTTTTTAGATACCCAGATAGCTTTACTGCTGCCCTCCCAATCATATCCTGTAACCATAGTGTCCACTGGGCCAAATTCACTAAAGCGGGTATAAACGACGCGGGAATTCTCGGCATATTTTAAAAGGTTTTGTTGCAAAACGTATTGTTTGGCTTCTTCGGGGGGGCAGTAACCTCGTGCTCCTGCCTTAACATAACCTAATTTATAATATTTGTCGGTTGATTGAAAGCTGTCAGTAAAATTCCCCTCCGATAGTATCAATA
>CAZJGV010000182.1:0-6112 GCA_964545615.1 uncultured Pelotomaculum sp.
GGGGGGTCTGCTGGTATTTATAATTGTAACCACCGCCTTTATCGTTGGCTCTCAAAAAGGCAACAGGGTACCGCTGTCCCTTCACTTTGGAGCAGTCGCTATTCCTTCCCTCTTGGCTATCTGGCTGTTTTTATCCTCAGTGGCCGGCGGCAGGATGGGACTGGCCTGGATCTGGATTTTGCTTGGACTGGCGCTGACCCTGGCGGCGCAGGCGCTTTACAGCTCCGGCGAAAAAAGAAACCTGCTGCAGTGGCTAAGTGAGCACAGAAAACCCACCCTGGCAGCTATACTGGCTATTGCCGCGTCCGGTTTAACGGGGCTGACGGTTTATATCAGCAGTCATGGCGGCACGGTTAACAGCTTGCTAAATCAAATTAAAACTGAGAGTATCCTCTCCCGGGCTGTTTTTTTCCAGGACGCGATGAGAATGTTTGTGGAACGTCCCCTGCTGGGCTGGGGGGGAGGAGGATGGGATGAAGCCTACAAGGCTTACCAGGGTTACTGGTACAACTCGAACCAGATTCACGGGTATTATTTTCAGGTGGCGCTGGAGGCCGGCATAATAGGCCTTCTGGTAATACTTGGCGTTTGGGCCGGTTTTTTCTGCATTACGCACCGTGCTTACCACAGAAACGCAGTCGGAGCAGATAACAGGTTCTTGATTTTCACCATAACCATGGCGGCTGTTTCCATAGGACTTCACGCCGCCATAGACTTTGACCTTTCCCTGTCGGCGCTTACACTGGTCCTGTGGGCAATGTTCGGTCTCGCCAGGGGCATAGGGATTTATTCCGAAAACAGAGGTGAGCCAAAGAAAACCAAATCATATTCACCATCCAGGTCTGCCGCTCCACTTTGTGCTCTGGCTTCGGCGGCGGTCTTAATCTTTTTGACCGGCTCTGTCGCGTACGCCAATTATTACGCTAAGCAGGCGGACACTCTGTTTAAGCAGCAAAAAATAGAGCAGGGTATAGCCGCCCTGAACAAAGCGGTGGCGTACAATCCTGTAAACGCCGACAATCACAGCAGCCTGGCTTATATCTACTACCAGGCCAAGATGTACGAACAAGCCCTGCCCGAGGCTCTTAAAGCTATCGAACTGAGTAAGTATAATGCGCAGCGTTTCATCTCGGTAGCTAATTGTTACTACAGCATGAAGGATGAAATGCCTGAAGCGGTAAACTATGCGGAGAAAGCGCTGGCCCTGGCGCCGCTTCGGATACAGTCATATGAGTCGCTTTCCAGGATCAGCCTGGGTGCTGGCTATTATAACATAATGTCTGGGCAACAGGAAGCATCAAGGCAGTATTTTGACAGTGTGACCGTTATCCCGGAAAGAATTGAGGCCAGGATGGCCAAGCTGAGTGAAACCGAGAAAAAACTATGGACAGTTAACCCATTATTAACGACTACCCCTCAGATAAAACTCAACGCAGGGATTGCCCAATGTTTTCTCAGTCGGGAGAGTGAAGCCGACTTAAACCTGCGGAGCGCTCTGCGGGATGAAAATACCAGGGGAGAAGCTTCACTATGGCTGGCTCTTTTACTTGATAGGCAGGGCCGTACTCAGGAGTCCCAGGATTTGCTGGCGCAGGCACAAAGCCTGGCGCCTGAAAAAGCGAAAGACTTTGAGAGCTTGAGGAACTATCTGACTTTGCCATAAGCCGGCCAGGGTAAATACGCTATTGCAATAAATTATTTCCAGGAGGTCCATTTGTGGGTGAGGAGCTTTATTTAAGAGAGGTTATCACGAGTTTATGGCGGCGCAAGGTTTTGATTTTAACGGTGTTCCTGGTTACAGTAATCATCACCGCCATTTGCACTTTTACTACACAGCCGGTTTATCAGGTTGTTGGAGGAATTGCTCTGGGGAATTTCCCTGACAAAAACCTTACCAGTCAGGTTGAAGCTAAAGAAATACTGTTAAGCAGTAATATAATGGGCAGTGTTATAAGTCAGCCGGACTTTGCGCAGGGCGACTTTAGGTGTGATTTAAAAGTGGAGCCGGTCAAAGACAATGATGCCGGCGCCAACATTGATAATCGCACCAGCCTTTTGATGATTACTCTGCTGACTAATGACAGCGCCAGAGGTGTAGAATTTGTTGACCAGTTAATGAAGGCTTTTATAGAGACGGGTAACCCGTCTTATGAAAAGCAAAAAGAACTGCTGGCCGGTTCACTGGAGAAATTGCAAGAACGGACAGATACAATAGATAAGGATATTGAACAGGCCAGGGCGGTGCTTGATGCTATTGATGACAATCCGGATTTCGGCGCTGAGGTGGATTACCGGCGGGCAACAACCCTGGATACCGTGCAGGCTTTAGAAAAACAGAGACTGGATCTGATGCGGGCCTATATCGAAACGCAAGGTGATTTAAATTCCTTAAAGAATACGGAGATAATCAAGAGCCCGCAGGAGCCGGATGGGCCTATAAAACCAAGGGTCAGGTTCAATATGATCATAGCAGCGCTTTTTGGTTTGACTTTGGGGATTCTTCTGGCGTTCGCGGCTAATCTCTTTACGCGGGAACGCAACAGAGGGAAGGAATAGTATGATGATAACTTTACTGATTACAGGGGGCGCCGGTTTTATAGGCAGCAATCTGGTAAGGATGGCCCTGACAGAAGATAATATTGCGGTTGTAAATTTAGATAAACTCACCTACGCGGGTAACTTAAACTCTCTTGATGCTGTGGCTGACCACCCTGGATATACGTTTGTGCGGGGCGGCATAGAGGACCGCGCCCTGGTTGCGAAGCTGCTGGAAGAACACCGGCCTGACGCCGTGCTGAACCTGGCCGCCGAATCACATGTAGACCGCTCCATAGACGGGCCGGGCGAATTTATTCAGACCAATATCGTGGGGACGTTTGAACTGCTCGAAGCGGTGCGGGCGCACTGGAACAAGTTGGGCGACGCCGGTAAAAACTTCCGCTTTTTACATGTTTCCACCGATGAGGTGTACGGATCTCTTGGCCCGGAAGGCTTCTTCTCGGAAGAAAGCCCTTATCTGCCGAATTCGCCGTATTCAGCTTCTAAGGCCGCCTCAGACCACCTGGTACGCGCTTATCACCATACCTACGGCCTGCCGGTGCTGATTACCAACTGCTCCAACAACTATGGCCCCCATCAGTTTCCGGAGAAGCTGATTCCCCTGATGATCCTGAGTGCGCTGGAGGGTAAACCACTTCCTGTCTACGGAGATGGTAAGAACATCCGCGACTGGCTTTACGTGCTCGACCACTGCAATGCTGTCCTGACCGTTCTGGCCAATGGCCGCGTCGGCGAATCCTATAATATAGGCGGCAGCAGTGAAAAGAAAAACATAGAAGTTGTGCAAAATATTTGTGACCTGTTGGACGAGCTGAGTCCGCGTGAGGACGGTCTCAGCTACCACCGGCAGGTAACTTTTGTGGCGGACCGGCCCGGTCATGACCGGCGCTACGCCATAGATGCCGGCAAGATCAGGCGGGAACTGGGCTGGCAGCCGGACGAGAGCTTTGACACCGGAATGCGCAAGACAGTGCGCTGGTACCTGGATAACCTGGGATGGTGCCAAAAAGTGCGTGACGGCAGTTACCTGGGCGAGCGTCTGGGTCTTAGCGGAGTAGGTTCAAGGAGGCAGGCATGACCAAAAAAGGTATAATTTTAGCCGGCGGTTCCGGTACGCGGCTCTACCCTTTAACCCAGGTGGTGAGCAAGCAGCTTATGCCAATTTATGATAAGCCGATGATTTATTACCCCCTGAGCATTCTTATACTGGCGGGCATTACGGAAATTCTGGTGATAACCACCCCCTTAGACCAGCCTCTCTTCCAGGAACTTCTGAAAGATGGCAGCCAGTGGGGTATAGATATCCAATACGCTGTACAGCCAAGCCCGGAAGGCCTGGCCCAGGCCTTCATCATCGGGCGTGACTTTATAAACGGGGATAACTGCGCCCTCATTTTGGGGGATAATATTTTTTATGGCCACAGCCTTACCGATTACTTGCGGCGGGCGGCCAGGCAGAAAAGCGGCGCCACTGTTTTCGGCTACTGGGTGAAAAGCCCCGAGCAATACGGAGTGGTTGTTTTTGACAAGGAAGGACGGGCGGTGAGCATTGAAGAGAAACCTGCCCGCCCCAGGTCCAACTACGCTGTGACCGGTCTATATTTTTATGATCAGCAGGTGGTTGATATAGCGGCAAGCCTTAAACCATCCGCCCGCGGCGAGCTGGAAATTACTGACGTCAACCGGCTTTACCTGCAGCAGGACCAGCTCCGCGTGGAAAAACTGGGCCGTGGTTTTGCCTGGCTTGATACCGGAACTCACGAATCTTTGCTGCAGGCGGCCAATTATGTGGAAACCATTGAACAGCGCCAGGGCTTGAAAATATGCTGTCCGGAAGAAATAGCCTACCGTATGGGTCTGATCAGTGCCGGGCAGGTTGAAAGGCTGGCGGAGCCTTTGAAAAAAAACAGCTACGGCCAGTATCTCCTGAGCCTGGTTAAAGGCGGTGTAAACACTTGAAATTGAAAGAAACCGGTCTGCCCGGGGTGATCACAATTGAACCGGATGTGTTCGGTGATGAGCGGGGTTTTTTTATGGAAACCTGGCATCAATTAAAATATAAGGAGGCCGGCCTGCCGGCGTGCTATGTTCAGGATAACCTTTCCTATTCAGGCAGGGGTGTTCTGCGCGGTCTCCATTTCCAGTGTCCCAATACCCAGGGTAAGCTTGTTTTTGTGCTGCAGGGAGAGGTGTTTGACGTGGCGGTGGACATCAGGTCCGGGTCGCCGACCTTTGGGCGGTGGACCGGGGTAACACTCTCCGGCGCCAATAAAAACCAGCTTTACATCCCGGCAGGCTTTGCCCACGGGTTCTGCGTTGTCAGTGAAACAGCGCTTTTCGCCTATAAGTGTACCGACATTTATAACCCCCGGGCTGAAGGCGGCATTATTTGGAACGACCCGGACATCGGCATAGCCTGGCCTTTTAAAAAACCTGTATTATCTGAAAAGGATAAGGTGTACCCGCAGCTAAAAGATATTCCGCCGGAGCGACTACCGGAGTATAGGGGGTAGAATGATGAGCGTTACCTCGCCAGTAAAGATACTTCTCACGGGCAAAAACGGCCAGGTTGGCTGGGAACTGCAGCGAACCCTGGCCACATTGGGTGAAGTCATTGCTTTGGATTTTCCACAGCTTGACTTGACCAGGCCAGAGCAGATCAGAGAAGTGGTAAGAGCGGTCAAACCACAGCTGATTGTTAACGCCGCCGCTTACACCGCCGTGGATCAAGCGGAGGACGAACCGGAGCTTGCCGCGGCCATTAACAGCGTGGCGCCGGGCATCCTGGCCGAAGAGGCCAGGCGTCTGAACGCTGCAATTGTACATTATTCCACAGACTATGTTTTTGACGGCGCTAAGGTTGCTCCTTATACCGAGGATGATCAGCCCAATCCCCTCAATGTTTACGGCCGGACCAAACTGGCAGGGGAGCGGGCCATTCAAGCCGCCGGCCCGCCCTACTTGATTATCCGCACCAGCTGGGTTTACGGGATCAGGGGTAAGAATTTTTTATTGACTATCTTAAAGCTCGCCCGTGAGCGGCAGGAGCTTAACATTGTTGACGACCAGATTGGCGCCCCCACCTGGAGCAGATTGATTGCCGGGGCCACAGCACAAATTTTAGCTCAAACAAAATTGTGCTTCAGCGGTCAGGCGGGAGTCTATAACCTGTGCGCCGGCGGGCAGACCAGTTGGTATGGTTTTGCCAGAGCGATTTTAGAGAACTACCGTAGTATCAATCCCGGTGCGGATCTTCTTCCGGTGGACAATATCAAACCGGTAAAAAGCCTGGAATACCCCGCTAAAGCAATACGCCCGCTCAGCTCCAGAATGGACTGCGCCAGAGCTTGCAGCAGTTTCAGTATTATTCTGCCGGATTGGCTGGCGGGGCTTAAAATGGTTTTAGATGACGCTGCCCGTAAATGAGGCATAATATGCTTTGGTTAATGAGCCCAGTAGTTGAATTTGAGGTTGTTAACTCAACTTTCGCAGCACGTTATCTGAAGCCGCCCCTTTAAAAATGTGGGCAAATCGGAAATAAAATCATCAATAA
>CAZJGV010000183.1:0-6055 GCA_964545615.1 uncultured Pelotomaculum sp.
TTTCATCATAATCAAGTCGGACGGTATTCCCACTTACAATTTCGCGGTAGTGGTGGATGATCATACCATGGCCATCAGCCATGTCATCAGAGCTGAAGAGCACCTGTCCAATCCCCCGCGCCAGATATTATTATACAACGCCCTGGGCTGGGATATTCCGGAGTTTGCCCACGTATCTCTTATTCTGGGCAAGGACCGCAGCAAAATGAGCAAACGTCACGGCGCCACGGCTATCGAACAGTACCAGGCTAAAGGCTATTTGCCCGAAACCCTGGTTAATTTTCTGGCCCTTTTGGGCTGGTCTCCCGGTGGCGAGGAGGAAGTATTCCCCCTGGACGAGCTAAAACAGCAATTTTCTCTGGACCGGGTGGCCAAGAGCCCCGCTGTTTTTGACCTGGAAAAACTGAACTGGCTGAACGGCTATTATATTAGGGAGGCGCCCCTGGAGCAGCTTACAGATCTGGCCATCCCCTATTTGGAAAAGGCTGGGTATTTAAGCGCCCCACTGTCACCTGAAAAGTATCAGTGGGTTAAAAGGGCAGTGGCCTCTGTCCAAAAACACCTCAGCTATATGGAGGAAATAACCACCCAGGTTAAAATATATTTTGACGACGAAGTTCAAATCGAAGGGCAGGAAGCGCGGGAGATTATGACCGGCGGTCAAGTGCCTGCGGTATTGGGCTGTTTGATTAAAAAGGTGAGTGTCACAATTTCTGGTGAAATAAATGAAGATGAGGCTAAGAAATTCTTGAAAGAAATTGGCAGGGAACTCGGCCTTAAGGGGAAGCAGATCTTCATGCCGGTGCGCGTAGCGCTGACCGGAAGTACACAGGGGCCTGATTTAAACCAGATCATGGCTATCCTGGGCAGTGATGGAATTATCCGGCGCCTGTCTAAATGGATGTGAGAAGTGGGACGTGAGACTTGAGAAGAAAATAGATTTTTTAGAGACTCAACAGGAATGCAGTATATACCGACGTCCGACGTCTGACGACTACGTCCGAATTGGGAGGTATATTTATGGAAGTTTATAACACTATGACCAGACGCAAAGAAACATTCCAGCCGCGGGAGCCTGGCAAGGTTAGCCTATATGTCTGTGGCCCGACAACTTATAACTATATCCATCTGGGAAACGCCCGTGCGTTTGTGGTCTTTGATACCGTCCGGCGATATTTTACTTACAAGGGCTATGATGTATTCTATATACAGAACTTCACCGATGTGGACGACAAGATCATTAACCGTGCCCGGGAGGAGGGGAAGGATCCCCTTGTGCTGGCCTGTAATTATATAGATGAATTTTTCAAAGACACTGACGCCATGAATATACGACGGGCAGATGTTCACCCAAAGGTTACCGAACATATGCCTGAAATAATCAAAGTGGTACAGGATCTCGTTGAAAACGGTTCGGCTTATGTTACAGAAGGAGATGTTTACTTTGAGGTGCGCAAGTTTGCCGGTTACGGTAAGCTTTCCGGTCGTTCCCTGGATGATCTGCAGGCTGGGGCGCGGGTTGAGGTAGATCTCAGAAAACGAGATCCATTGGATTTTACACTCTGGAAGGCTGCAAAGCCGGGCGAGCCTGCTTGGGAAAGCCCCTGGGGACCTGGCCGGCCAGGCTGGCATATAGAATGTTCTGCGATGTCATTAAAATACCTGGGGACCAACTTTGATATTCACGGTGGGGGCTTGGACCTGGTCTTCCCCCACCATGAAAATGAGATAGCCCAGAGCGAGGCCGCGACCGGGGAGACATTCGTCCGTTACTGGCTGCATAACGGCTTTATCACTTTAAAAGAAGAAAAAATGTCTAAATCCCTGGGTAACTTCTTTCTGGTCAGAGATATTCTGGCTAAATTCCAGCCGGAAACGGTGCGGTTCTTCCTTCTCTCAACACACTACCGCAGCCCTCTTGATTTTGACGACGAGAAACTGGCCGCCGCCGGACGGGGGCTGGAGAGGATAAAAACCAGCGTCAGACTTTTATCCGAAGCGCTGGCTAAGAAGACCAGTGAAGATGCCGTGGCGGTGACAGGCGATCTGAAGACAGCGCTTGACGCTCTGAAAGCTTCCTTTGAAGCCGCAATGGACGATGATTTTAACACTGCCCTGGCTATCGGGGTCACCTTCGACCTGGCCAGGGAAGTCAATACCGCG
Organism: uncultured Pelotomaculum sp.; assembly: GCA_964545615.1. GTDB lineage: Bacteria > Bacillota > Desulfotomaculia > Desulfotomaculales > Pelotomaculaceae > Pelotomaculum_B. The sequence goes on from CAZJGV010000183.1 coordinate 2,164, forward strand.
GTGCAGCGGCTGGGAGACACGCTGGCCAGGGCTGACCGGGAAGTTTTAACCAGAGCCATGGATTTATTTGAGGTATTTAACGAAGTTCTGGGGGTTTTTAAGGTTGACAACAATGGCAGTATTGTATTTGAAAGCTCTTCTGATGAAAGCTCCGGTTATGCAGAAAAGCTTCTCAGCCTGATCATAGATGTGCGGCAGGAGGCTCGCAAGAAGAAGGATTGGGGCACTTCCGACCGGATCAGGGACGGTCTCAAAGAACTGGGTATTGTCCTTGAGGATACACCGCAGGGAGTACGCTGGAAAAAGCAGGGGTAATTTTGTTGTTCAATAATGAACCTAAAAACATTGAGCGGCCGTCTGACCTGCCGGCGCTGGTGCTCGCTTACATCGGCGACGCGGTATATGAACTGGCGGTGCGGGAGCATCTGGTAAAAAACGGCCTGGCCAGAGTTAACAAGCTCCACGGCGAGTCCGTAAAATATGTAAACGCCGGCGCGCAGTCCAAAGCACTGCACGCGTTAGAGGGAAAACTAAGTGAAGATGAGGCCGCGGTCATGCGCAGAGGCCGCAATGCCAAGTCAACCCACGTTCCAAGGGGCGCCGGGGTGATTGAGTACCGGCACAGCACCGCTCTGGAAAGTTTAATCGGCTACATTTATTTGAAAGGTGACACAAACCGGCTTGCCGAAATTATGGCCGCAGCCCTGGCAGCCATACAGAATGAGATGTGAGACTTGGGACGTGAGAAATGTCCAACGACCCACGACTAGAATTTGAGGTGCAAATATGGGCGCTAAAAAGTTGAGTGTCAGCCTCCTGAGATACACTCCCGAACCCCAGGAGATTGTCGCCATGGGGGCCAAGCTCTGCTACTCGCCGGCAGACGTTGAGGAGTTGAAGAAGGGCATTGAGGCTAGAAACCAGGAGCCTTTCCTGGAGCGGCTGATGGAATTCAGCCACCTTTCTCCTATTGAGCACGCCAGCTTTACCTTCGGGATAGAGGGCGTGTCCCGCAGCCTGTTGGCCCAGATTACCAGGCACCGCATCGCCAGCTTCAGCGTTAAGTCCCAGCGATATGTTTCAGAAGCCAGCGCGGCTAAAGAGGAGGATGTTTTTGGTTATATCATTCCGCCGCGCATTGAAGCGCTGGGTGCAGAAGCGGTTCAGGAATTTGCGGGACAGATGAAGCAGATCCAAAAATGGTACGATAGCTGGGTGGAAAAGCTCGGGAACAGCGGGGGGGGCGCCAATGAAGACGCCCGTTTTGTCCTGCCCAACGCTGCGGAGACCAAGATGCTGGTTACCATGAACGCACGGGAACTGCTGCACTTCTTCAGCCTGCGCTGCTGCAACCGGGCTCAGTGGGAAATCCGGGCGCTGGCGACAGAGATGCTGCGTCTGGCTAAACAGGCGGCCCCTGCAATATTTAAAGAAGCCGGACCTGGCTGCTTGCATGGTCCATGCCCGGAAGGGAAGATGAGCTGCGGTAAAAGCAGCGAGGTCAGAGAAAAATACAAGAAATTATGAGAAAAAATATCACAGGATTAACAATATAAACCAGGATTAATAGAAGTAATAATGTTAAAAAAGGAGAGTGCCAATCTGGACGATATTATTGCCGGCCGTAACCCTGTAAGAGAAGCCCTGCGAGCAGGCCGGCCGATTAACAAGATTATGATTGCGGAGGGTGTTTTAACCGGCCCCCTGCAGGAAATATTCACAACAGCCAGGGACAGAAAGATTCCGGTGCAGAAAGTGGAACGCCAGCGCCTGGAAAAGTTCGCTTCAGGCATTGCCCACCAGGGTGTGCTAGCTTTTCTGGCCGCCAAAGAATACGTGGATGTTGACGATATCCTGGCGGGTATCAGCCCGGATCAGGCTCCTTTCCTGATCATTCTGGATGAAATCAGCGACCCACACAACCTGGGTGCGATTCTGCGTACAGCTGACGCCGCCGGAGCGCATGGGGTGGTTATCCCCCGCCGCCGCTCGGCGCCGCTGACACCTACCGTGGCCAAGTCATCCGCAGGCGCGATTGAATATGTCCAGGTGGCCAGGGTGGCCAATCTTCCTCAAACTATAGAAGGGCTCAAAAAGAAGGGCCTTTGGATTGTAGGCGCTGAGGCGGACGGTGAGGATATTTTCTGGGACGCCCGACTGGACGGCCCCTTGGCGCTGGTTATAGGCGGAGAAGATAAAGGCCTGGGTCGCCTGGTTAAAGAACGCTGTGACAGCCTGGTACGGCTGCCCATGTCCGGGCGGGTTAATTCCCTGAACGCTTCGGTCGCCGCGGCCTTGTTGGCTTATGAAGTGCTTCGGCAAAGAAGAAGGGCTCTTGATTATGAAAGAGTTTCTGGTCGTTGACGGCTACAACATCATCTATGCCTGGCCCGAGTTTGAAAGTCTTAAAGAATCAGGTCTGGAACACGCCAGATATAAGCTGGTATCGATCCTGGCCAATTATTCTTATCTGTCAGGACAAAAAACATTTGTGGTTTTTGACGCTCACCAGGTAAAGAATTCTGTGGAAAGAACCGATAACATTGACAGCGTGGATGTTATATTTACCAAACAGGGAGAAACAGCCGACACTTACATTGAAAGTCTGGTAGGACGGCTGTTAAATGAAGGTATTATTTATGTGGCGACTTCTGACTGGGCTGAGCAGGGCATAATTTTTGGCAAGGGCGCCTACCGCCTTACCCCCGATGAACTGCGCGGCCAGGTTGATAGAGCCAGAAAGGAAATCCAGGAGCATTACACCAGAACTCTTCCTTCAGAGAGCTACCTGGAGAACCGACTCCTGGACAAGGTGAGATCTAAATTTGAGAAATGGCGCCGGGGAAAAAAATAGACAAGACAAGGTCTCTGTTAATTTTACCTTGACGAGCTATCACCCCTTCGTTATAATGATGTTGGAAACTTGACCGGAAAACTCACCTTGAACGATGCCTTAAACTAGAGAGAGAAAAAAGCGTGAGGGGTATAGCCTGGACTTAGTGTCAGGCGAGGGAGAGGTTTTTTTGTTTTCTCGTACTGAAAAGAGAAAGAGCGAGGGGATAATGTGAGTCTTCAAGCCCAAAGGGAAGTTCCTAACGGGTATCAGGTTTTAATTGACGAGGAAGTAGTTGAGTTTGCGCGAGAAGGTGATGATAGCGCACTAGAGTACCTAATTAACAAGTACAGGAACTTTGTCAGGGCTAAAGCCCGTTCTTACTTTTTAATCGGGGCTGACAGGGAAGATATCATCCAGGAAGGTATGATTGGCTTATACAAGGCCATTCGTGATTTCAAACTGGACAAGTTGTCGTCATTCCGGGCGTTTGCCGAATTATGCATTCCCAGGCAGATTATCACCGCTATTAAAACAGCTACCAGGCAAAAACACATTCCGCTTAATTCATATGTTTCGCTTAACAAGCCAATATATGACGAGGATTCCGACCGCACCTTGCTGGATGTTATTTCAGGCTCAAAGATTACTGACCCCGAAGAATTGATTATTTCACGAGAAGAATTTGACGACATTGAAGAAAAAATGGGCGAGATACTCAGTTCTTTGGAGTGGAAGGTACTGATGTCCTACCTGGAAGGGAAATCATACCAGGAAATAGCTGAAGACTTAAAGCGGCATGTGAAATCAATTGACAACGCCTTGCAAAGGGTCAAGCGCAAATTGGAACGCTACCTGGAAAAAAGAGAAGCTTAGTCAGTTAATTAGTTGCAACTCAATACCAGGACCAGGTAGACCTTTAACTGATTACCATTGGTTAAGGGTCTTTTTATCCTTGACATCGATTTAGATTTGACGTATAATTTTTATTGTGTCAGCGCCGGCGTAGCTCAATTGGCAGAGCAGCTGACTTGTAATCAGCAGGTTGCGGGTTCGAGT
>CAZJGV010000184.1:0-6039 GCA_964545615.1 uncultured Pelotomaculum sp.
GGGACATTTCTCATCCCCAAAGGTTGACCCCATATAGAGATGTGTCCCCGTTCATGGGGACATTTCTCATCCCCAAAGGTTGACCCCATATAGAGATGTGTCCCCGTTCATTAGAAAACCAGCCCGCCAGCCCGGGCCGCGTCTGCCAGGGCTTTAATCCTTCCGTGGTAAACGTAGCCGGCCCGGTCAAAGACAACCTGCTCAATACCGGCTTCCTTCGCCTTTTCAGCCAGCAACTGGCCCACAGCAGCCGCAGCGCCGGCATTGCTGCTGCTGGGCAATTTACCTTTTAATTCAGGAGTCAGAGTTGATACTGCAATAAGAGTAGCGCCTTTTTCATCGTCAACAATCTGAGCATAAATATTTTGTAAGCTGCGGTACACGTTCAACCTGGGCCGCTCGGCAGTACCGCTTATTTTCTTGCGGACCCTTTGCCGCCGAATATCCCGCAGGGACTCACGACTTGGCTTGTTCAGCACGTTAAGATTCACTCCTTTCAGGCTTCATGTGCATGAACCATTCTTTTTGAAAATACAGGAGTCTGGAGTAAGAACGCAGAATAAAATATTTTTCTTCCTGTTTTTACTTCTTCCCTTTAGCGCCAGCCTTACCGGCTTTGCGCCGTATTTTTTCGCCTTCGTATTTAATACCTTTTCCCTTATAGGGCTCGGGCTCCCGCACCGCGCGTACGGTTGCCGCCAGTTGGCCGACTTTTTCTTTGTCAAGTCCTTTTATACTGATCTTCGTAGGCGCGGGTACTTCGATCTCCAACCCCGCCTCCGGCACTATTTCCACCGGATGTGAGTAGCCTACCGCCAGCACCAGTTTATCGCCCTGCTTTGAGGCGCGGTAACCCACCCCAACCAACTCCAGGTTTTTCTGAAAACCGGCTGTTACCCCAACTACCATATTGTTAATAAGTGTTCGGGTCAGGCCATGCAGCGACCTATGCGTTTTATTGTCAGTAGGCCGTTCGACAACCAGCCTGTTTTCTTCATGCTTAATAATCATGTCCTGATGTAATTCTCTTTCCAACTGACCTTTCGGCCCTTTGACTCTGACGGTGTTTCCATCAATAGTAACGTCAACACCCGTGGGAACAGGAATAGGCTGTCTACCAATCCTGGACATCTTTCACACACCTCCAATTTCAGTCGTCAGACGTCGGACGTCAGATTGACTGTTGGCATTGGCTACCAAACGTAGCATATTACCTCGCCACCCAGGCCTTCCCTGCGTGCCTTTTTATCAGACATAATTCCTTTTGACGTAGAGATGATAGCGATACCAAGGCCACCTAAAACCTTCGGAACATCATCTTTCCGGGCGTACACTCTTAAACCTGGCTTTGAAATCCGCTTTAAGCCAGTGATCACCCGCTCTTTACTGGCGCCGTATTTTAAATAGACCCTGATAATACCCTGCTTGCCGTCGTCAATAAATTCGTATTCCTTGACGAAGCCCTCATCCCGCAAGATGGCGGCAATAGCCTTCTTCATCCTGGAAGCAGGCGCTTCAACTTTATCGTGATAAACCGTATTGGCATTACGGATACGAGTTAAGAAATCTGCGATAGGGTCGGTCATAACCATGCAAAAAACCTCCTTCCTTAATTCAGAGGCCGGACGCAGCTTGCGTCTGGTTTCAAATGCCGGACATCTTGCCAGTAGTGTTATGGCCTGAAGTATCCTGCTTTTTAAGCCTCTGACTTCTGACTTAGTGTTACCAACTGGATTTGCGAATGCCGGGTAGTTCCCCTTTATAAGCAAGCTCCCTGAAGCAGATCCGGCAAATCCCAAATTTTCTCATATAGGCGTGAGGCCTTCCACAAAGCTTGCACCTATTATATGCCTGTACTTTAAACTTCGGAGGACGCATCGCTTTTAGAATCAATGATTTTTTTGCCAACATCTTCCCTCCTTTTAGGACGTGGGTTGTGGGACTTGGGACGTGGGATAAAAGTATTTCTCTGGGGCCTTTTGAACCCTTAAGATCATCCTTTTTTCACGTCTCATTTCTCACGTCTCACGTCTAATATTACGCCGCCTTAAACGGCATGCCCATTAGTCTCAACAGCTCCCTGGCTTCTTCGTCAGTTTTGGCCGTAGTAACAAAAATAATATCCATACCGCGAATCTTATCAATCTTGTCGTAATCAATTTCGGGGAACATAAGTTGTTCCCGGACACCCAGGCTAAAATTCCCCCGTCCGTCAAAAGACTTCGGTGAAACGCCGCGGAAGTCACGTACCCGGGGCAGGGCTATATTAAACAGCTTATCCACGAAATCAAACATACGCTCTCCGCGCAGGGTAACCTTTGCCCCCACAGTCATGCCGGCACGCAGCTTAAAAGCGGCTATAGATTTTTTAGCCTTGGTTGTTACCGGTTTCTGCCCGGTAATAATCATCATGTCATTAACCGCTGCGTCGATTATCTTGGAATTCTGAATGGCTTCACCCAAGCCCATATTCACAATAACTTTTTCAAGTTTGGGTGTCTGCATTATATTCTCATATCCAAATTTCTGCATCATGGCAGGGATAACATCGCTTTTGTATTTATCCTTAAGCCTGGACAATTGCCTACCTCCTTTCTCGGTCGTCGGTCGTCAGTCGTCGGACGTCGGTATGAAATCGGTCATCAGTCGTTAGACGTCGGACTTCAGTGTGAGAGTATTCCTTATTAGGGGTATTATTAATTTAAGTCCTCTGGAATTCTCTAAAGGCGAATTCCTTCTACCCCGACGTCTGACGTCTTAAATGGTTTCTCCGCATTTTTTGCAAACGCGAACTTTTTCCCCGTTTTCCAGTATGTTTTTACCAACCCTGGTGGGGCTGTTGCATTTATTACAGAAAAGCATGACATTTGAACTATGGATGGGTGCTTCTTTTTGCAGGATTCCTCCCTGCGGTACCTTTTGGGTAGGCCTGGAGTGGCGCTTGACCACGTTGGCCCCTTCTATAACAACCCGGCTTTTATCAGTTATCACTGAGAGAACCTTGCCTTTTTTTCCCGCGCTTTTACCAGTTATAACCAGCGCTGTATCCCCTTTTCGAATATGGATCTTCGGTCTGGCTTTCTGTTCAGTCATGTAATAATCACCTCCAAGTTGGGACGTGGGTATATCCTGCATTCCTTAAAAGTCTTAACCCTTGAAACCTGCTTGCATTCTCACGTCTCAGTTCTCACATTGGGGACATTCCTCAGCCATAGAGCTAGGCTCTACAATCGGGGACATTCCTCATCTCCAAAGACAGACTCCATACAGAGGTGTGTCCCCTTTCCTTAGCCGGTGTGTCCCCTTTCCTTAAAGTACTTCCGGCGCCAGGGAAACTATTTTCATAAAATCCCGGTCCCTTAATTCACGTGCTACCGGACCAAAAATACGGGTACCCCGCGGGCTTTGGTCATCCTTTATGACTACGGCGGCGTTTTCATCAAACTTGATATATGAACCGTCCGGGCGGCGTACTTCTTTCTTTGTACGTACTACAACAGCCCTTACAACATCGCCTTTTTTAACAACACCGCCTGGGTTGGCCTCCTTAACGGCACAAATGATAATATCACCCACGCTGGCATAGCGGCGCAACCCCCCGCCCAAAACACGTATACACATCAGCCTGCGCGCTCCGGTATTGTCCGCCACAGTAAGCATAGACTGGACTTGAATCACGGCAACTACCTCCTTGACTTTAGAACACCGTCTTAAATTCGTTCCGCCCGATCGAGGATCTCTATTACCCGCCACCGCTTTTCTTTAGAGATAGGCCGTGTCTCCATCATTCTCACTTTATCGCCGGTATGGCAGGAATTCTCCTCATCATGCGCCTTGAATTTCTTGGTGCGGCGAATGGTGCGCTGGTACAGGGGGTGCCTGACCAGGGTTTCAACGGCCACAACTACAGTTTTATCCATTTTGTCGCTTACAACCTTGCCGGTAAGCACCTTGCGCATTCCACGCTCTTCCAATTCGTTAACCCCCTTTACGCCCTCTGAATCCCCAGCTCGCGTTCGCGAATTATGGTCTTAACCCGCGCGATCTTGCGGCGGACTTCTTGTAATTTCATTGGATTATCCAGCTGCCCTGTGGCCATCTGGAACCTTAGCTTAAAAAGCTCGTCTTTATTGTCATTTAACTTTTTGCTTAGCTCGGCATCGGTCAATTCCCTGAGCTCCTTAACCTTCATTGACCTCACCCACTTCCCCGCGTTTAACAAACTTTGTTTTTACCGGCAACTTATGAGAAGCCAAACGCATCGCTTCACGGGCGTCTTCTTCAGATACGCCGGCTAATTCGAACATAACCCTGCCAGGCTTTACAACCGCCACCCAAAATTCCGGGGTGCCTTTACCTGAACCCATACGTGTTTCCGCCGGTTTGGCCGTGACAGGCTTATCCGGGAAGATCCTGATCCATACCTTACCGCCCCGTTTAATATGGCGCGTCATGGCAATACGGGCTGCTTCAATTTGTCTGTTCGTAACCCAGGCGGGCTCCAATGCCTGAAGTCCAAATTCACCGAAACTAATTTCCCTGCCGCCCTTGGCCTTGCCTGTCATACGCCCGCGGTGCTGTTTACGGTGTTTAACCCTTTTCGGTATAAGCATGTAGCCTATTCGCCTCCTTCACCGGGAGCTGTTTTACCTCCCCTGGCCGGGGCGTTTTTTTCAGCCTTTGCTTCCGGTAAAATTTCTCCCTTATAAATCCAAACTTTAATGCCAATTTTCCCGTAAGTGGTATTTGCCTCAGCAACTCCATAATCAATATCTGCACGCAGCGTATGAAGTGGCACCTTGCCTTCGCTGTACCACTCGGAACGGGCAATTTCAGCTCCCGCCAAACGGCCTCCGCATGATATTTTGATACCTTTGGCCCCCATTTTCATGGAGCGGGAAACAACCTGCTTCATAGCCCGCCTGAAGGCGGTCCGTTTTTCGAGTTGCAAAGCTACGTTCTCAGCTACCAGTTGGGCTTCCAGTTCGGGAACCTTGATTTCAACGATATTAACGTTGACCTGTTTACCTGTAAGGCTTTCCAACTGCCGGCGCAGGTTTTCAACTTCCACCCCGCCCCTGCCTATGACTATGCCAGGTTTGGCCGTATGGATTGAGACTTTGACACGATTGGCCGCCCGTTCTATTCTAATATGAGAAATGCCCGCCACATAAAGCTTCTTCTTAATATACTTGCGTATCTTAATATCCTCGTGCAAGAGGCCTGCGTAATTCTTTTTATCAGCATACCACTTACCTTCCCAATCCTTAATAATACCGATTCGAAGGCCAATAGGATTGACTTTTTGCCCCACTTAAATTTATCCCTCCTTTTTATCGCCCACCATTACGGTAATGTGACTGGTGCGCTTACGCAGAACATCTGCGCGGCCCATGGCCCGGGGCTGAAAACGCTTTAAGGTGGGCCCCTGGTCAACATAGCACCTTGTTACGAATAATTCGTCCTTATCCAACTGCAGGTTGTTCTCAGCGTTTGCCGCTGCCGACTTAACAACCTTGGTAACCACTTCCGAGGCCCGTTTGGGTGTGTACTTCAATATCGCCAGGGCCTCATTCACTTTCTTCCCCCGGATAAGGTCAATTACCTGACGCACCTTACGCGGGGATATCCTTATATACTTGGTTATGGCCTTAGCTTCCAACGGTTTTACCTCCAATCTGAGTCGTGGGACTTGGGACGTGGGATCATCAAGTATTTCTTCAGGTTTTCAGGACCCTCAAGACCATCCCTAGATTCTCAAGTCTCATTTCTCACTTCTCACGTCTATTTAAGTGCTGTAGACCTTTCGGTATGATGTCCGTGACCTCTAAAAAGCCTGGTGGGAGCAAATTCACCCAACTTATGGCCTACCATATCCTCTGTGATATAAACAGGAACATGCTTTCTGCCTTCATGCACAGCGATAGTATGACCTACCATTTGCGGGAAGATTGTAGAAGCCCTAGACCAGGTCTTTATGACTCTCTTATCACCGGTTTCATTCATCTTTTCTATTCTTGCAAGCAGCCTTTCCTCGCA
>CAZJGV010000185.1:0-6022 GCA_964545615.1 uncultured Pelotomaculum sp.
AGTCAGCCAGTAAAAGTTGCATATGTCAAGGATGTGCTCAGAAGGATCGGAAAATAAATTTTTATCGCCGAAAACCCCTGTGGAATGATGGAGAAAAAGAGCGTCGATTACTACACGAATTTACCATACAATTTTTTAATACGTTCGATCTCTGACGAAAGCGGCAATTATTATTACGGCCAAGTACTGGAACTGGACGGCTGTCAGAGCCATGGAGACAGCTTTGAAGAAGCCAGCAGGAACCTTCGCGAAGCCATGAAAGGATGGCTGTCCGTCAAACTGGAACACGGAGACCACATTCCGGAACCGGTAAATGACGATAATTACAGCGGAAAATTCATAGTAAGGGTTCCCAAATCCCTCCACAGACGACTAGCAATCGAAGCCCAAAAGGAAGGGATATCGCTTAACCAGTATCTGGTCTATAAATTAAGTCGGTAAAATATAGATATTCCTTCTATTATTGTCACCAATATTTACGTTAATGGCACTGGTAGTATTGGATGCCGACAGGGGGGACAAGGCCTTTGGGAAGCAGGAGAACCGTCCCCGTGCTTCCCTCCTGGTGACCGGTTTGAACGACTCGCCGGATGAGATTGAGCGGCTGACGGACTGGATCGCTTCCCTGGACCGGGATATCCCGCTGCATTTTTCCCGCTACTTCCCCAATTACAAAACAGACTTGCCGGCCACACCGCTGGAAAAACTCATTGAGGCCAGGGAAATAGCCAGGAAGAAACTTTCATACGTTTATATCGGCAATGCCCAGCTGCCGGGAGCCAGCGACACTTTTTGTCCCAACTGCGGGGATGAAGTGATCAGCAGGATTGGTTATTCAAGGAGTACGGACTGTGTTATCTCAGGGTTCCCACTTGGTCCCCCTTCCGGCTACAGTTCTATTTCAACGGACATAACCTGCTGGCTGCAAAACTGTCCCAGCAAGGTATCAACTACGAGATAAGGGAGAACGCCTTTTTAAAAATTGATGACTGGAAAAAAGCTCAAAGTTTATCGGATCACATCCGAACCGAAAACCTTGCACCAGGTACTGGACATTCTGGCCTCACGATACGTCCCGTTTCTGCAAAGGTACGGCCTTGTCTATAGATGGAGCATTATGCAGGCAGAATACGCAACCGATATCATTTTCAAGAAACAGACCTATCTTGGGCCGCTCTATGAAACACTGGTGCGTACAGCCATCCACTCCGTAAAACCGGAGAACATTGCCTCCTTCCTGGGACAGAAACTACACTGGAACTACCAGGGCGAAATGGGCAACAACTTCAACACACGAATTCTCGGCACGAGAATCAAGCACCAGATGGGTGCGGTCTCCATCAAGATGTACGACAAGTTCGGGATCGTCTTGCGGATTGAAACAACCACAGACGATGTCTCCCAGTTCCGGCACTACCGTGAAGTTCAGCGCCATGATGGGGGCAGGGAGAGCAAGGTTGCCCCGATGAAAAAGAACATCTACAGCCTCTACATCCTGGCCCAGTTACTTAAAGACTCTAACCGTCGATATCTTGAATTCATCTCCTCGTTTGATGATCCCAGCGACGGAATGAAGAAGCTTATTAAAATCTCCGATCCTGTCAAGGATGATGATAGAAGTTACAAAGGTTTTAATTTCTTCAACCAGACTGATCAGAAAATCTTTGAAGTCCTGGCAAGGGATGAATTTAACATCAATGGTTTTCAAAACAAAATGATTCGTAAATTCATCTCTAATCTGAGCCCTTCATCGATCACCAGGATCCTGAAGCGCCTTTTACTACACGGCCTTGTTAAAAAAGTGGCGAGATCTCGTAAATATTACCTCACTAAACTGGGCAAGGCTGTTATCACTACCGGACTAAAGGCAAGAGCGCTTTTTATCATCCCCAGCCTGGCTGGTTTAGCAAAGATGATCGTGGTCTTGGGATTGAAGTCACATATTTCCTTTGCTGCATCCAACCCGTCTTTGCCCGGCATGGCGATATCCAGAAAGACGACCTGGGGAGCAAGTTCTTTTACTAACCGGACTGTTTCCAAGCCATTTTCTGCTTCACCGATAACCTCTACACCAGGTATTTCTTCGAGAGCTTTCCTGAGTATGTGGCGCATGGCCGGATCATCTTCGGCAATGAGTACTGTTATTCTCATGAGCTTTCGCCTTCCTTGACCATGTCTATTTTTCAGGCGGTTTGGGCTGGTACCATAATAAAAAACTAGCTGGTTTGATACTCACAGCAGCTATAAACAAAGCACTTAAAACCAAGGGAGCAAATAAGAACCTATTAATTTTTAACATTGTTCTATACACCTCCTTTCCTTGCAGTGGTATAAAATAATAATTCGTCAATTTTACCAATTATCAGGTAGCCCGGCGGGGTAAAGCTAAAAGTCTGCGCCAACAAGGCCAAAAGCCCGGCCATGATGAAAGATAATTTGATATGGGCGATAGACAAAAAGGCGGCAGTTAGTAAAACAGTCAGCAATACCATAGTAAGACCTTTAAAGAGAATCCATTCTTCATAATTTATTGTCCTGTAGGGAACTTCGGCGGGAGCCCACAGACAGGCGCATAAAGCCATAATTAAAAAGCAGAGTAATAATATTATTGCTAACCGGTCGGGATTTAAGAATATCTCCAGGTTTAGAGCAATCTTCCCTGCGGAAAGGTAGATAACCAACCCACAACTCAGGCAGCGCAGGTAGCTGGTACAGTGTGCGCCGCCGCTCACCAAGCGCAGCAGGCTACCACAAATTAGAGCGATAATTACCTGGGGCAGGATTCCCAAGAAGTAGGCAGATGTTAAAAGGATGACTCCTTTGATTAGGGCTCCCAGGATGATTTCCAGGCCGTAGCGCACACTGTCAGTCTGGCCCGAACCCAATTCAGTTTCATCGGCAATGTACTTTGTTACTGAACCGTTGCATCGTTCAACTAGTTCTTTAACTATGGCCAGTCCCAAACCTTGCCTGTCTTTTTTAGTTGAAAAGTTTGGTTTAAAGATTATGTCAATGATTTCCTGGTCAATTGGTACACCCCGGTTTACTACTGTAAAAACAAACTCATTTGATGGTTTTGTTATTTCTAAGTTTATAAGGCGTTTTTCTCCCGGAGTGTTTTCCACTGACTCCATAGCGTTATCAATCAGGTTGCCCAGAACGGAATTGGCTTCTCCGGATTTTAACGGTAAATCTTTCAGGCTGCAGTTTATTAAAACTTCAAGATTTATATTTTTTGTTTCTGCCAGCCCGATTTTCGTATATAACATGGCGCTAATTTCATGATCGTCGGTTTTGATAAGTTCACATGGATGGTAATGGCGCTGAATGTATTAAAACAGAATGTTTATACGATAGCGCCGGCATAAAATGATTATTAAAATGATGGCTGCGGCTTCCGGCAAAAAGAAGTAGATTCTCAATATCGGGTCGGCAAGAGCCTGTTCATATGTATAGCCTGTTATTTCCAATAACTGCGGGGCAATCAGCATTTCTACCACAGCAAATACAGTAAGTCCTGCCAAACCCGCCAGTGTGGAAGTTATGAACACCAGCGTCACTTCAAAAATGAGGTACCTGGGCGTTCTGCGGGCGGTGGGCATGTCGGGAAAACAACTTAACCGGATGATCACGGCCGAGGCGTCTGCATACTGCATTACGGGCGCCGTCGCCGGGTGCATCCTCGGCCTGCTGCTGCAAAAGGCGCTTATTACACAGCTGCTGATGTCGCTCAAAATAGTGTGGGTCTTCCCTCTGCTGCAGATCGTCTGCGTTTTCGCCGCCGCGCTTCTTGTGACCCGGCTTTCCGTCATCGGGCCGCTCAAAAAGATCAAGGCCAAAAGCATTTCCGAAAACATCGGCTCGCTGCAATAGCAAGCACATGGGGACGGTTGGAATGTGCCGGGATAAACCGGCACTTTTGGACGCAAAGGTAGGTTTATAAGTTTATTCAGCTGGCGGGCCTCACTCCCTGTCGGGGGAGCGCAGGCCCCTTTTAGTCAGTACCGGCGCCGCCTGCTTTTGATAATGTGTGCGTATCTGCTTATTGCGAAGTAAGGAGGGTAGGAATATAATACAAGTAAGTAAATCTTACTTTGGGAAGGGTGTAACTTTGTGAGTGAGTTTTTTATTTCCAGGATTACGACAAAAGGTCAGGTTACCGTTCCGCTTGAGCTTAGGACACTCCTCAAGATCAAAGAAGGAGATTATATCCTTTTTGAAAAGAAGGGCATGAGAGTAGAAATCAAAAAAATGGTGCCGCCGGATGATTTTGAAGAATTTGCCAGGCCGATACGGGAGAGATTTCAAAAAGACGGAATTACTCCCGATGATGTTGAGTCTGCAATAAAATGGGCGCGAGGAAGCAAGGAATGAGAATAACCATAGATACCAATATCCTGGTTTCAGCTTTAGGCTGGAACGGTGCTGAAGCGTCTGTCGTAGAGATGGTTCTGGAATCAAAGCTGGAGTTATACTTGTCGACAGAGATACTCAGTGAATTCTTCAGAGTGGTTAAATACCCCAAGTTCCGTTTTACGGATTCGGAGATAGACGGCTTCATCGGGAGATTGTTGTCCAATTCAGTTATTGTTAATCCTTCTCAATCAGTAAAAGTGATTATTGATGATCCTGCTGACAATAAGATCCTTGAGTGTGCGCTTGAGGGAAAATCTAAATTTATTATTTCCGGAGACAGACATTTATTGAGCCTGGGTGAATACGAAGGTATAAAGATTTTACGGGCAGCGGACTTTTTAAAGGTTCTTGATAAGGAGGCTTTTTGACTATGAAATACTTAAAGAGCAGCGATACTAGCTTACTTATCATACGCGCCGATCAGACGGGTCAGTTCGCCGGTATAGGTCAAAGTCAGCCGGTGCATGGCCCGGGTGCAGGCAATGTAAAGCAGGCTGCGGTCGTATTCGCTGGAGTAGGTTTCGTTATTGGCCGCGGGTATGATCACCTCGTCAAATTCCAGTCCCTTTGACATTTGGACCGAAGTGATTGATACGCCGTTCACGAAAGCCGCGCTTTCCGGCGAAATCAAATGCGCCTGGCAGTTTCGGGACAGCACATCATAAAGAGCTTTTGCCGCGCTGTTCGTTTTCAGGATAATGCCCAGGGTGGCATGCCCGCTATTCTGAAACGCGTCGATTTTTTTCTTTATCACCGTCAGTTCCTCCCGCCCGCTGCGGCAATAGACGAGGTCGGGAGCATCCCCGTGGCGCTCAACCGCCTCCAGGGAAGCAACATTCCGGATGCCCTTGGCGAAGGTGATGATTTCATAGGTTGAGCGGTAGCTCTTGTTCAGCTCTACGTATTCCGCGCCTTCATACAGCCGGCGCAGGTCCCCGAGCGTGTTTAAATGGTTTGGGTTGATAAACTGCCCGAAGTCTCCCAGGATTGTTTTCCGGCACTTGAACAGGACATTCATCACCGCGTATTGGACCGGTGTGTAATCCTGCATTTCGTCGATAACCAGGTGGCGTATTAGCCGGCTCTCCCGCAAACCCTCGAAAGCGGCGTGGAAGTATATAAACGGGTACACGTCGGTCCATTCGAGGGTTTTCTTCGCCGGCATCACAAATTTGTCCGTGATATTGTTCTGCTTATAAAAGTCCTTGTAGAGCGACAGGGTATTCTTCATTTTCAGCATCGCTGCCAGGCTTTTTAAGATGGCCCCGGCCTTTGGCAAAGGCATATCCATGAAGTAGTCGGTCTCATAGCGGTCAAGTATATCTTCCGCGATCATCACCAGGCGACGCTTGACCGGGAGCCTGTGGTAAGCGGCAAAGCGGCCCCGGATCCATTCGCTTTTGGCAGTTAATCTTCCAAAAGTGTAGTCAGACGGCTCAAAGACAGCCTCAGGCATCCGGGCCAGGTACTCGTCCACCAGTTTTTTAAAATCCAGCGTGGATTTGAAGCGCACCCGCTCCGCCCAATGGGGATCGTCTGTTTCAAGAGGGTCCTTGTCGGGCTCGAAACGGATGACGCCCTCAAGCTGGACCCCGGCAATATCCGC
>CAZJGV010000186.1:0-3888 GCA_964545615.1 uncultured Pelotomaculum sp.
GCGCTATGAACGCACAGGAAGGATGCTACGACGACCGCGTAGTTACCCCGGCAATGGGGCTGTATGCTAACTACGAGGTTCCATTTACGGAAATAGAGGATGAAGATCCTGAGTACGAAGTAGCGTTTGGCAGAACCGGCTATTAAAGGATGTGAACCGATTGGCTAAAAAAGACCCAAACAAGAACCTCAATAAATACCTGACCAGGATCGAGGCGGCTGAAAAGCACCGGGACAATTCATACAAGGAGTTGTGGGCGCGGTGCTACAAAAGGTGGCGCAACTATGTAGACCAGCTCATAGACCCTGATACGGGGAAGATTGTCACGGACAGGAGCAACATATCAATACCATATACCTTCGTGCAGGTGGAAACGATACTGCCGCGCCTGGTGGAAACTCTCTTTGCCGCCCGCCCCTATACAGCCGTTAGGGATAGGGAACCTTCCGACCTGCCGAACGCTAAAAACATGGAAGTTTTGCTTGATTGGCAGATGAACGAGAGGTTTGACATCCGCGACCTGTTCCTTGTCGGCCTGAAGGAAACCTGCATTTACGGAACCGGCATAGCGTATACCGGCTGGAAGTGGGAGCAGAGGGAGGTAATCAAGAAGCAGCTTATGCCGGTAACTGAGCCTGACCCATTTACCGGGGAGGATGTTCCCGTATATGACGAGGTTACAGGGGAGGAAGTAACCGATTGGCAGCCGGTCAGGATGAACGAGATAGAGTACGACGACCCGGAGTTGAAGTTTATCGACCTGGGGCTTTTTTATGTTGACCCCAACGCGGAGGACATAGACGATGCCCGTTATTGCGGTCACGACGAATTCCAAACAAAAGAACAGCTTCAGAAGATGGTAGACCTTGGGATATACAAAATCAACTGGAAAAAAGTTCCCCGCGACAAGAGCAAAAACGAGGCCCGCGATTACAGAATGTCGCAGGTGGGGTTGCCAACAACTGACGACCAGATAGAAGAAAGCGACGACGACGCCCTGATCCGCGTTACCCACTACTGGGAGGACGACAAGCACGTTGTTCTTTTAAACCGGGGGTATATCGCGGCAGATGGGGAGAACCCCTTTTGGCACAAACACAAGCCCTACCGAAAAGGCGTTTATACCATAGTACCTCACGAGTTCTACGGTATGGGCATTGTGGAGCTGCTGGAAGACTTGCAGGACGAGCTTAACACCGAGCGCAACATGAGGATTGACTTCAGGGCGTTTATATTAAGGCGCATGTTCAAGGTGCGCCGGGGTTCCAACGTCAGCAAAAAGCAGCTCAAGTGGAAGCAGGGCGGCATTGTCGAAGTTGACGAGATGGACGATATTCAGGAATTTGGCGTGTCTGACGTGGCAGGTTCGGCTTTCGCCGAGGAAACCACCATAAAGCAGGACATGAGGGACTGTGCTGGTGCGCATGATGTGGTTATGGGAACCTCCCAGAACAGGGAAACTGCCACCACTACCATGACCAAAGACAATAACGCCTCTATCCGCTTTAAGATGGTTATAAGTTCCCTTGAAAAGAAACTGCTTGTGGGCGTATCCCGCCTGATGATGCAGATGAACCAGCAATATATTGACCTGCCCAAGTGGATTCGCGTAAACGGCGAGGACGGCGCTAATGTGCCTGTGCAGATTAGTCCAGAGGACATACAGGGAGAGTTTGATCTCATAGCCGCTGGAAGCTCCGTTGAGCCTCTGGCAAACAAGGAAGCCTTCAAGCAGCGCATGATTGAGCTTTACAATGTCGCCGGTCAAGATCCGGTATACCAGATGTTCCCCGAAAAGCGCATAAAGCTGCTTAAAAAGGTATTTGAGTCATTCGACATCAAGGATTCCGAACACCTGCTACCCACAGACGAGGAATTTCAGCAGGCGCTTATGCGTACTTTCCCGCCTCCCGCCACCCCAGGCGGCGAGATACCAATGGGAGGGCAGGCTAATACAGCCTCGATGGAGGAGCAGGGACTCCCCAACAGGATAAAAAATGTGCCGGAGGAGATGGCTTTTAGTGGATGAGATAGCCAGGATGGAAGCCGTGCAGAACATGCTGGACACCGATGGATGGCCTATACTTGAAAAGTTCATCCGTGAGCGCATCGAGGATCACAGAAACCAGCTTTTAAGATGTCCCATAGAGGATATTACAAAGCACCGGGAAAGGGTGGAAGCCTATAACTCGGTGTTTTTGTATATACAGCAGGTGTTAGACGAGGGCAGGGAAGCCCTTGCAGAACAGCCGTCTTAAACCAGGGCGGCTTTTTTGATGCCTGTTTTTAAAAACGAAAGAGAGGTTTTACTTTATGTCAATTTTTGAACCTTCGACAACCCCGGACGAATCCCCGGACATTACCGGACAAGAGGAGCAAGGGGCCGAAGCGGGACAAGAGATGCAGGAGCAAGCCCAGGAAACCTCACAAGAGGAATCTGGCGCAGACGCAGCAGCAGAAGAAGAACAAGCGCCCTCCCAAGAGGAACAAGGCGAAGAACCTGAGTTCGACTACGTTAATGGCTACAACGAACTCAGGCGGGAATTTACCCGAAAATCTCAGGAACTGGCCCAAATGAAACGCCAGCAGCAGCCCCCCCAACAGCAGGGACAAGGCCAGCAGGTGAATCAGGAGGCACTTAACAATCAGTTCTGGCAGGAGTTCCAGAACGACCCGGTAAACGCGCTTTTCCGTGTCGTTGACGCTATGGCCGGCCAAAAGGTGCGGCAGTATCAGGACGAAGTGGCGCAGTTGATTATGCCGATCTACGAAAACCAGGCCTCACAGACCTTCGCAAAGAACATGGGTGGTTTGGCAAAGACATATTCGGAACTGCGTACACAGGAAGGCTACGCCCAGTTTTCGCAAAAGGTGAACGAGATCGCGCAGGAAATGGGAAACCCGAACCTGGTCCATAACCCGCCCAAGCGCATCCTTGACATGGCTGCCCGCGAGTTATTCGGTGACAGCGGCTCGAAGATGTACCAAAAGGCCAAGGCGCAGGGCAGGGAAGAAGCGATAAATACCATCCGCGCCAAGCAGGGACTTTCAGCCCCGGCAGGCGCAAAACCAAAAGAACAGCCGAAATCCATCGAAGATCAGGTAGCCGAAAGCATTGTCGGCGCTGGTCGGAGAGGGGGAATCTTCGGCTGATTAATTTAGGAGGAATTTAAAAATGGCAGTTGTAACAGGCGTAAGAGATACCGCGACCACCCTTGCGGCAAAATTAAAAATAGATATGAGCGAGAAGATTGCACTTTTGCAGCCTTCCGCTACCCCGCTGATCACCTTCCTGAAAAGGGCAAAGGGCAATACCCTTGTGGCAAATAACCCTAAGTTCTCATGGCTTGAAGACGACTTGGGAGCGCGCTGGGACGCCATCAATGCGGTTGCCGGCTTTGCCGACAACATAACCAAGATCGAAGTTGACAACGGCGCATATTTCTCCGTGGGTGATGTTGTTAAAGTGCCGCGCACGGGAGAATGTCTGCTCGTAACCGCTATGGACCCGGATGGCGACAACGCTGACGAAATGACCGTTGTAAGGGGTTTCGGCACAACCGCAGCGGCTGCCCTTGTGGACAACGATCCCCTGGTTATCGTCGGGAACGCCAACGAAGAAGGCAGCGGAGTCCGCACAATTAAGTCGGTAGACGAGGCCGAAGTCTATAATTACACCCAGATCTTTAAAACCCCATTCGGCGTGACCAACACACAAAACGCTACCGCCATGTACGGCGGCAATGACCTTGCCTACCAGCAGAAGAAGAAAGGGATAGAGCACGCCGTGGATTTGGCCCGCGCCTTCTACTTCGGGCAAAGGAAACTGGTTACAACCGGCACGCACCCGATGCGTGGGACTGCCGGCCTGCTCTATTTCCTGTCAGA
>CAZJGV010000186.1:3979-5938 GCA_964545615.1 uncultured Pelotomaculum sp.
GCGAAGTGGCGTTCAAGTACGGCAGCAAGGAAAAGCTCATGCTGGCCTCTGCCCGTGTCCTGTCCGTAATTAACGGCTGGGCGCTCGGCAAGTTGCAGGTTGAAATCGGAGAAAAAACCTTCGGCCTGTCCGTGACCCGGTATGTGTCTCCTTTCGGTGTCCTGAACATCGTCCATGAACCCCTCTTTGAGGGCGCTATCTATGGTGGCTATGCCGCTATTATCGACGTTGAAAACATCAAGTACCGTCCGCTGAAAGGGCGCGATACCAAGCTGGAAACCAACATCCAGAACAACGACATCGACGGCAGGACAGACCAGTATATCACCGAGGCCGGCCTTGAAGTGCGCCTGCCCCAGACTCACGCCCTGCTTACCGGCGTAACCAGCTAATTGAGAGGGGCATTGTCCCCTCTCTTTAATCTTATCTCTAGGAGGGATTTGCAAATGGAAGCCTTAACTGCAATTGAAAACGCTATAACTAATGGCTGGTCGGTTTCCGACGTATCGGAAGCGAATAAGGAAAAGACGATTACCAAGGCCGGCGTGTCCCGCAAGACTCACTATCTTGCCGGATTTAGCGCAGTTGTCACAGCAGCCGCAGCAGCGAACACGGCAACCGGATTTTTAGTGACAATTCTCGACGGCACAACTGTAAAATGGGCAGACACATTCCCGGCAAGCGCCGCCGTCGGGACTACTATTAGCGGCACTTTCCCGGCCCCCATCCCCTGTACTCCCGGCGCCGCCGCTAATATGACATGTGTTGCCCTTGGGACAAGCTCCATAGCAAGGCTGAATCTTAACGGGTTTACCATTTAATAAGCGGGGGAGGCTCAGTGCCTCCCCTTAAAATTTAGGAGGATTGTATGGCTAAGTTTTTGAGTAAATGCCAGAATCAGGCTATCTGCATGAAGCCGTCACGGGTGCAGATTTATGACGGTATCGCCGTCCCTGTACCGGGACAACGGATATTGTTTAACAACGGTGAGTATGAAACCGCCGACAAGAAAGAAATCGACTTCCTCCGTAAGCACAGCCTGTTCGGAAGGGGCATCACGGAGGCCACAGAGGGGGTAAAGTAGATGGCAAAAGATATTCAGCCTGTTTCTCTTTCCGACAGTTTAGTTGCAAAAGAACCCTTCGATGAAACCGACC
This sequence comes from uncultured Pelotomaculum sp., assembly GCA_964545615.1. Classification (GTDB taxonomy): domain Bacteria; phylum Bacillota; class Desulfotomaculia; order Desulfotomaculales; family Pelotomaculaceae; genus Pelotomaculum_B. The sequence goes on from CAZJGV010000186.1 coordinate 5,137, forward strand.
TGGAATCTGATGACTATACCTTCGCCAGCACAATGAGAGGTTTCGTGATCTCCAACGACCATGCCTCCGATGCGCTGACATTTACCATTGGTGCAGACATCTATACCGTTGAAGCTGGGGAAGTGTTCTCAGAGGAATTCGCTGATTTTACCGTTGTGACGGTCACTTCAGCAGGTACGCTGGACTTTCGGGCGTATGGACTGGGGGTGCGGTAGTATGGCATGGAAAAGACCTGAAGCTTTTACAAAATCTGTCCACGATGAAGAAAATCACAGCGGCTTAGATGGGGTAGGTTATTCTAAGATAGCCGAAACCATACTAAGCTCAGATGCTGCAAGCATCACATTCAGTAACATCCCCGCCACATTCCGCAACCTACAGCTTGTTTTTACGGGCAGGGGAACGAAGTCGGCAACCAATATAGCATTGTTTGTGCAGTTTAATGGTGACACTGGTAATAATTACGATTTAACGAGGGTTTATGGCTATGGGACAGCTACTGGCGTGGAAGAAGCATTTGGTGTAGCAAGAGCGTGTATTGGGGTAATTGCGGCGGCTACAGCGGTTGCTAATGAGCCAGGTTTTGTTGTTGCAGACATTAACGATTACGCCAGAACAACTTTTAACAAAAACATATTTGGCAGGTCTGCACATAAAAGGGCAAACACTTCTGGGAACTTCTTTCTTAACCTTTATGCCAATTCATGGCGTAGTACAGCAGCCATAACGTCTATAACCATATTCCCATTAGAGAACGATCTTTTAGCTGGCAGCGTTGCGACATTATACGGCCTATGTAAGG
>CAZJGV010000187.1:0-5926 GCA_964545615.1 uncultured Pelotomaculum sp.
GATATCGATCCCGGCATGAAAACGCTCCATGTTGTCAACAGGATCGATCACCATCCCGAAACCACGTATGACTTTGCCTGATACCGGAAGGGGCAGCCCAGAGTAGACCGTGCTATTGTTTTGTGACCTGGAGATAACTGGCTGAGGGCTGCTGAAAAAAGGCCAATCCACATCAGCTAACTGAAGGCCAAACTGGACTACCCTTTCCATAACCGGCTGGTAATTCCATTCAGTTGTAAGGACGTTTTTAAGGTTTTCTCTTACCCCGTTACCCCAGGTGCTGTTTGATCCCCTCAGGGCAAGGAACACCATAAGTATCAGTAAAGCGATTGAAAACCGGTAAAGGCTTTTTCTCCCGCTGCTGTCCCGCTTTGGCTTTTTCCACTGAGGTTGCCGGTAGTAAGGGCCCCATTCGTCCTGTTTAAAAGACGGCCCGTTTTTCATATCGATACCTTTCAAGACACTACCCCCCAAAAAGATCGTCTGATTCATTATATTTTCCTTTAAAAGGAAATATGCCTATAAAAATCCTTGGGGGACAAGGACTTGGTAATCGCGTATTAGTAGCCGGACGTCAGAAAAAGTAAAAAACCGCTTGGCATAACTACCATGCGGGTCTAAAAACAGGAGGAACACACCGGCTAAGGAATTTCGTCAGAACATTATATTCTGCCGCCTCATGTTAACATTCAGAAGGAGGCCCAGCGCGGCAAGGTTTGTGATCATGCTGCTGCCCCCATAGCTGAACATGGGCAGGGGAATGCCGGTCACCGGCATTATGCCTGTGGTCATGCCCACATTTACCAGCACGTGAAAAGTTATCATTGAAATTATCCCGGCTGATAACAGAAAGCCAAAACAATCCTTGGCGTTGATCGCCACATATATACAACGGTAGATTAATATGAAATATATAAATAAAAGAGTGACAGCGCCGATAAAACCCGTTTCCTCACCAACGACGGAGAAGATGAAGTCGGTGTCCCGGATAGGCAGAAACTCACCGTGGGTCTGACTGCCCTGAAACAGGCCACGCCCGAAAAAACCCCCCTGACCAATGGCGATCTGGGACTGAATCACATGATAGCCGTCACCTAGCCAGTCCTTCCAGGGGTTGATAAAAATGGTCAGCCGTTTCAACTGGTAATCCTGTAAAGGAATCCACAGGTTAAAGGCACTGTTGGCCTCAAACCAAAAGTGCGCCCAGATCCAAAGCGAGGCGACAGAAAGGCCGCCTATAATTAAACCAACCAGGAGCAGCGGGCGCGCCCCCGCCGCGAACAGCATGCCGAACATTATCGCCAAGAACACCAGGGATGTTCCCAGATCCGGCTGTTTCAAAATAAACAGCAGCGGTAGCCCTATAAAGGCAAAACAAGGAACTAAATCCCTCAGCTTGTATAACTTGCCTTTGCGCGAGCTCAAAAAGGCGGCGAAACAAACGATAATAATCAACTTCGAAAACTCCGAAGGCTGAAATCTGAAGGGCCCGATTTCTATCCAGCGTTGCGCGCCCATGGCGGCATTACCCGCAAAAAGCACAGCGCCCAGCATCACCAGGTTTATTACATACAGCAGTTTCATTCGCTTGGCCAGATCTTCGCAATTGACATACAGCATAAATACCATCGCCACTATGCCCACGGAGATGTTAATAATCTGCCTGCTGAAATCGCCGCTCAAGTCCAAATCTTCCCTGGTGGCACTGTATATCATAACCAGACTGAAAACAATAATTAAAGCCGTTGCGGCTAGCAATGTATGGTCAAGTTTTTTAATTAGCCTGCTTTGCTTAAACACAGTTGAATATACACTTCTTTCCAGCCAACATATTTCTAATTTTTTTAAGCACAACCCTTATTATATAACAACTGATTGTTTAAATATAGACCTAAAACCCTTGGTATAAATGGATAATTCATTGGAAAAGGGACACATCATCTTTTGTGAAATGTCCCCAGTAATGTTGCAGGTTATAAGCCATAGGCCGTAGGTGTATCCTGCATTCCTTTTATGTCTTTGACCCAAGAGAATTACATTTATGCCTACGCCTTTCGACTTAAAGTTTACGCATCTTACTACCGATACCTTATTTTACTTACGCTCTATATCTTATGACTACGACATTGTTTTTCTCACGTCCCACGTCCCAATCATTTTTATGCTCCCGATGCTCTTTTCATCCCTTTCACTGGAATATTAGCGACCAGGGCTACCGTATTGCCGCTGGAATCCAGGCTTACCTCCAGTTTAGATTCATCGATTACCATGTAGTTAGAGATCACCTGAATCATGTCGGCTTTCATGGATTCCAGTATATGGGGTGAAATGCTGGTGCGATCGTGTACCAGAACCAGCCGCAGTCTCTCCTTAGCCACGTTTTTGCTGCCGCTATCCCTGCCAAATAGTCTTGATAAAAAATCCAACATGGCTTATCCCCCTTTCCGGCTTACTTCAGGCCGATAATCTTACGCAATTTCCTGAAAAAACCCTCTTCTTCCAGGTTCATCATAGGCACTTCCTCACCCATGATTCTCTGGTTAATATTCCGGTAAGCCTGTCCGGAGCGTACATTCTGGTCTAAAACCACAGGTTCGCCGCGGTTGGTGGTAATTACAATCATCTCATCTTCCGGTATGACTCCAAGCAGATCGACGGCAAGAATATCAATAATATCTTCTATGCTCATCATATCTCCCTGCCTGACCATCTTAGGACGAATGCGGTTGATGATCAATTTGGGATCGCGCAGTTCGGCAGCTTCCAATAGCCCTATAATCCGGTCGGCATCCCGCACCGCCGAAACCTCAGGGGTGGTTACCACTATAGCCTTATCCGCCCCGGCTATGGCGTTCCGGAAGCCCTGTTCAATCCCTGCCGGGCAGTCAATAATCACATAGTCGAAATCTTTTTTCAATTCCGCGCACAGTGAACGCATCTGGTCAGGACTGACCGCAGTTTTATCCTTGGTTTGAGCAGCGGGGAGAAGGTGCAGTCCTTCCAGGCGTTTGTCCTTAATCAGTGCCTGGCGCAACCTGCAGTTACCGCTGGTAACATCAACGATATCATAAACAATCCTGTTTTCCAGGCCTAAGACCACATCCAGATTTCTCAGCCCGATATCCGCATCTACCAAAACTACCTTTTTGCCTATGGAAGCAAGGCCTGCACCGATATTGGCGGTGGTAGTGGTTTTGCCCACCCCTCCTTTACCGGAAGTTACAACGAATACTTCACCCATTATTTAAGCTCCCCCTCTTATAAAGTCCATGTGGAGAAAACGAGCAGCCTGCCAAGCGAGTACATAGTTAGCTGTATGTAGCCCGAAGGCTGATACTGGCGTTTATTTGTTTGGACTAACCCTTTCGTTTAACCCGGTCTGGAAGGCTTCTATGGTCACAACTCCATCCCGGATCCGGGCCATCTCAGGTTGATCAGAGTCCAGGTTTTCATTGTCAGGCGGCCGGGTGATATGGTTGGAGATCCTTAGCTGAGTGGGCTGCAGCCTGAAGGCCAGAACAACCGCTTTCTCATCCCCGCCAGCCCCGGCGTGAACCACACCCCTTAAAGCACCCATAACAATAACGTTTCCAGTAGCCGATATTTCAGCGCCCGGGTTTATATCCCCAAGAACCACCACGTTTCCGTTGTAACGGATGCTTTGGCCGGAGCGCAGGGTCCGCTGAACCAGAATGGTGTTCTCATCAACAAGATCCTCCTGGTCCAACGGCAGACCCTGACCGAATCCTGAAAGGATATCACTGTGACTGTTTCCTTTGGAATAAGCCAAAGCTATCTCCTCCTGTTCTATAATTACCAGTTAATTCTACAGTTGATAACCAAATCCTGCTAATATAAAACAAAAAACAGGGTAAAAAGAACCCCGTTTTATGACAGAAAATCAACATAACCGTTAAGGGCTTTTCACTTGCTTTTCGCCAGGTATAGGCAGACCCAAATAAGCCGCAATCATGTCCTCGGCTACCGGTCCCGCTATGGTGCCGCCATGACCGGCAAACTCCAAAACTGATGCTACGGCGATCTCCGGATTGTCATACGGAGCAAACGCCACAAACAGCGCGTGCGGGCTGTGGCCGTCAACTTCCGCCGTCCCCGTTTTCGCCCCCACCTGGGGGAAGCCGGTAAAAAAGCCGTAGGCGGTACCGTCAGGAGGCAGAGTCACTTCAAGCATACCCTGCTTGATTACTGCCAGCGTTTGAGGTGAGACATTGACATGGCCCAATTCAACAGGGCTGTTCTCTTTGATTACCTTGCCGTTTATGTCCACAACCTTCTGAACGAGGTAAGGCTTATAGCGGGTTCCCCCGTTGGCGATGGTGGCAATATAGTTGGCCAACTCGAGAGGGTTGTACCTGTTATCCTGCTGGCCTATCGAAGAAATAATCGTGTCATAATCATGCCAGGCCAATTCCCAATCTATTTCCAGCAGCTCGTCATATTGTTTTTGCTGAAGTGACTTGCGCTGGTCCTCATCGACTGTCTTGCTCAGCAGATCATTATAACGCTTAACTATTTCCTTGGCCCGTACCGTGTCCTCGGCATTTAAATAATACAATCTTTGTTCCACTTTGGTGTCCCTGCCTGGAACCACACCCTCTTCTTCACCCGGCAGTTCGATACCGGTCTTTTCACCCAGGCCGAACTGACGGGCCATCTTATTGATGTCATCGATTCCCACTTTTAAACCTAGTTGGTAAAAATAGGTGTCACAAGATACCTTGATGGCTTTGATCAAATCAACCTGGCCATGGCCGTCCGGCTTCCAATCATCGAATCTTCTGCCCAGGAAAAAGTAGCCTGGATCAGAAATGGTATCCTTTACGTTAATCTTACCGGCTTCCAGGCCAGCCATAGCGACTATCATTTTAAAAGTTGAACCCGGGGCGTAGGGCAATAAAGCACGGTTCAATATCGGCTTAAAGGGAGAATTGAAAATCTCGTTATAATCTTTTTGGGAGAGCACACCCGAAAGCTTGACCGGATCGTAGGTGGGGAAACTGGCCATAGCCAGCACCGCTCCGTTTCGTACGTCCAGAGCCACAGCTGCCCCGGCCCTGGCTTCACTAAAGCCTTCCTTGACAGCCTGCTGGGACGCCCTGACCAGCGCTTCCTCAGCCGCCTTCTGTACTCTCTGGTCTATGGTAAGCACCAGGTTGTTGCCTGGCACCGGCTCCTTTATGCTCATTTCCCTGCCGGGCACCGGTCTGGCCATTGAGTCCACTTCCACCTGCCGGCCCCCGTCCTGACCCCGCAGGTACTGTTCGTAGGTGTTTTCAAGCCCTGCCTGTCCGTAGTTGTCACCAAGCTTGTAACCTTTGTCCTTGTTCCGGGCTAACTGGTCTTCGTTAATCTGCCGCACATAACCCATGACATGTGCCAGCAAGTTCCCGTTAGGGTATTGCCGCAGCGGTTCAATGTCGATGGCGACACCGGGAAGTTCAAGTTGATGTTCCACGATCCTGGTAACAATTTCCGAAGGTACCATAGTGGCTACTTTTACAGGTTCATACAGACGTTTTTGCTGGTCTATTTTCTGTTGAATTTCCTGGGGATCAACTCCAAGGATGCCGGCCAGCTTTGGGACCACTTCATCTGTGTCTTTGTCGAGATTTATCAGTGAGACTGTATACACAGGCTGATTGCCAACCAGTTTGATCCCGTTCCGGTCAAAAACCTCACCACGGGGTGCAGTGATAGTTATGAGCCTGATCCGGTTTTCCCTGGCCAGGGTTGAATATTTATCATTCTGAACAAGCTGCATGTAAGCAAGCCTGCCAACAAGGATGAGAAAGATGGCACAGACTACTATGAGAAAAATTCTCATCTTATTCTCCAGATAATTTCTTTCCATTCTCTCCCCTCTCCCTTGTGAACGTGTAATTCTTTGAGACAAGGGGACGGTTCT
>CAZJGV010000188.1:0-5771 GCA_964545615.1 uncultured Pelotomaculum sp.
CGCTGCCCTCACCCCCTCCTATGGCGGAATCAGCCACGACCGTCTCAATAGTGGCGAGACCTTGTGTTGGCCATGCCCCACAGCCGATCATCCTGGCACACCCATGCTGCACATCGGCAAGTTCACACGCGGTAAGGGCAGCTTCATCCCCGCCGTCCACTTGGATCCCTCTGAAATGCCGGACGAGGAATATCCATTCCTGCTCTCGACAGGCAGGATTCTCCAGCACTATAATGTTACCACACCATATTCAACCGCCATTCAAAGCATGTGGTCGGAAGAGGCCTCCGAGTTTAACCCCGCCGACGCATGCAAGCTCGGTGTTGAAACTGGTGATCAGATTAAAGTAACATCCAGACGTGGCGAAATTACCACAAGGGTTAAAGTCACCGACAGGGTTCCGCCCGGCATGCTCTGGATGTCGTTCCACTATACGGCTAGCCCGGCTAACGCAATAACCAGCGACGGCCTGGATCCCATAACCAAGACCGGCGAGTACAAGGTTGCCGCAGTTAGAATAGAAAAAATCTAGGGGGGTTTTTTAGATGAGGAAGGTGCCTGTGACCGAAGCGGCCGGCATGGTTCTCTGCCACGACATTACCAGAATAATACCCGGTCGTGAAAAAGGCCGCGCTTTCCGCAGGGGGCAGGTCATCACTTCCGGAGACATTCCAACGCTCCTGGATTTGGGGAAAGAACATATCTATGTATGGGAATGTGAAGAAACCCTGATTCATGAAGATGAAGCTGCTTTGAGTCTGGCCCGGCATGCCGCCGGGCCAGGCCTGAAGTGGGATCAGCCCAACCAGGGCAGAGTCAACCTCCGGGCTGTTCATGATGGCATCCTGAAAATCGATGTATCCCAGCTGAATAGGCTTAACAGCCTGAATGATATCGCCATGGCCACGGCACATAACAACCGCGTTGTGACAAAGGGTCAGATTGTCGCCGGGACCAGGGTGATCCCGCTGGCTGTCAGCCGTGATATTCTGGAGGAAGCTGAAGAAATTTGCGACCAGGCCGGACCACTGCTCACAGTGAAACCGTTTCAGCCTCTCTGGGTAGGAGTGGTGACAACAGGCAGTGAGGTTTATTCAGGCCGCATCCAGGACGGCTTTTGCAGTATTATCAAGCAAAAAACTGCACATTTCGGCGCAAAAGTGCTTGGACAGGTGATCGTGCCCGACGATCCGGTCATGATTTCCCGGGAAATTCACCAGTTTGTCGCCGAGGGAGCGGAGTTGGTGTTAGCTACCGGAGGCATGTCTGTCGACCCGGATGACGTAACCCCTGTAGGTATCAGAGCCACCGGGGCTGATGTCGTATCCTACGGAGCGCCGGTGCTGCCGGGTTCCATGTTTATGCTGGCTTACCTGGGACACGTCCCGGTGTGCGGCTTGCCCGGCTGCGTTATGTTTAACAACGTAACCATCTTTGACTTGATTTTGCCGCGCATATTCGCCGGTGAGCGCATTAGCCGCCAGGACATCGTGGCGCTGGGGCACGGAGGATTATGTGACGAGTGCGCCGATTGCCGCTTCCCTGCATGTTCCTTCGGCAAGTGTTAGAAATGCGACACGGAGGTGAAAAAACCTGGTGTTAAAGAACGTAAAGCTGGAAGAGGCACAGGAATTGGTCTTAAGCCTCGTCACCCCGCTCCCCGTGGAGAGTGTCCCCTTGCTTGACGCGCTGGGCAGGGTGATTTACAGGGACATACATGCCTCAAATGACCTGCCGCCCTGCGACCAGTCAGCGGTGGACGGTTATGCGGTGTCTGTAAGTGAGAAAGAAAAGGTCCATAGTTATATAGTCAAAGAGCTTTTAAAACCGGGAGAAATGCCGGGTTCCGCACTGAGCCCTGGACAGGCTGCCGGGGTGGTAACTGGTGGTCCGGTGCCCGGCGGAACGGTATCAGTGATCCCGTATGAGATAACCCGCCTGGAGGGAGACCGCCTTCTCTTTACGGGAGTCCTGGCGCCTGGCGAGAATATCAAACCGCGGGGAGAGGATTTCAAGGCAGGTGACTTGCTGGCGCAGAGCGGCACAGTCCTGAATCCTGGCCTGGCAGGAGCACTGGCGGCGTTTGGGAGAAGTAAAGTCGCTGTATTCAGACGCCCTAGAGTGGCTATCTTAGGACTGGGCCAGGAAATAGTGCCCTGCCAGGCCTTGCCTGCACCGGGCCAGATCAGGGACAGCAACGGTTACCTCCTGGCCGGTCTCGCGCGACAACACGGAGCACTGGTTACTGGTGTTGAACTGGCCGGTGGCGGGAGCTTGTCTGAAATAAAGAAACAGTTGGAAAATCTGCTGCGCCAGTCCGACATCGTGCTTACCACAGGCGGAACCGCCTCCGGAGTCAGTGACCAGGCCCTTTGCGCGGTAAGACAAACCGGCGCGAAGCTGCTTTTCTGGGGAGTGCAGATTAAGCCGGGCAGCCATAGCGGCGCCGCTGTGTTTGACAATAAGCTGATCATTTCACTTTCCGGCAATCCGGCGGCCTGCGCGGCAGGCTACCACTTGCTGGCGGAGCCTTTACTGCGCTTGTTGCAGGGACTTAATCCCTGGCCGCGACGCTTTACCGCGGTATGTACGAGCCACTATAAGAAAAGAGGAGGCCCACGCCGCTTTGTACAGGCTAACCTGGAGATTGATCAAAATGGTTTGAAGGTTACCATTCTGCCGGGCCAGAAATCAAGTATGCTTCGCGGCCTTCTGAACAACGGCAACGCGCTGATCGACCTTCCCGCGGGTCACCAACCTCTGGAGGAAGGTGCGGAGGTATCGGTCATTCAGCTTGACTCTTTTAAATGATAGGATCAATATAAAAATGAAAAAAGTAAATTATCGCATTGAGATTATTGAACAAAGCCCGGAGCTGCCCTTGTTTTGTGAGAAGCAGCGACTAATAGTAATAAGCGATTTAGTCGAAAAAGCTCTTGCCAAGAGCGCTATGGAAGAAGAGGCCATTGGTTCATTTCTCTGGAAATCAAAAGGCCCTGTGAACCAGAATGAACTTATGCTGTTTCATGCTCTTTACCTGATGCATCAAAGCAGTCATAATACGAGGATAGATAGCGAAGAGAAGGCCCTGGAAATTCTTGAGATGTCTGAGGTAAAGACGGCATTGCAGGAAAATGAGCTTATTAAAGAGGTTAAACTCTGTTACTGGAAAAATTTTAATGAAGCAACATGTGATTTAAAATTATTTCTAAAGAATGCACGTGCAATTGGCATAAAAAAGAGTGCGTTTGATTTTATATTAAACACACATGCCGCTAACGCAGAGCCTATTGAAAGATGAAATCGCAGGCTCGGTCTTTTAATCGAATCAGCCCTTACAAACCCATCTCTATATAGACATTTCCCATGGCCTTAGTGGGGCCATGGGAAATGGCGCGTTGTCTATATAACCTTGACTACCTTCACTGAACAACTATACTTCTGCTACAATCTTACCCAGCTCAGTTAAATCATAATCCCCCAGCCCCTGCAGTTCATTTTTAAACTCCCGGGACTGAAGAATTTCAATAACCGCCTGAAACGGGGGCAGGTCCATGTCCTCCTTCGTTATAACCAGTTCATAACGCTCTTTTTGCAGCGGAACAAAATCAATCCCCCTAACCTGAAGCGAGGCTTTCTCATGGCCCAGCGCCACGTCAGCTTCGCCCCGTGATACGGCGCTTGCTACGGCCAGGTGGGAATTCTCTTCCCTTTCGTAGCCAATGATTTGTCTCCTGTCGATCCCCATCCGCCGGATCTGTTCATCCAGCAGGACCCTTGTGCCGCAGCCTTTCTCTCTATTTATCAACACTACATCAGGTCTCGTCAGATCCTGCCAGGCCTTAATTCCCTTTGGGTTGCCTTTTGCCGTGTAAAATCCCTGCATCCGGCAGGCCAGATGGATGATCACAGCCGGGATACCGCAAAGTATATACCGGACATAAGTGAGGTTGTAAATATCATTATCTCCGTCCCAGAGATGGGTGCTGGCCAGGTGCGCCTTTCCCTGGTAAAGAGCCAGCAGGCCGGCAAAACTTCCCACGTGGTGCCTGAGGGCATAGGTACCATTGGGGTGGCGTTCCAGGTGGCGGGCCAGTATGTCCAATAGAACATCCTGCCCGCAGATTACAAGTCTTGGGGATGGGGAAAACGAATCTCCTTCGAGCGATGTTTCTATTTGCTGCATTGGCGAGTCGGTAAGTGCCGAAATGTTTGACGGTATTGATTCCAGATTTTTGCCTTTTTTCTTGTACGCCTCCACATCCTGCAGATCAACCCGGATCTTGCGGCCTACCCGGTAAGCCGTTAGCTCTCCCCGCTTGATTAATTCATAAACTGTATTCTTGGCAATATTCAGTATGCCCGCAACGTCTTCGGGAGTTAAAGAAGATTTTTCTTTCACTTTCATACCTCCCCTAATATTCTGATGATTATTATATCTTATTTTTATTTATTTGATAATTGCTTTTTGTGGCGTTTGATTAAGTTATACCGGATTAAATTGCGTGACACTGACAGTAGTAAGTTCCAATTTAATAAAATATGTTTATTAGATAGGTGGATTGATTTTGATGTACTTGTCGGAACGAAAGTATTTTATAATAAGTTTTATGGAGCAATTTTTAGTGGGTAGATAATTAATGACTAAAAGGGGTATGTGGTAGTGCTTGAAAATATTGCAATCAAACCTGTTGGGGTAGTGAAATCTGATATTTTAGACCCAAAGAAGGTACCTGAGCCAGAACAAAAAGCAGTGGTAGAGGTTTTTCCGGAGTATGCAGGCGCCCTTCTGCGTATTGAAAAAAACTCACACCTCTGGATCTTGACCTGGTTTCACTTGGCCCGGCGTAACACCCTTGCCGTTGCGCCCTACCGGGTAAATCCCAACTCGCCCAAGTACGGGGTTTTTGCGCTGAGGGCCCCGGTCCGTCCTAATCCTATCGGACTTAGCCTCGTACAATTGGACAGGGTGAATGGAATGGCGCTTTATGTTAGTGGAATGGATGCTATAAATGGAACTCCCGTTATAGATATTAAACCATATTACGAAAATGACATCGTCTTTTCCCCTCGCACGCCATATATACAGTCTTTCAAGCGGGAGACGCTGCAAAAATTTTTTTTAGGACAGGCTCTTACACATCATCAGGAAGAGTGTCCTGCTCTCTTAATGGCAGTGCGTATGGCCGTTGTAGCCTGTGAGAGGTTTGGTCATCTCAACTCTCCGGACCTCTATATCAAGGTCGATGGCTCACCCTGCCTGGCCGATACCATACAGGGCCTGTCCAGGGCCAGGCTGGCCAACCCCCCACGGTTTGAATACCGCCCGGCAGATTCACAAGGCCGAACTATCTGGCGCCACGGTGGCAAAATACTGAGCATTACGGCCCGCCGAGGGATAGATAAGGGGGATTTTTTAGGACTGGCCGATGATGATATTCTGGAAGTTTCTATGCTTTAGTAAATAGTTTAAAGCGAAAAACGAAAATTGGTCACTGTTTGAAAATTGCCAAAATTAACTTGACAACATATTTTGCTATGCATATAATGCACTTATTAAAAATAAAACATATTTTTTAAGGGAGGACGCGTTATGGAACTTAGTGCCCGTAATAGTCTAAAGGCCCGCATTAAGAGTATTAAATTGGGTGAAGTTGCTGCTGAAGTAGTCCTCGATTTAGGAGGACAAGAAATGTGTTCAACAATAACAGTTGCTTCGGTTAAAAGGTTGGGGTTAAAGGTTGGCGACGAGGTGGTAGCAGTCATCAAAG
>CAZJGV010000189.1:0-5752 GCA_964545615.1 uncultured Pelotomaculum sp.
TTTCAGCGAGGTCAGGATCAGCGGCAAAAAGCGGCCCAATCTTATATCCCTCTCGGCAGGCACGCAGTACACCGAAGCCCGCAAGCCGGCCTTCTTTTATATATCCAAGCGCTGCTCCCTCCGGCTGAATAATCCACTGACGGAGAAAAGCGGGACGAGGAACAAAGAATTGAGCGCTGTCATAAGCAAGCAAATCTTGAAACGGCACATCTGCCAGGTTAACTATGCCCCTGCTCGTTCCGCCCCCGCCGGTGCCCCTAAAGCGGATATTCCGGTAAGCAAGCTTAAAGCCATACTTCTTGTAGTTCTCCTGCTGGGCCGCCACCCCGTCCAGGCCGGTAACGCGTCCTTTCAAACGGTTCATGCCATAATCCCATATTTTAAGCCCGAACCCTTTGCCGCGGTACTCCGGTCTTACTATATAAAAACCGATAAAACCGTATTGACTTCCGTATGACACTGCGGAAATACAGGCAACCGGTTCACCTTCCAGTTCGCCGATAAAAAAGCCCCCGGGATCAGTGCCGTAAAAATGCTCCGCGTCATGAATACCGGGGTTCCAGCCCTCCTGTGCCGCCCAGTCTGCGGCAAGCGCGGCCTCAGCTTCAGTCATCCTCCTGATTTGCAGAGCCAATAAAAGCCCTCCCCCCTTGTCTTAAAAAGCTCTAAACCGGAACACCAAAACAACCATTTGGTTATTAATTCTAACTGTCGCCACAGCTCTAACCGGTATCATCCCCTGGTTGCTTGCTCCCGCCATGTCTTACGTCAGACACAGCTTAATTGAAATACATGATAAGACAGGGCTTATTCTGATCATATTATTTGTTATGCATATTGTTAACTACCTAAAATGGATAACCTATACCTTCTCCGATATGGTGTCAAGGAGGGGACGGGGGTGTTGAATCCCTTTTTAATCAAGGCCGTCCATTCACGTAAGTAACACAGTGTGGAAAATCGCTGAGCTTTTGTTCTATCCTGAAACCTGCCCGCTCGATCATCCCATCCATCACCCAGTCAAAGGTGCTGTACTCATCACGAATATGGATGACTGTCTCTTCAGCCATCGCCTGGCCGGCCTGCTCGATCATCCCGTTAACCCAGTTATCCAGTTCGTTTTGGTATGACTCAACCGGAAAAGAAAACACCACGTCGAAAAGATACAGCCTGCCACCCGGTTTGAGCATATGGTACATGCGTTTAAGAGCAACGGCCTTCCAGAAATCCGGCAGGTGATGAAGCGCAACGACGGAGACAATCGCGTCCACAGGATCTTCTTTGTGCTCGTAGGTTAGGAAGCCCGCGCAGCATGTCTCAATATTGCTCAGCCCGGCTACTCGGGCTTTTTCCGCGCACCTGTCCAGCATGGCCTGCGAGATATCCACGGCATAAACCTTCCGGCACAACCGGGAAGCCGGGATCACAAAGGCGCCGGTGCCGCATCCGAAGTCAATTACCGAATGCTCCGATTTCAAATCAAGCCGCTGCATAATCAGCCGGGCGTCTTTTTCAAAGTCACGGAATCTGGCATGCTGCTGATCATACTCCGCCGCAGTTGCCGGGTCAGCATAATCCACACCGGCCTTTAGCCGCTCGTCATACTGCCACAACGGCGGCGCCGTTTTTTTGCAATCCATAATTAAGCACTCCTGTAAACAATCTTCTTCTTGTTAATATACAATTCAAAGACATTTTGCATAATCCTTTTTTATCAATCTGAGAACTAACAGGTTTTTGGCAAATCCGAATCTTAAAATAAGCATATACATCAGTATAAATTCCATGTGCTATGAGCATTTTTATACATATGAATCAAGGCTGCTTCTAATTAGAAAGTGAGAGTGTAATTATTGGTCGATATCAATGAAATACTCGAGGTATTAACTCATTCTCTAGCAGTATTTTTCCTATTGATTCTATTAACAAGATTAATTGGAAAAAAATTTTTAGCTCAAATGACTTTTTTTGACTTTGTAACTGGGATAATCATCGGTACAATCGGTGGCGCTTACGTGACCACCGAGGTTGAAGGTATTTACGTTCTTTTAAGCCCGATAATACTTACTATATTAGTTATTCTAACTGGTTTTTTTACTTTAAAAAGTGTCCCTGCAAGAAAGCTTATTGAAGGAGAACCATTAGTAATGATTCAAAACGGTAAAATTTTTGAAGAAAACCTGCGCAAAATTAGATATAACATGGATGACTTAATGATGCAACTACGTGAGAAAGGTGTTTTTGACCTGGATGAAGTAGAATTTGCCATTTTGGAAACCCATGGGCAGTTAAGTATATTAAAGAAAAGTCAAAACCTGCCGGTTACCCCCAAGGACCTTAATATCAGCACCAAATATAAAGGCGCTTCCTCAGAGATAATCAGGGATGGCAGAATTGTGGAGCAAAATTTAAAACAGAACAATCTTACTCATGAATGGCTCTATAATGAATTGGCCTCCAGAAATATTAAAAACATCCGTGAAGTATTCCTGGCCTCCCTTTCTACCGATGGTACTCTTTATGTGGACCTGAGGAAGGACGATCAATTATACATACAAGAAGTTGAAGACGATGATTCGGTAATATAAACAGTGGAGAACAACATGTCTGTTTATTATCAGGTTTTTACTTCTGGTTTTTCTTTTAGCTCCATGTTTATAAAACGCCGGATCAGGTAATTAAGAAACCAGAGCAAATTGCTCGATAAAAAGCGGGTAATCTCCCACTCTTCCTCTTCGCTCAAACCCTTTACGACCCGGTCTCGAAAAATTATTGAACTTTTAGCCATTTGTCCCACAAGCTCGGGCAAGAATTCAATATCCTGCAGGGAGATTTGACGCCGTTTAATTTCCATAAGACTTCTGGCTATCGCCAAGTCATCGGCGTTGTACACATCCTTTTCAAATGGGATCAGCAGCTGAAGTTTCTCCAACTGCGCCAGTTCCCTCTCGGTCAGGCCTACCTCCCGCAGAAATCCCTTCCGGTTGTATATACAGTCGGGATCTTCGGAAGCAGCGTATTCCTTCTTATAAAAAAATTCATATATCTGCACGGCCCTGTCAATGGAAGGGTTTGGTCCAACAAGGTCCAGAATGCGCTTGATAGCATGCAAGGGCAGAAAATACTTGCTTTGCAGGGTGCGGATAATATTAATGAGTTTAACATATGACTCGGGGTAATAAGCCATGTTTTTTGAAGTCCTGAGAGGCTCAGGCAGCAGTCCCATGTGAATGTAATGCAGTATGGTCGACTTGTTTTCGCCCGTTCTTTCCACGATCTCTTTCATACGAAGATGCCCGTCCATAAAAACCTCCCAAACAAGTCAAAAAGTCCTTGACATCCAAAAGCAGGAAACTTATAGTAAAAGTATAAAGTACAACCTTACACTTGTCAATTTGCCCGTTGCACTTTTTTTATTTGGAGGGGAAAGGCTGTGCGGAAAAAACTTCTTTACAGCTTATTAGTTATCGCTTTGATTGGCCTGACAGCCTTTTTTGCATTGGGCAAAAACACAGATCAAACCAGTGCGCCCAGCCCCAGGGCTGTGGAAACAATAGACGTCCAGGCTCAAAACACGCGCCAGGGAGGCGGTCTGGCCGGCATCGTCATGCCTGCCAGGCAGGCCAAATTGGGTTTCCAGGTGGGCGGCAGGCTGCAGGGCCAGCTCCTGGCTGAAGGTACCGCGGTGGAAGAAGGCGCGGTCCTGGCCTCCCTTGACCCTGCCGATTACCAGGCCCAGGCGGAAGCCGCCGGCGCCGCATCGGAAACAGCCCGGGCAGGCATTGAACAGGCGGCGGCGCTGCTGGATCAGGCCGACGCGGCCTACCGGAAAGCCCAGCTGGATTACTCGCGGATGAAAAGCCTGTATGAGGCCAACACCATCTCCAGTGCTCAGTTCGACGACGCCGGCACCCAGCTGTCGCTGGCCGCAGCCAAGTACCGCCAGGCCCAGTCGGCCTACTTTGAAGGCCAGGGCGGCAGCGTATCCGACTACCAGCGGGCGCAGGCCCAGGCCAGCCTGTCCAGGCTGCAGTTGAGCCATACCAATTTACAAGCTCCCTTTAAAGGTACCATCCTGAAAAAGGCTGGGGAAAGCGGAGAAATGGTCAGCGCAGGCGCCCCGGTCTATGTTATCGGCGACCTTGACCAGATCAAGGTGGAGGTCACGCTCGCGGCCGCCGCACTCAAGGACTGGCAGGCGGGTGATCCGGTTGATGTGACCAGTCCCGACCTGCCGGGACAGAGCTGGACCGGCGCGGTCAGCCAGGTCAACCCCGCTGTGGATACCCAGACAGGCACTTTTCTGATGGAAGTGAAGGTGGACAACCCCGGCCACGCCTTAAAGCCGGGCATGGTGGCCCGTGTGGTGAGCAGTCGCCAGACCGGCGCCGCGCTCTGGATTCCGGTGGGGGCGCTGGTCAAGCGGGGTTCGGAAGTTACCGTTTTTGTGATACATGATGAAAAAAGTTATGCCAGAAATATAACCACCGGTGAGACGGCCGGCAACTTGATCGAGGTTGTTGACGGACTCGGGCCCGGAGAGGAGTTAGTCATCCGGGGAGCGCTGTACCTGCACGACGGGGACCCGGTATTTAGACAGAAATCCTGAGAGAAAACCTCTCCCGCTGCGATTTCATTTAGTAATTGAGGGGGCAGGCCGGTGCTGCGCAAGATACTTGAATACAAAAAAATTACCCTGGTCTTCTTCGTCGCCGCGTCGCTGTGGGGGCTGATGAGCTTTTACACCATTCCCCGGCAGCAGGACCCCGATATCACCCTGCTCGTCGCCAGGGTGGTTACCGTCTATCCCGGGGCTAACCCGGAAAAAGTTGAAAAACTGGTTACCAAACCCCTGGAAGAGGGCTTTGAGGCCATCAAGGGGGTTAAAGAGATTACATCGACCTCTTCTGAGAGCCTCTCCGTAATCATGATCGAGATCTACCCCGGCACAGACACCAAAAAAGCCTGGGACGACGTCCGCTATAAGATTGACCAGGTACGCCAGAACTTGCCTGGTGAAGCACTGGAACCTCAGCTCAATACCGAACTGATCCGCACCTGCATGATGGTCCTGCACCTGGAAGCGCCCGGCCTGGACTACCTTGAACTGGAGGCGGTCAGCCGCAAGGTCAAGGACGAACTGAAGGGTCTGCCGGGCGTGGCGGAAATCCAGCGGGAAGGACTGCCCGACCGGGAGGTCCAGGTGGTCCTGGACCTGGAGCGGATGGCCCGCTACAACCTGACCTGGAACCGGGTGTCGGAGGCGATCAAGGCCCGCAACGTCACCATCCCGGGCGGTAAACTTAAAGATCAGCCCTACGGCATAGCCATCCAGACCACCGGTGAATACCTTGACCCCCAGATCATCGGCGGTACGATTTTGAGAGTTACCAATGAAGGAAATCCGGTTTATCTGCGGGATATAGCCACCGTAAGCCTCGCTACCGCCAATCCTGACGAGCTGGTACGTTCCAATGGAACGCCTGCCGTTTCCCTGGTGCTCTTCCCCAAAGAAAACATTGACCGGGTTAAAGTGGCCTCCGACATCCAAACCTATATTGAGCAAAACCTGGCCCCAACGCTTCCGGCAGGGGTTAAGCCGCGCGTTGTCTTCAACCAGGCCGTCAGCACCAGCGAACAGTTCAACCACCTTTACAAGGAACTTTTTATTGGCATGGGCATCGTGTTTCTGGTATGCCTGATGGCACTGCCGCCCGTTGGCGCCATGTTGGTGGCGGTGGCAATCCCGCTC
>CAZJGV010000190.1:0-5625 GCA_964545615.1 uncultured Pelotomaculum sp.
CACGGCCACAATGACCTGGGCATGGCCACAGCCAACACCCTGGCAGCGGTCAGGGCCGGAGCCGGCCAGTTGGAAGCAACTATAAACGGGATTGGGGAACGGGCCGGCAACACTTCCCTGGAAGAGGCGGTCATGGCGGTATATACCCGGCGCGACGTATACGGAGTTGAACTTAAGGTGGACACCAGGAAAATATCAGCCACCAGCAGAATGGTGTCAAAGATTACCGGGGTGCCGGTTTCAACTCATAAAGCGATTGTCGGCGCCAACGCTTTTTTCAACGTGCCGGAAGTGTATCCAGATGAACTTTTAAAGGAGCAATCTTCTTATGAGATCATTAATCCCGTTGTTGTGGGCTCCTGCGGCAACAGGATCGTGTTAAGAGCCGGATGTGCAGAGTCAGAGCTAAGACATGGACTGGAAGAACTGGGCTATCACCTGGACGGGGAAAACCTGGAGGATATTTACCTGAGATTTTTGGACCTGACCTGCCATAAAAGTGAAGTTTTTGACCAGGACCTGCACCTGCTGATGGAAAAAATAAAGGTGGACAGCAGCGTTATCAGTGTTAAAAACATATCTGTCACCACTACCGGGATCTCCAGGGCCACAGCTACTGTTACCCTGGATCTGGAAGGAGAAACGGCTACTGACGCGGCCTGCGGCAACGGCCCGGTGGATGCGGTTTTTAAAGTGGTTGAGAGGTTGGTGGGGGAAAAGGTTTATCTGGAGGACTATTCTCTGCAGTCAGTCAGCCAGGGCCGGGAGTCTCTGGGTGACGCCACGGTGAAGGTGCGGTTCGGAAACAACGGGCTGGTGGTGGGCAGGGGCATCAGCGCTGATGTCATAGAAGCCAGCGCCAAGGCTTATGTTAACGCCCTGGCCAAGGTGCGGGCAATTAACAGGGAAGCTGCCAGGCAAGTATAGGAAAGCAAGAATTAAAAAGGGGATCCCCTTTAAAAATGGCCAGTAATTTTATATAATGAAGGAAAATTTCCGGGGTGATAGTTGTGGCCGTTGTAGATATTACCGTGGTTCCCATCGGGACGGGTACCGTCAGCCTCAGCGAATATGTAGCGGGCTGTGTGCGGATTTTACAGGAAGCGGAAGGGATTACCTACCAGTTGACGCCCATGTCCACTATTATTGAAGGTGAACTGGACCGCGTTTTTGAAGTCGCCCGCCTGATGCATGAACAGCCTTTTGCCAGGGGTATCGGCAGAGTGGTTACCACTATCCGCATTGACGACCGCCGGGACAGGGAACTGACCGCGGCCGGCAAGGTGGCCGCGGTTAAAGCCAGGCTGGGCGAATGAACTACTATATTGAGCTTTTGAACAGTATCAAGCGGGGTGTGGTTAACCAGGTCTACCTTTTTTACGGTGAGGAAACTTACCTGCGGGAGCAGGCGGTAACCCGTTTTAGGGAGTATTATTTTCCAGACCGGCCTCAGGATTTGAACTTTGACCTGATCGATGGCGAAACTATAAGTCCCGCAGATATTGTGGCCAGGGCGGAAACCCTTCCTCTTTTTGCCGAAAAGCGTCTGGTTGTGGTTAAAAACCCGACCATTTTTAAACCGGCCAAAAAGACGAAGGAAGACAATACGGATGGGGAAGAAGCAGCAGGGCCGGTTAAAGAGACCGCCCTGCTGGAGTATTTTAATAACCCACTTGCTTCAACCTGCCTGATTTTTAACACCGGTGATCCGGTAGATAAAAGAAAAAGACTATTTAAGGCGATTAAAAAAACCGGCCGGGTAATTGAATTTACCTTGCTCAACCGCAATGACCTCTGCCGCTGGCTGGCGCAAAAGGCCAGGACATCCGGCAGGAAGTTTGCCCCGGGTGCGGCGGAAACTCTGCTGAACACGGTGGGAACTTCCCTGCAAAAGCTGTCGGTGGAACTGGAGAAGCTTATTAATTATACAACCGGGCAGGAAGTAATCACACCTGCCGAGGTGCGCAGGGTTTGCCCGCCGGGGCTGGAGGAAAATATCTTCGCCGTGGTGGACGCGGTGGGGAATAAGAGGTGTGGTGAAGCCCTGGCTGCTATTAAAGAAATGCTGGCGGCCAAAGAACCACCTTTTAGACTCCTGGCCATGGTGGCTAGACAGTTCCGCCTTTTACTGCAGGTAAAGGACCTGTTGGACCGGGGTTGCCCGGCCGGGGAGATTCCGGCCAGGCTTAAAATGCACCCTTACGTAGCCCAGAAGGTAGCTGCCCAGTGCAAAAATTTCAGCCGGGAAAGCCTTGCCGGCGTTTTCCAATTGCTGCTGGAGTTGGACGAGACGGTGAAAACAGGCCGGCAGGAGTTTTACCCGGCGCTGGAGATATTTCTTTTGAAGCTTTGCGCCGGCGGTTAAAGATGAAGATTGGTGAACCGTAGATTTTTTACAGGAAATAACTGCGATAGAGAGAGAAGCATTTGAGCGAAGAAAAGCACCTTTTATATAACCTGGACGAACGGCCGCCCTTAAACCGAACTTTGGTCTATGCCTTGCAGTGGTTGGGTTTTACCCTGGCTAACTCAGCGGTCCTGCCGCTGGTTGTTGGCAGCGCCCTGGGTCTTGACCAGGCCGGAATTGCCACCCTGGCCCAACGCACTTTCTTTTTTCAGGCGCTGGCATCATTGCTGCAGGTGTGCCTGGGCCACCGCCTGCCTATAAATGAAGGTCCGTCCGGCATGTGGTGGGGCATTTTCATTAGTCTGGCGGCCATGGCCCCCAGCCTGGGCAAGCCTCTGGGCACACTGCGCACCGATCTGGAGTTTGGCGTCATGGCAGCCGGGCTTATCCTGGTCTTAGTAGGCATGACAGGTCTTGTCGGCAAGGCCTTAAAGTTTTTCACACCCGCTGTTACAGGCTCCGTGCTGGTATTACTCGGGCTACAATTAAGCGGCGCCTTTGTCAAAGGCATGTTCGGGATTTCTAATGGGGGCAGCGTAGATTTAGAATCCAGTGTAGTGTCCATAATTGTGGTAGCCATAGTAGTAATTATTAACCTCAAGGGCAGGGGGTTCTTGAAAAGCATTGCCATACTGGTCGGCATCACAGCCGGATGGATCATAGCCGTACTGGTCGGTGTTCCCTCCGGAGAATTCATAACCCAGAACGCTGTTGTCGCGCTTCCTCAGATATTTGCCTGGGGTCCGCCTACCTTTGATCCCGGTATAGTTTTTATTTCGATCCTGACCGGTCTGCTGGTCCTGTCCAATCTGGTTGCCAGCATCCTGGCCATGGAGCGGGTGCTGAAAATAGAACTGCCTCAAAAGGCATATAACAGGGGAGTGGTCTGTACCGGTATCGCGGACATACTGGCCGGTCTGGGGGCAACGGTGGGCTTTGTGCCTTATTCAGCCGGCGCCGGCATGGTCAGTCTTACCAGGGTTGCGGCCAGGCTGCCCTTTATCATATTTGCCATTGCTCTTATAATAATGGGCCTTCTGCCTCAGGTAGGCGCTTTTCTGGCGTCCATCCCCGAGCCGGTGGGCTATTCGGTGTTGCTGGCTTCTTTTTGCCAGATGGTGGGTTTTGGGCTGAAAGATTACGCCAGGCTGGAGTTTAATGCCAGGGACTATTTTGTGCTGGGGCTGCCAATCCTCTTAGGGACCGGGATAATGAACCTGCCGAGCGGCTCTTTCGCGGGAATCCCCGTCTTCGCCCAGTACATCCTGGGCAACGGGTTCATAGCCGGCATGCTGCTGTGTATGCTCTTGGAGCACGTACTCCTGCCCAAAAAATATTTTAGCTAGCGTACCGGGTACCTAAGTTATTAAGTTATTAAGTAATAGAATAAGTTGGGTGCCTGACCCCCAACTTGCACTGATCCAGGGGTTCAATAAATAAGCTTCAACCAATGATAACGCTGCCAGTATGCCAATCGCAATTCTTCCCTTTGTTTTATTATACGTAAACAGAAAATAGATCCACCAGGCGAGCGCGAGGAAGATCAGGTACCCGCCCACAGTGAAACCTGATATGAACGATAATATCATTAACGTAAGTCCAATTGAAATTATATCCGCCAGGAACATTTTAAAATGGGACAAAACAAGGCCTCCAGGTTATTCCAAATATTTATTTCAAAGATATATTAATTTGCACAAAAAAGCCACAGCTTTTTACCCGCTGTGGCTTCATTTTCGGTATTTCCTTTTTACCATGTCAGCTATTGCACTAAAATTTTTTGCATCAGGCTGAAAGCTTTTGCGGGGGTTTGATTAATAGAAGTGTAAAAACGCCAACTGCAACTAAAACCGTAGCTATGGTAAACGAAACTGCATATGTCCCATATTTGTCAAACAATTGGCCAGCGATTAAGTTCGCCACGAACCCGGCTATACCCCAGGAGGTGAACAGCAGCCCGTAGTTGGAGCCCTGCGCCGTCGGTCCGAAGTACTGCAGGCAGGTGGTCGGGAACAGGGTGAACATGGAGCCGTAGTTCCAGCCGATGATAATGGCGACTACGATGAGGAGGAAAAGGACTTTTCCTACCGGGAACAACACTCCCATGGCTATCACCTGAAGGGTAAAGGTAATCAGGAAACATATCCTCGTTCCTGTCTTGTCTGCAATGGCGCCGATCAAAACCCGGACCAGGGCATTAGCGAGGGCGTAAGCACTTGTAGCATAAGCGGCCTTCATGGAGATGCTCGCCGCCAAATCCTTGGGAACTGCGCTTGTGGCAACCCCCATAGAAGTAGCCAAAACTTTAGACATTTCAATAATCCCGTGGTTGGCTATAACCCCGGTTACCATCAGACCGGCAAATGAGCCGCAGAAGTATGCGAGGTATAGCAGCCAGAACTGCGAAGTCCTGATCGTCTCCCCGAAGGTGTAGTCCCTGCCTACCTTCGGCGCGCCTTCCTTAGGCCCGGGCGGGTTCCAGCCGGCCGGCGTGTAGCCCGGTGGGGGGTTCTGCAGGCACAGCCCGGCGATGATAGCCATAACAAACATAGCCATACCGACATACCTGAAAACAGGAAGTGCGCTTCCATTTCCTATACTCGGATTATTAATCAGTGATGTCGCCAGGGGGGCCATAATAAACGAGCCCAATCCAAGGCCGACAACCGTGATGCCGGTGGCCAGCGCCCTCCGGTCGGGCCACCATCTGGGCGCGGTGGCGATCGGCGGCAAATAAACAAGGCCTCCGCCAAAACCGGCGATAACGCCATAGTAGATGTATAACTCAAACGGAGTCTTAATTGTTGAAGTCAGGAAGAAACCGATACCAAGGATAACGCCTCCAATGATCACGACTATCCTGGGACCGAATTTGTCATTCAGCTTTCCGGCCGGAAACGTCATCAGGCCGAATACCAACAATACAATAGCGTAGGCCATGATCACTTCTGCGGCGGACCAGCCGAACTGAGTCCTAAGGGGCTTGATAAAAACGCTGAATGCGTACAGCAACAACCCGCAGGTGGTGCTACCTAAAAATCCTCCTACAAGCGGAACCCATCTAGGCATAAATTTCACGTCCTTTCACTTAAATGGCAGGTATTAAATACTGGAAAATGGTAGGTATTAAAAATACTTTTTTGCTTTTATCACCTCCCTTTGCTTGAAAAAAAATGGTCTTTTGTGTTCAGGAAACATGGCTTTAAATACGCGGTACA
>CAZJGV010000191.1:0-5595 GCA_964545615.1 uncultured Pelotomaculum sp.
GCAAAGATCCAGATGGTCAGGCGCTGGTTGGCGATTTTAACGGTGACGAAAAACTTGACCTGGCCGTATTGCGTCAATTCGCCGGGGATCAGACTCCAATTGATCTTGCGATTTCAGTGATGAACAAAAAAGACAGCCCCTAAACAGGGCTTTTTTTTTAGCCCTTTTAGCCCTAAATAAAATTAGGACGAAAGTCTCATGAAAAAAAGCACAAAATTTTATACAATTATATAGCCAGGTTTTAGATTACGCGGGGGTGTAATTTTGTTAAAAGTGACATTTAATATACCTTACGACGTTTCTATCGCAGGCAACAGTCCGCAAGGCCTATGTCTTCCGTTACCGGGTGGTGACAGGCCCCAAATGGGTGAAACCTGGATTGTTGATATAGCAAATAGAATCTCCACACGTTCATTGTATGTAAAGATGATCAGGCGGTGGAAAGGTCTGTTGGCGGACTATGAATCCATCCAGAAAGGACAGCCTGACTTTCGTAAAGGGTTGCTTGTTTTTCGGGATGGTGTCTCATTTCCCCTCAGGGATACATCTTACGCAGGGCTATGGGAAGATTATTTAGTGTTACTTGCCAATACCAACGCTGTTATCATACGCCAGGGAACCGCCGTCCGCTGGAGGAAAAAGGGTAAGCCGCCTGAGGAATTGCCTTTATACCGCTTTGCCACAAAATATAAACACCAGCCGCTGCTCGGCGCCAGCGAAGATGTGGATTATTTTTTAAGCTCAATTGGGCACTTGATAGCACAGGCCATAGAGGAATCAAAGCTTAAGAAAAGGGGAGAGCCGCCTGAAATCGGCCGGGTGCGGGAAGCAGGGGGAATCTCAGTGTCGTCCCTTTAGCCAGGGTGTCTGGTCTGGGCTTTTATCCGCATATAATTATTTAATATTAGCAGATTGATAACATTTGCATCTTGCTCCCGGCCATTGCCGGGTTTTTCATTTTATTAAGGGAATCGAGCATAGATCGGTTGAAGAAATGCATTTATTAATTTAGAATTTATTTAAGGGAATTATTATATATATGGAAAAGGTGATGAGCGATGAAAAGGCCGGACTTTGACGTTTTCAGGGAAATGTTTTTAGATTGCCTGTGCCGCGAGATTGAGCTTTATCCGGGAGCAGGTGAAGAAAAGAGATGGGCTGATATAGGCGAGCCCGCACTTAGGAGGAAAGTACTGGAGTCTGTGAATAGAAGACTGAAGAAGGATTACAGTGTTGAATTTGAAATTAACCAGAGACTTTTATCTGTTGAGGGACCCGTGGAGAGCGCTATTATCCAGACTTTCCATGAGCTCAACACGATAAATATCATGGAAAGGATCAACGCTAAAATCAGAGGCAGACTGAATTAATAAAAGGAGTAAAAAGAACTAAAAGATAATTAAAAAAATTTTTTAAAAATATAGTCAATTTGAGCAGGAATTTTTAAACAAGTTGTTGTATAATATAGATCAAGAGGTTGGTGAAGACCTATTTGCCGGGTCGTTATAAAGTAACCGCCTCATGCAATGGTTTTTGGGGGTTAGTTAAACCGGCTGGACCGGTATTGCCCACTGGAATTTACTGTTCTGGGGGCGAGTACCGTATTCAGGTGTGGTTTTTCTATAAGTCCTGAAAGCCGTTTTTATTTTTAGGCTAGGTGGAGGTGATGAGTGTCAAAAAAACAGGCAATAATTTTATTTTAAGAACTTAGAATCAGTAAGTGCTATTATTTGAATACCTATTAATAATGAAAGGACGTGAAATGTATGCCTAGATGGGTACCTTTACTTGGAGGATTTTTAGGCAGCACCACCTGCGGTTTACTGCTGTATGCTTTCAGTGTATTTATCAAGCCCCTGCGGACAGAATTCGGTTGGACTGCTACCCAGGTAGGTCTGGCCTACGCCATTGTTGTCCTGGTGTTCGGCCTGATGACGTTCCCGGCCGGCAAACTGAGCGACAAGTTTGGACCCAGACCGGTGGTGGTTATCGGGGGAGCCATACTTGGTATCGGCTTCTACCTGGTATCGACTTTAAAAGGTGCGGGAGATTTAAGTAAATTATATCTATACTACGGCCTTATCGCTGGTTTTGGAGGCGGGATGGTTTACCTGCCGCCAATTGCCACCGCGCCCAAGTGGTGGCCCGACCGGAGGTCGCTGGCCACCGGCCTTACGGTGGTTGGCCTCGGTTTGGGCTCATTCATCATGGGCCCGCTGGCGACATCCATGATTAACAACCCGGCTATCGGTAACGGCAGCGCGCTGCCAGTGTTCAAGTATGTTGGTATGGCGATGTTTGTTATGGCTATCATTGCTGGCCTGTGTCTGTCTAACCCCCCGGCTGGCTACAAGCCGGCCGGCTGGAACCCGC
Source organism: uncultured Pelotomaculum sp. (assembly GCA_964545615.1). GTDB lineage: Bacteria > Bacillota > Desulfotomaculia > Desulfotomaculales > Pelotomaculaceae > Pelotomaculum_B. The sequence goes on from CAZJGV010000191.1 coordinate 2,374, forward strand.
CCGCGCCGAAGGCAGGCGCGCCCAAAACGGGCAGGGACTTTACCTTCGGGGAGACAATCAGATCTATCCAGTTCTGGCTGCTCTACGCCGCTTATTTCTGCGGTTCGTTTGCCGGCCTGATGGTTATCGGAGTTATGGCTGCCCACGGCATCAACGAGATGAACAAGGAGGCGGCTGCCCTTGCGGGGGTCGCTGTTAAGGAACTTCCGGCGGATGTGACGAAGACAATCGCCATGCAGGCCGCCATTGCGACCAGTTCCCTGAACGCGGCCAACGCCGTAGTCAGGGTGCTGATCGGCGCTATTGCTGACAAGGCTGGCACGAGGATATGCTTCATGGTTACCTTTGTGTTGCAGGTAGTGGCCATGCTGGTGCTGTTCCCGGTAGGGAAAACTCTTTTCCTGCTCTGCATAGTGGCCATCATCATCGGCTGGAACTACGGCGCCATGTTCACCCTGTTCCCTGCAACGTGTCTGCAGTACTTCGGTCCGACAAACCAGGGTACCAACTACGGCCTGCTGTTTACCTCCTGGGGCATAGCCGGCTTTATATCGAACCTGCTGGCTGGCAGAATGTTCGACACGTTCGGCACATACTCCATGTCGTTTATTATCGGCGCTGTTTTCGTCGCGATTGGTGTTTTCTGCCTGATAATCAGCAAGAAACCAGCAATTATGGAGGGATAACGTTCACAGAAATATCAGTTCGTTTTTCAAAAAGAGCGCCCTGCGATGAAGGGCGCTCTTTTTATGAATTTGTATATACTGGTTAGGGATTATTTGAAGATGTTTTCATAACAGGCGCGGCAGACATAGAAGCCAACCGAACTGCGGCAGATGATCAGTTCCTCGAATTCTCCGCCGGGCTTCCACTGGTAGCACTCCGGGCAGCGCTCCAGTTCATTTTCAGACCACTGACCGCCGCATGAAAAACATAAGAATTGAGAAGCTGCGCTCCTGCCTGCTTCGCCCTGGACCACCAGCGCCAGGTTGCCGCATTTCGGGCATTCATAAACTGGTAATTTAGTCTTCACATTGATATGCTCAGGTTTTTTAAGCCCGGCAGTTTTTTCTATGTACTCCACTGCCCCATTATAACTGTCGGTCTCATATCCACATGAGCTGCAGCAAACCTTCCCATCCCCGGTAATACGCCATTCACGTCGGCAGCGGGGGCATTCCAACATAGGATTGCTCACCTGGACTAACCTCCATCCGTGTAATTGCATATATGTTTTCATATGCTCATTCCATAATATATGTATACGGTCCTATGCGCAACCGCTCTGGTAAAAGAAAACGCGCCTTTTGCCAAGGCGCGGGTGAGTAGGGGGTATATAACTTTTTTTATCTTTTGATTTGCACCGGGGTTATTCTTTGATTTTCTTTCTTACGAAATAGCCTTTAGGATCGATGACTTCCCGGATCAGGCGAACCTCTTCAACCGTGGGCGGTTCAAAAGCATATACATCATCAGGGATAATTAGTTCAAACCCTGTCGCTTCCTGTACGCTCTTGACAGTCTCACCGGGGAGAGTAGCAATAAGCTTCATCCGCTTGGTCTCATCGTCGAAGCCCATGATGGCTTTGGTGGTGATAACCCTGTACGGGCCCTGTCCGGCCAGTCCGGCGCGCCAGCGGGCGTTGGGGGAACCGTCCAGGTAGCCGGGGCTGGTGATATAGTCAATCTTTTCGTTGAAACGCCTGGGCTCGTGCACCATGATAATGATGGTGCGCTCACAGGAGCAGGCCATGTCGCTGGCGCCGCCGCTGCCGGGAAGGCGGGTCTTTGGTTTTTGGTAGCCTTCCGGGAACGAACCCATCATGGTGGAGTTCAGGTTGCCGTAGGGGTCAATCTCGGCGCCGCCGATAAACCCGAAGTCGCAGAAGCCGCGCTGGGTCAGTTCAAAAGCCGAGTTAAGCCCGAGCAGGTAGTTAGCCTTGTAAGTTGTTCTGGAACCGCCTACTGAAAGAGGCAGTCCGCGGGAAAGTTCCGGACCTACAGCGCCGGCTTCAAATACCGGCACAATACCGGGGCCGTGCGTCAACTGGGCCAGGGTGATTGCCACCATGGGCAGGCCTGTGCCGGCAAAAACCACTTTATTGTCGATCAGGGTCCTGGATCCCGCTACAACGATCATCTCTTGGGGAGTAAAGTCTTCTGAATATTTAGCCACAGTTTTCCACCTCCTAACTTCCTAATACCGTGTAGGCCGCGTCAAGCCGGATGCCCGGCTCAATTTTTTCTACATACTGGATTTGGCTCAGCGGGATCTTGTTGATGAATTCGGTTGTGTTTTCCACGCCGAAGATGTACTTGTCATAATATTCTTTAAGCGGCGCGGGGTCGCCCTTGCGGAATTTTTCACAGGCGCCTCTGAACTCGGGTATGTGTTTTTCATCATAGTAATAAAGCCCGCCGCTGTTGCCCGGATATGCCCCGTAAGGCACTTCAATAACCGCGTCTACGGAGAAGTAGGGGATGCTGACCCTGTTCGGGTAGCGGGTCATGTCATCATGTTCGATCAGCCGGTCACAGGTAACAATGGTGTGCGCGGCAGCCATTGATATTTCAGGGCAGGTGAAGAGCGGTCCCTGGATCCTGCAGTTGCCGTAAATGTCCGCCTCCTGTACGTGTACAAGCGCGACGTTTGGATGACAGGCCGGCAGAAGCATGATCGGCCGGTCGGTAAACGGGCAGTCCTGAACCACGGCCCGGTTGGCTTTAAGCATGTCGCTGCCAAGCGGGCTGCGGCAGGGGATAAAAGGCAGTCCCATCGAGCCTGCTTTGAACCGGGCGGACATATTGTAGTTGCTCCAGTCTTCCATTTCGATTAAAGCGTTTTCGGTTAAGTAGCGCAAAAGCGGCGAGATGCCGAAAGCTTCATGCGCCAGATAGGCAAGTTCCATTCTCTTGATGCTGTTTTTGCTGTCGTCAAGACACATGGCTCCACACAGGTATTCAGCGCCAAGGCCTGCTGACTGGAAAGTAAGGGTCAGGTCTTTTCTTCCCTGCCTGATGATCTCATGCACGATGGCAATGGGCTGCCTGGCGTTAACAAAACCAGCTATACCAAGGTTGTCTCCGTCCTTGACATACTTTTGGACCGCCTCTTTCAGGCTTATTCTTTTGTCTCTTTTTGATTTGTCCTTATTTGCCAGGAATTGCCTGGCTTCATCGGGTGATAGGCCTGTCCAGTACATATTCACACTCCTTTGCGGT
>CAZJGV010000192.1:0-5574 GCA_964545615.1 uncultured Pelotomaculum sp.
ATGGAGGTAGTTGAGAAGAAAATCGAGCGCATCAAAAGCGGCAAAAAAATTAAGAAGGAAAACGTCGCCGAGATCGAGATCATGGAAAAATGTCTCGGCGCTCTGGAAGACGAGGTACCCATTGGGCGGCTTGAATTGACTGAATCAGAAAAACTTTTTTTAAAGAACTACAGCTTTCTTACTGAAAAGCCGATGATGCTGGTGGTCAACACCGACGAGGAGCAGTTCAAAGCCAGGGTGTATGGCAGCAGAGACGAACTGCAGTCCTTCGCTGCCGAACGTGGTTTGCCTGAATTGGAAATCTGCGGCAAGATCGAAGCGGAAATCAGCCAGCTGCCTGATGAGGACAAGGAGATGTTTCTGGCGGATCTGGGTGTCAAACAGTCCGGCATAGACAGGCTGGCCAGGGCGGCCTACGAATACCTGGGGCTGATCTCATTTTTCACCGTGGGTGAAGACGAGGTCAAGGCCTGGACGATCGAGAGCGGTACTGAAGCCAAACAGGCGGCGGGCAAGATCCATTCGGACATCGAAAGAGGTTTCATTAAGGCTGAAGTGGTTAAGTACCGCGACCTGGAGACTCTCGGCAGCATGGCCAAAGTAAAGGAAAAGGGCCTTTTCCGCCTGGAGGGTAAAGACTACCGGGTTGAAGACGGCGACATCATCCTATTCAGGTTTAACGTGTAAAAAAGGACCGCTTATTAGGGACATTCCTTCGAAGGAGGTGTGTCCCCTTTCATTTGAGACAAGGGGACGGTTCATCTGTCTCATTTGACGAAGGTGATGGGTCTTTGCCTGGAGTTATTCAACAATTCAACAACTGGCACCATGATTTCGACTTCTTGAGACTTTATTTTCATTGGTTTATAATATGAGGGAGAAAAGAAACTTTTAGGCAGCTGTATTTTCCCGACAGGGACAGGCGTAACAAACAGGAGGTGTTAATTCTTGAGTAAATATTATGTTAACTATGGCGGGTTTAATGGAGCTTTCAGCCAGTAGCATTTATTTTGACCGCTTAAAGATAGCGGGATGGAGATTGAATTATAGATGTCCGTGATCACCAAGGGGGGAAAGTTTTGCGTAAAAAGTGGTCAGTATGTCTCCTGTGGGCAAATCTTGTGCTGGCGGCTCTTTTTTACTGTCTGGCTATGCCTGCAAGGGCAGAGGCTTATCAACTGGTCAGTAAAAGCGGCAGTGAGGAGACTATTACGCAGGGGGCGGTCCTGCAAACGGTCAGGATGAATACCGTAGAGGGCCCGCTCAATGTTTATATTCTAAAAGCCGATCTAAGTGATCCTTATCTTAAAATAGACACCATCATTGGCAGTGACGGCACCCTGAACAAGAACCAGGTTGTAACTGATATGGCCAAGCGTACCGGGGCGGTGGCCGCTATAAACGGTGATTTCTTTCAAATGAACGAAAGCGGCCGGACTATCGGTCTTGCCTACCAGGGCGGCAACCTGGTGGAAAGCCCAGCCCAGCGTAATGATATGTACGGTTTCGGCCTTACCACAGACAAAACAACTCTTCTTGAAATCTTTGGCTTTAGCGGACAGGTTACAGCCGGTAACGGGAAAAGTTTTCCCCTGTCCGGCATTAATAAACCGGGGTACCTGCTGATGTCAGATACTTCTTCAGATGCTGAGGCCCTTACCCTCTATAATTCTCTGTGGGGTGTCACCAGCCGGGGCAAACTGCCCGATCTGACCGGTGTGATAGAAGTTGTGGTTAAAGGCGGGGTGGTTCAGCAGGTTTTAACCGATCAGCCCGGCGTGCCCATCCCCACGGACGGCTATATCCTGAAAGGGCACGGGCAGGCGGCCAAATTCATTAAAGACAATCTGACAAAAGGCTCAAAAGTTGCCTTTACCTACTCGGTTGAGCCCCAGGGCAATAAACTGTTTGCGGCGGTGGGAGGACAGGCGCTGCTGGTGGAGGACGGCCACCTGCCCGCTTACTTTACGCAAAATATATCCGGCAGGCACGCCCGCACAGCGGTGGGCGCCTCTCAGGACGGGAAAACGCTTTACCTGGTAACTGTTGAAAAACAGTCTGCCTCGGATGGCACTGTGGTAAGTATAGGCATGACCCAGGAAGAATTGGCTGACTTTTTAATTTCTGTTGGGGTCTGGCGTGCTGTAAACCTTGACGGTGGTGGTTCAACAACTATGGCCGCCCGCCATTTAGGTGATTTTGACGCTTCCCTGGTCAACCGGCCGCAGGGTTTGTCCCAGCGGCGGGTACCCGACGCTATTGCTATCTTCTCTACCGCGCCGCAGGGTAAGTTGAGCGGTTTGCAGATCAGCGGGCCGTCCGTGGTGCTGATAGGAAAGGAAGGCACATTTGAGGTTAAGGGATACGACCAGTACTACAACCCGAGTAAAATAGACGCTGATAAAGTGGACTGGTCCTCATCACCCGACGCTGGCCGCTTTCGTGGTAGTGTTTTTACTTCGGATCAAAGCGGTACCTATACAATCCGGGCGGAACTGGGAAGCGCCGGCGGCACAACATCGCTGCGGGTGATCGGTCCCGAATCTATTGCCAAATTGATTATAAACCCGGCCCAAATTAACCTCGAACCGGGGCAATCGGTACAGTTATCGTTGCAGGTAAGAACATATACTGGAGAAATATTTGATCTGCTGCCCGGTGACGTGGATTGGACTGTGGACAGTTCCCTGGGCAGCATGGGAGAGGAAAAATTCACAGCAGCTAATGATACTGCCTCGGGAGTGATAAAAGCGGATTTCCTGGGGATTACCGCTTCAGTTCCGGTGTCGGTAAAACCATCCTGGGTAGAACTGCAGGCCAACCCTAAAAGAGATGCCGAAGGATTCCTGGACAGCTGGATTAGAATTGTTTTCCCGGCGGGCAGCCTGTCAGAACGGGCTAACATCAGACTGGCCTACGCGCCGGCGCCTTCAGACCTTGCCGCCGGGATTAATGTGCTTGGAACGTGTACGGTAAACCCGCTGCAGGAGGAAACAGAGCTTAACGCGCCCTGGAATATCAACTGGCAGTACAGCAGTGACGTTATCACCAGCCGTCCCGCCATCCTTATGTGGGACGCAGCGGCGCAAAAATGGCAGGAGCAGCCCGCCAGGATCGGCGATGACGGCCAGATTAGAACAATTTCCGCCAGATTATGGGGATTCGGCAAACTGGTCCTGGTTGAAGACACCCGCCAGGCGCCGGTTTTTAAAGATACTGCTGGTCACTGGGCCAGCCCGGCAATAAGCAGGCTTGCTCTGAGCGGAGTGGCTAAAGGGTTTCCGGATGGTACTTTCGGCCCCGGCCAGCCGGTAACCAGGGCTCAATTTGTGTCCCTTCTGGCAGCGGCCCTGCAGTGGCCAACCCCGGAAAACCAGCCTTCTTTTAAAGACGCCATTCCCCAGTGGGCACAGCCGGCCATTGCTGCGGCAGTATCGCGGGGAGTGGTCAACGGCTACCCCGACGGTACTTTCGCGCCTGACGCCAGGGTAACCAGGAGTGAGATGGCTGTGATGATCGACCGCGCCCTTAGTATTGGCGGCACAGAGGAAGCGTCATACAAAGACTCGGATTTAATACCCGCTTTTGCCCTGGATGATGTAAACAGTGTTACTTCGGCAGGTATCCTGCAGGGCAGCAACGGCTACTTCAGGCCCGGAGACGGAGCTACCCGCGCTGAAACAGCTGTGGCTATTGACCGGGTGATAAATTGGTGGGTCAACCAGTAAGCTGTTTGTTATATAGACACTCATAATTTGCATGGTTTTTTTCTGACGCCGGCAGGAGATTTACTTGCCGCACAGAATGGTAAAATATTATAACATAAAGTGCATGTACCCAGCAGGTGCCCGCGAGGGAGAATAGGGAATCAGGTGCGAAACCTGAGCGGTCCCGCCACTGTAAACGTTAGTCATGCCGCTTTTAATGCCACTGGTTTTTCACCGGGAAGGCTGCGGTGTTGCGATGAACGAGAGCCAGGAGACCTGCCTGTTGGACGGAAAACCCTCGTCGAAGGGTAAGCCGGTGGATGATGGAAAAGTCCACAGCCTTTATAAGGCTGTGGTTTTTTATTCTTAATAGATAAATAATGAAAGGGGTAATTAAAAATGTTGCTGGAAAAAACGATCAGTGAAATTAAAGCGCTGGATCAAGGAGCGATGGCCCAGGCGCAAATGCGTCTGGACAGCTTGATTAAACCGCCCGGGAGCCTCGGCGTCCTTGAGGAGATAGCGGTGCGCCTGGCCGGGATCACTGGCGACTCCAGACCCGTGATTGGTGACAAGGCTGTTATAATAATGGCCGGGGATCACGGTGTGGTCGCGGAAGGTGTGAGCATTGCCCCACAGGAGATTACAGCTCAGATGCTGCCCGCGTTTTTGACAGGGGTAGCCGGGATTGGAGTGCTGGCCAAACATGCGGGTGCGCGGGTCGTAGTGGTTGACGTGGGTGTTGCCGTACCGGTAGACTTTCCGGGTTTGCTGCAGCGAAAAGTAAGGGCGGGAGCAGGTAACATCGCCAGGGGCCCGGCCATGTCTGCGGCTGAAGCTGTTAAGGCTCTGGAAGTGGGCATCGCAGTGGCTTGCGAGGAAATTGAACGGGGTGTCAACCTGCTGGCGGTGGGCGACATGGGCATAGGCAACACTACGCCGAGCAGCGCGATATTAGCCGCTTTTGGCGGTTACACCGCCGCAGAGGTAACAGGGCGGGGAACGCTGGTTAACGATCAGGTCATGAGAATAAAGAGAGAGGTTATTGACCGCGCCCTGGCCATAAACAAGCCCGATCCGGCGGATGGTCTGGATGTTTTATCCAAGGTGGGCGGCCTGGAAATTGCAGGGCTGGCGGGAGTTATACTCGGTGCGGCAGCCCGGCGGGTGCCGGTTTTAGTAGACGGCTTTATCACCACGGCAGCCGCCCTGGTAGCCTGTAAGCTGCAGCCCATAGCCCGTGATTATATTATCGCCTCCCATCTGTCGGGGGAACAGGGGCACCGGTTGATGCTCGATCTGTTGCAGTTGGTGCCTTTAATCCATTTGAACATGCGGCTGGGCGAAGGGACCGGGGCTGCTCTGACCATGCACCTGGTTGAAGCTTCCACCAGAATTCTGCATGAGATGGCCTCCTTTGACGAGGCAGGCGTATCAGACCTGGAAGAAGACAAAATACTGAAATAGATTAAGTAACACGGGGACTTGCTTTAACGGCAAGCCCCCGTGTTGTTAACAGGAAGCGCAGGGACGTTCTTTTTGCTTCACCGATTTACAATATTTACCGGGCAAGGCAAGAACCGTCCCCGTTTGCGTCCCAATATTTACCGGGCAAGGCAAGAACCGTCCCCGTTTGCGGGGCTATTGTATATACTAACTGAGGCGAAGTTTTTCAAAGCGGTCTTTCAGACGCTTGCTCACATCTGGCAGGGTGGTGTACTCCATTTCCTCCAGGTGCAGCCTGTGCGGTTCGAAAGGCCCCATTCCGCGCAGGTAATTGGCAATCTCATTGGCTTTTTGCCTGGCCAGGTCATAAGCTGGGTCTGCAAAGAAATCCTGCGGTCCATGCAGCTTTCCTTCGCATAAC
>CAZJGV010000193.1:0-5468 GCA_964545615.1 uncultured Pelotomaculum sp.
CCGATGCCTGGCTCTGGAGCTGAGGAATGTCCCGATGGTTGTCTCTTATTCAAGGAGTTGTTGGGAGGGCAGATGATTACAAAGGGTTTTTCATGGGTATACCAGCGCGGCGCGGGTATTTCACGGGAGAAGATTTGACTTTCCTGATTACAATGAGGCTTCTTTCCTCACCTGTGAGAGGAAGACGCAATTCTGCTGTCTTTTCCACCGTCCCACCCAGGACTGCTATGGCTTTTTCTGCTCTTTTTATTTCTTCCTCAGGCTGCGGCCCTTTCATGGCTATGAAAAGGCCGTCCTCTTTAAGAGGAGGCAGGCAGTACTCCGCCAGCACCCCCAGATTCGCCACAGCCCTGGCCAGCACGCGATCATATTTTTCTCTGTGATCTTTTTTTCTACCAAGATCCTCAATTCTTATGTGGAACGCTTCGATTTGCTCCAAGTCAAGCTCTTTTATTGCTTCTTTTAAAAAGTTTACCCTTTTATCAAGTGCGTCCGCCAGGGTAACCCTCAGGTCCGGCCGGCATATTTTTATAGGGATCCCGGGCAGTCCCGCACCTGAACCCACATCCAATACACTCATGGCCTGACCGAAAGGAGCGGCTATCAAGCAGGTCAGCGCATCGATAAAGTGTTTAACAGCAACATCTCTTTCTTCAACAATAGCTGTGAGATTTATTTTTTTATTGGTTTGCACAATCAGCAGAAAATATTTTTCAAACTGCTGAAGTTCTTTTTCTGAAATTTCAATACCCAACTCCGCAGCGCCGGCGGACAGGGTGTCCGTTAAAATGCTCATATTCCAACCTTAACCTTTTTAGCAGGATAAACATATTGACAGGATTTAATCCTGTCAATCCGGGTAATCTTGTTAATCCTGTCTGATTGTTTGTCTTCTTCGTTTTTGTTCCAGATAGATCAGCAGCACCGATATATCGGCCGGCGTGACCCCGGCGATTCTGGCGGCCTGGCCGATAGAGACAGGCCTGACCTGCTCCATTTTTTCCCTGGATTCCTGGCGAAGTCCCTCAACCTGGCCGTAGTCCAAGCTATGGGGAATCTTTTTTCCCTCCAGCCTTTTATAGCGTTCCACCTGAGCTTGCTGTTTTTTGATATACCCTTCGTATTTAATCTGGATCTCAACCTGTTCCCGGACCTCCCCCGGCAGTTCAGGCTGCTTTTGGGGCAGCCGCAGCAATTGTTCATAGCCGACCTCGGGGCGGCGCAGCAAACCTGCCAGGGAAGCTCCCTGCTGGGGCAACCCGGAGCTGTTTATCTCTTTCAGCACCTTTTTAACTTCTTCGGTAACAGGAACCATGGTCCGCTCCAGCCTTTCTTTCTCCTGTTCAACAAGGCTTTTCTTTTTTTCAAATTTTTTATATCTATCAGCCGAAACCAGCCCGATCCGGTAACCCTTATCGGTCAGCCGCAGATCAGCGTTGTCCTGTCTTAAAAGCAGCCTGTATTCCGCCCTTGAAGTAAGCATCCGGTACGGCTCGTCTATTTCCCTGGTAATCAGGTCATCTATCATTACACCCGTATAAGCGTCTGCTCTGGTCAGGGTAAACGGACTGCCGCCTTTAACATAAAGAGCGGCGTTAATCCCCGCCATGATTCCCTGGGCTGCCGCTTCTTCATAGCCCGAGGTGCCGTTAATCTGCCCCGCCGCGAACAGCCCCGGCAGAGCTTTCGCCTCCAGCCAGAGAGTCAACTGGGTAGGTATTAAGTAGTCATACTCAATGGCATAGCCAACCCGCATTATTTCCACCTTTTCCAGTCCGCGCAGGGTGCGGAGCATGGCTAACTGCACATCTTCCGGCAAACTTGTGGCCATGCCCTGCACATACATCTCGGTGGTGTTTCTGCCTTCCGGCTCTATAAATACCTGGTGGGCCGGTTTATCTGCAAACCTTACCACCTTTGTTTCGATTGAAGGGCAATAGCGCGGTCCTATACTCTGGATAGCTCCTGTATAAAGCGGCGCCCTGTAGAGGTTTTCTTGAATAACCCGGTGGGTTTCCTCTGAGGTATAGGTCAGCCAGCAAGGCAGCTGTTCCCTCTGGGTAATATTTGACACAAATGAAAAATTATGGGTTCTTTCATCGCCCGGCTGGATCATCATCCGGCTGAAATCTATACTGCCGCCGTCAACCCTTGCCGGCGTGCCGGTTTTAAAACGCCCCAGGCGCAAACCCAGATCAACCAGGCTGTCGGACAAGCCGACAGACGGAAATTGTCCGTTAGGCCCACCCGGAAATGACAGGTCACCTATAAATATTCTTCCCTTCAGGTAAGTGCCTGTGGTCAGGACCACAGCCCTGGCTTCAAACCTGGCCCCCGTACTGGTTACAATGCCACAGATCTTTCCTTGCTCAACCAGCAGTCTTTCCACCGTTGCCTGCTTCAAATCAAGCAGCGGCTGACGCTCGATAACCTGCTTCATGCCGGCCTGGTAGGCTTTTTTGTCTGTCTGTGCCCGCAAAGCGTGCACAGCGGGCCCCTTGGCCGTGTTTAAAAGCCTCATCTGTATAGAGTATCGGTCTGTGTTCAGGCCGATCTCTCCGCCTAAAGCGTCAACTTCACGCACCAAGTGCCCCTTAGCCGGCCCCCCCACAGCAGGGTTGCAGGGCATCAGAGCAACATTGTCCATGTTTAAGGTAAGCACGCAGGTGCGGCAGCCCAGCCTGGCTGAGGCCAGGCCTGCTTCACAGCCGGCATGTCCGGCGCCAATCACCACAACATCATATTTGCCCGCTAAATATTCCATGAAAAAGGCTCACTTCCCAACACAAAAATCAGCAAATATCCTATTTAAGAGGTCTTCCGTAACCGCAGACCCGGTTATTTCCCCGAGTGCCTCCCAGGCCGCCCTGATATCAATGGCAACCACGTCCACAGGAACGCTCCTTTTAATTTCAGTTACAGCTTCTTCCAGGTGTCTTGCCGCTGTTTCTAGTGCCTGCTTGTGCCTCGTGTTTGCAACGAGCACCTCATCAGTTCCGGACAGGTGTCCACCCATTACCATTTCAAATATTTTTTCTTCCAACTCATCCAGGCCAGTTCCGTCCTTGGCTGAAATCCTTAGCACAGGCCGTCCTGCCGCAAAGTCGTCCATATTTTTCACAACTATCTTTTTTTCTGCCAGATCATCTTTGTTGATAAGAAAGACCGCTTTCTTATCTCCCACGTAGCTGATTATATCCAGGTCTTCCTCAGCCAGGCCCCTGCCGGCATCCAGCACCACCAGAACCAGATCAGCCCTGCCGATCATCTCCCGTGTTTTTTCCATCCCGATCTTTTCTATGATGTTTTCCGTTTCATGCAGTCCAGCTGTGTCTATTATCTTCAGCGGTATACCGCGGATGTTAATGATTTCTTCAATAATATCCCTGGTCGTGCCCGGTATATCGGTGACAATGGCCCGGTTTTCCCTGAGCAGGGCATTTAAGAGCGAAGACTTGCCAACATTGGGACGCCCGATGATTATGGTTCTGATACCTTCCCGGTAGATCTTGCCCGCCTGGGCTCCCTTGATCAAATTTTTGATCCGCTGGAGCAGGTCCTCGCTTATATGGACTAATTCTTCAGATGTCGAATCTTCCAGGTCATCCTCTGGAAAGTCGATGTTGGCCTCAACCCGGGCTAAAAGCCCCAAAAGCTTTTCCTGTAAATCCGAAATCTTTCTGGACAGATTCCCGTTCAACTGCGCCACCGCCAGTTTTAACCCGGCTTCCGTTTGGGCGCGGATCACATCCACAATAGATTCAGCCTGGGCCAGGTCAATTCTGCCGTTTAAAAAGGCTCTCAGGCTGAATTCACCTGGCCTGGCCAGGCGGGCGCCGGCGCCTAAAACCAGTTCCAGTATTTTTTTTGTGGGCACTATCCCGCCGTGACAGTTGATCTCAACAATATCTTCCCTGGTATAAGTGTGAGGTGCTTTCATATATCCGACAAGAACCTCGTCCACAGGTTTATCCTCCTGATCATAAATGTGACCGTAAATCAACCTGTGTCCTCCCGCAGCGCTCCATTCTTCCTTCTTTGATTAAAATATCTTTTTAGCAATGTCAACTGCTGCAGGACCGCTTAGCCGCACTATGGCTATTCCCCCTTCGCCAAGGGGAGTAGAGATTGCCGCAATGGTATCTTCCAACAAATTTAAGCCTCCGGCTGAGTATTTTTTAAAAACCCAGCAAGCTCAAGACCTGCTGGGTTTGTATTATTTCTTGGGGGATATTATTATTTTGCGGTAAGGTTCTTCCCCTTCACTGAAAGTGTAAATGTCGTCTCTTCCCTGCAAGGCTGTGTGAATGATTCTTCTTTCCTGCGAACTCATCGGTTCCAAAACCACGTTGCGGCCCCTTTGCCTGGCCTTGTCCGCGAGCTTCAGGGCAAGTTTTTGCAGGGTATTCTCCCGCCTGTTACGGTAACCCTCTATGTCAATAATAATTTTTTTTCTTATTTCCTGATTTTTATTCACAGAAAGGTTAACCAGATACTGCAGCGCATCAAGCGTTTCCCCGCGCCTGCCGATCAAAATCCCCAGATCTTTTCCTTCAAGGTCAACAAATAAAGCTTTTTCATTTTCGGCTGTTTTAATTTCCACTTCTAGATCCATTGACCGGAATATTTGTTTCAGCATTTTACAGGCTTTTTGGGAAGGTCCTTCTTTCAAAATAACCTTCACTTTGGCCTGTTTTACCTTTATAAAACCAAGTATACCCCTTGAAGGTTCTTCTAAAACTTCTACTTCAACACTTTCCCTGGCAGCGCCCAATTCTTTAAGGGCCAGCTCGACAGCTTCATCTACTGTTTTCGCAGTTTTTTCGACAATTTTCACTTCCCGCCAGCCTCCCCTTTAATGGCAACTGTTTGTTTGTTGACAAAGTATTGCTGGACAGCGCTGGCCACGTTAAAGGTTGCCCAGTACAGCGCGAGCCCGGCCGGCACCGTTGCGGAAATCCAGCCGATAAACACAGGCATGGTGTACAGCATCATCTTCTGGGTCGGGTCATTGGCATTAGTGGTCAGTTTGGACTGCAGATAGGTTGTAACACCAGCCAAAACCGGTAGAATATAATAAGGATCCCTGTCGCTTAGGTTTTGCAGCCAAATAAAACTGGCGTGCGCTTCGTTAACATACGGAAAAGTAAAAAGCGAACGGTACAAAGCAATCAGGATCGGCATCTGTACTAACAGCGGCAGACACCCGGCGGCAGGATTGACATTGTTTTCTTTATAAAGCTGCATAATCTGTTCCTGCGCCTTTTTCGGATCCTTACTTTTCCATTTTTCCTGGATTTCTTTTATTTTTGGCTGCAGTTGCTGCATCGCCAGCATGGACTTCATCTGTTTTTGGGTTAACGGGTAAAGAACCAATTTAATAACTACGGTCAGAAGAATAATTGCCAGACCGTAATTCCGCAAACCGATGATTGCAGTAAAGTTGTAAAGAATGTTTAATAGCCAAG
>CAZJGV010000194.1:0-5468 GCA_964545615.1 uncultured Pelotomaculum sp.
GGGCGGGCATGCCGTAGGCGCCGAACGTATAGATGATATCCGCCGGGCAGATTTCAAAATACATATCGTAAAAATCCAGGCCGTATTCTTTAGCCCTGGCTGTGATTTTCTCCAGGGCCTGTTCCAGCAGCCTTGTTTCTTCTTTTGGATTCATCAGTTCATCCCTCCTGGATATACAATATGCCGGGATGATTTTTAAATTGCCTATAAACAGAAGGCAAGTGGGGACGGTTCTTGCCTTGCCTGGTATATTATGTCAGAACAAAGAAGGGCAGACACTGCCTGCCTGCTCTTTACATAGGAATGGGGACACACCGACAGCGGAATGTCCCCGATAATGCCCCTGATGCTTGTCTCTGAATAGCGGGAAAGAGTGGTTAGTTCTGAGGAGATGTAACCTCAGGCGTCATATTTAAGTCCTGGGCAGTGCTGATATCCGGCGCTATAAATTCGCCTCCTAGTTCGGAGATATACATGTCTCCTTTAAATGTCATATCAATTTTAATCTCACCGGGCTCGTCTCCGACCGTTTCTCCTTCCGTCTGCCCGGCCTCGGGATTATCCATGGTTATAATCATATGGCCGTCAAATCTGATAATGTCACTGAGAAGTGTTTCTTTGTTGATCAGTACTGAATAGACATAATTAAATTGAGCGTTCTGCAGGATTTTCTCGATCATTAGCTGCATTTCGGCTGAATCGACCGATTCTTCCTGGGGCAAACCCTGAACAGCCTGCTGGATCATACTTTCATAACTCTGTTTGAATTTGTCCATATCCATGGCAGCGTTAACAACGTAATAATCGGTACCGTCAACCACAGTATCATTGCCAAAGTTCAGCAGGATTCCCATTTCCTTCATCAGCGCGGCCGCCTTAAGCGGGTCAGACTGGATATCCTGCTGCTGTTTCCAGAATTCAGGTGAGAAAGGCATAGCTGACGCCATCCAGCCCTGCCCCGGCGCTTTGATGTACATTTTGTCCTGGGTCATGTACATTTCTACCGCTGTTTCCTGGTTAGCGCCCTCTAACCCGGGCATTTCAACTATTTGATTAACATATACCTGCAGTGGATCATTTTGAATCTGGCCTGTTAATTTTGTGGTCATGTTTGCCGGCGCCTGCTCCACAGCCTGCCCGTCTGCGCTCAGATTCATATTAATACTGATCAGGCCTTCCATGGTGTAAGTGTTGTAAGTCAGGCTTGCCGCTGTGGATTTAGCCAGCAGATCGGACACATTCAGGCCGTCTCTGGTTTCTTCACGGGTTAAAGTGACCAGCCTTTTTTCAGCGTCCCAGCCAATTTCAAAGCCAAAAGCGCTGCTGACGGCACGGAGCGGGATTAAAACACCGTTATCATTTTTAACGGGTTCGACCGGCAGTGAGACGGGGTTGTCCCCCAGCATCGCTTCCTTTGAGCCCGGGACCAGTGTCATGGTCATCCCGTTCTCTGTAATGGTAAAATCGTTCGCGGCGGTCCACCCAGTATCGGCGCCGGAAAGACTGACGTAAATGTCGGCGGGTATCATGGTGTTACCGTCGACAAGGCTTAGACCAGGCGCCGGCACAATATCTCCGTTGACCTGCAGCTGTAAATTATCAGCCGCGATAGCGGGAAATGAAACGAATGCCAGAAGCACCAGGAGGGTAGTGGCGACAATGAGCTTTCTTTTCATAATGCTGCAACCTCCAATAAATTTTTTTTTGCCCCGAATTTGTTTAAACCTCGCACCTCCTTTGATGCAAGCCGGGCAAAATTATCCTTTATGATTATAACACACCCATCACCGACATTGTGACAAAACAGGACAAGCAAATTAAGGAGGCAAGTGGGGACGGTTCTTGCCTTGCCAGGTAAATTATGGTAGACTCAATTCTGTCTGGTTTGACGATGCTCTCTGTAAACAGGGCTGAACTAACTGGTAAAAATAAACAGGCAAACGAGAACCGTCCCCGCTTGCCTGCCGCTTGCCTGCTATTTTTATCTTTTCGCCTGGCCTGGCGGCTGGGCGAAGAATTTTTTCAGAGCAGGATAGACACCGCCTTTGTCTTTGATCGTTACACAGGTAAACTTGTGATTCGAGACCCTCTTAAAGGCTGTGCGCAGGGTACTGGTATAGTAATAAGGGCCCTCGATTTCACCGTATCCCACCATGTTGCACACCTGGAGCAGCGCATTGATAGCTTGAACGCAGTTTTCATTGTCCGAAGACAGGTTATCCCCGTCTGAGAAATGAAAGGCATAAATATTGTAGTCACTGGGGCTATAACGCTTTTCAATAATCTCCAGAGCCAGTTTGTATACTGACGAGCAGCGGGTGCCGCCGCTGGCCCCCTTGGTGAAGAACTCCTCTTCAGTAGTCTCCTTGGCTTCAGTATGATGGGCCAGGAACACTATATGAACGTTGTTGTACTTCGTCCGCAAAAAACGGACCATCCAGAAGAAAAAGCTGCGGGCGATATATTTTTCAAACGGTCCCATCGATCCGGAGGTGTCCATCATTGCCAGAACCACGGCGTTGGATTCGTATTTATAGGTTATTTCCCATGTTTTAAAACGCAAATCTTCCGGCGTAATGACCAGCGGTTCCGTGCCGCCTTTCACTGCGCTGCGCTTGACAGCCTCCATGATGGTGCGCTTGCGGTCAATGTTGCTGGAAATACCCTTCTTGCGGACATCCTTGAATTCCATGGAGTCGGAAGCCATTTCGGGCTTCTTTTTTTGCTCCAGGTTGGGCAGCCCGAGGTCCTCAAAGATCATTTCGGCAAGTTCATCGACAGTGATGTCCGCTTCATAGTAATCTACCCCCGGCTCTTCCCCCGCCCCCTTGTTTTTGCCTTGTCCGTGCTGAGGCTCCGAGTAGATTACATCCCCCTGTTTGCTGTCCCCCTGCCCCTCACCGGCATGCTTCTGCTTGCCGAAGTCGAAGCGAAAATGGTATTCATGCAGGGAGCGGATAGGCACTTTTACTATCTTGCGGCCGTCGTGCATAATAATGCTTTCTTCGCTCACGATGTCAGCCAGGTTTTTCTTAATCGCTTCCCGCACTTTCTCTCTGTGCCTCTGCCTATCCATCTCCCCTTTGCGGTGGAGCGACCAGTCTTCCCGTGAGATGATAAAATTTGATCCAGGCACTTGCGCACCCCTCCTTAGCGGTTAAGCAGGCTGCCGATGTATTTGAGAAGCTCGTTGGCACAGTTGGGGCAGTACCCGTGGTCAGCGATCAGCCTGGCGCTAACCTGGTTGATTCTCTTTAACTGGTCGGCATCCGGGGTCTTGGTGGAGGTGGTGATTTTCACAACATCTTTCAAATCGGCAAATAATTTTTTCTCGATAGCTTCCCGCAGGCGCTCATGGGAATTGTAATCAAAACGCTTGTTCTTGCGGGCGTAACTGGACAGCCTGATCAGTATCTCCTCCCGGAAAGCTTTCTTGGCGCTCTCAGAAACACCAATCTGCTCCTCAATGGACCTCATCAATTTCTCGTCCGGGTCGAGTTCCTCATCAGTTATCGGGTCCTTCAGTTTAACACCGTTACAGTAGGCTTCGACGTTGTCCAGGTAGTTGTTGAATAAAACCTTAGCCGATTCCTCGTAGGAGTACACAAAAGCCTTCTGCACTTCCTTTTTGGCCATTTCATCGTACTCCTTGCGGGCTACAGATATAAAGTTGAGCAGGCGGTCTTTTTCCTCCTTGTTAATAGAAGCATGCTGGTCCAGACCTTCTTTCAGGGCGCGCAGGACGTCCAGAGGGTTGATACACTGGGTTGAGGTCCGGATCAAAGCTGAGGAAAGGCGGTTAATCACGTAGCGGGGGTCAACACCGCTCATTCCTTCATCAACGGCTTCCACCTGCAATTCATGCAGATCCTTCTGCTTGAACCCTTCCACATCCTCACCGTCGTACAGCTTCATTTTCTTAACCAGGTCCATCCCCTGCTTCTTGGACTCTCTGAGCCTGGATAAGACCGAAAAGATGCTGGCCACCCGCAGGGCGTGCGGCGCGATGTGAATATTCCTCAGGTCGCTCTGCTTGATCAGTTTTTCATAGATCTTGACCTCATCGCTCACTTTCAGGTTGTACGGTATCTTTATCACTATGATCCTGGACTGCACGGCTTCATTTTTCTTGTTGCTGATGAAGCTTTTGTACTCGTTTTCGTTAGTATGGGCCACGATCATTTCGTCTGCATATATGAGCGCGAAGCGGCCGGCCTTGAAGTTGCCTTCCTGGGAAAGGCTGAGCAGGTTCCAGAGGAATTTTTCATCACACTTCAGCATCTCCTGGAACTCCATCATGCCCCTGTTGGCGATGTTCAGTTCCCCGTCAAAACGGTAGGCACGGGGGTCAGACTCGGACCCGAATTCGGTAATGGTGGAAAAATCCATACTGCCGGTAAGGTCGGCGATGTCCTGTGACTTTGGGTCCGACGGGGTGAAGGTGCCTATACCCACCCGGTTGTCTTCAGATAAAAACACTCTCTCCACCGGCACTTTTTCAATATTGCCGCCGTACTCCACATCAACCATCATCCGGCAGGAGGGACAGAGTTCCCCTTCAATATAGACATGGTAAAGTTTTTGGAACTCCTCCCGTAATTCTCTGGGAATAAGGTGCAGGGGTTCCTCATGCATGGGGCAGCCCTTGATCCCGTAAAAAGCTCCCTCTTCAGTTCTGCTGTATTTTTCCAGGCCCTTTTTCAGCATTGCCACCAGTGTTGATTTGCCCCCGCTTACGGGCCCCATCAGCAGCAGGATCCGCTTGCGCACATCAAGGCGGCGGGCGGCAGGGTGAAAGTACTCCTCAACTAACTTCTCCAGGGTCTTTTCCAGACCGAATAACTCGGAAGAAAAGAAATAATACTGCTTAATCGTATCTTCCTCTTCAACCCCGGCACACTTGATCATATTATAAATCCTGGCGTGGGCAAGTTGGCAGACATGGGGCCTTTCTCTGATAATCTCAAGGTAATCCTTGAAAGATCCTTCCCAGGCAAGCTGCTTTTCCAGGGAACGGTATTCTTCTATAAGCCTCAGGAAATCCATAGTTTCACTCCTTCTCTATAGTTTCAAAACCTACCGGCTTCCACTCAGGCGGTGAACACACAAAACGAATACTACATTATATGCAAAACTGGCAAAAAGAAGAATGTGGGCTGCCCGTGCGAGTGCCCGTGATTACAAAGATTGTCGATAACAGATAAAAAAATATTATGGTATGAAGTTTTAATTCATGTTCCCCTTTGTCACTTATATAAGGTATTAAGAGTGAATAAAAAAAGCCACAAAAAATTTCCAAAAGATTCAAAACCACCTATTTACCAAATTCATTTGGCTACTATTCAGATGTTATTCAGCAAATATAATTTTTGATAATATAAAATTACTGTCGGTCTCTGGCTTATAATTAACACTAGCAGGGGTTTACGAAATAAATAGTTTTGGCCCCATTTTTCAATAAATCGGTC
>CAZJGV010000195.1:0-5416 GCA_964545615.1 uncultured Pelotomaculum sp.
ATATGAAAACAGGAGCAAACTGGTACGATGTGAAGAAGATTTAAGGAGATGAGTTAATTGCCGGAGCTGCCGGAAGTAGAAACCGTAAGACGGACGCTGCAGCCAAAACTGACCGGATTGAAGTTTACCGGCGCCCAGGTCCTTCTCCCTAAAATCATACGGACACCGGATCCTGATGAGTTTAAAGAGATCCTTAAAGATAAAAAAATTCTAAATCTCGGCAGGCGCGGCAAATACCTGCTGATAAATCTGAGCGACGGCTACACCCTCGCGGTACACCTGCGCATGACCGGCCGGCTTGTTTATTGTAACGGCGACAAGCCTGTGACCAAGCACACCCACGTCGTCCTACACCTGAATAACGGCAGTCAGCTGCAATTCACGGATATAAGGCAGTTTGGCCGGATGTGGCTGGCGCCAACCTCGTCCATGAACGACCTGGCAGGGTACAAAGATCTGGGCATTGAGCCTCTGGATGAACTTTTCACCAGGGACTTTTTAAAAAAAGAGCTGCGCCGGCGCCGTGCCAGGATCAAGCCGCTGCTCTTAGATCAGACCTTTATAGCCGGTCTGGGCAACATATATACGGACGAGGCACTGCACCGGGCGAAGATAAATCCTGAACGCCTTGCCACCACGCTGACGCCGCGTGAGGTGGCCCATCTGCATCACGCCATCCGGGATGTGATCCTGGAAGGGATAGACTACAGGGGGACCACCTTCCGTGATTTTGCTGACGGCGACGGCAGAGCGGGCAGTTATCAGGAGCTTTTACGTGTTTACAACCGTGAAGACAGCCCATGTCAGCACTGCGGCAAGCCAATCATCAGGAAGAAAGTTGGCGGGCGCAGTTCCTATTACTGCCCGTCCTGCCAGAAGTAGCCATCAGACTCCGCTGACCCCGGGAGAACGCGGGGTTTTTTAATTTTAAATGGTTTTGCAAACAGCTATTGGCAGTAACCAACTCATCACTCCCACCATAGATTAAAAAAGCAATGGCATTTATTGCGGCGGGAGGTAATGAATCTTGGAGCTGCTTTCTTACATCCTTTTCGCGCTGGCCCTGAACCTTGACTCGTTTGGAGCAGGCATGGCCTATGGCGCAAGGCAAATCAGAGTTCCCCTGCTTTCATTGTTGATCATCAGTCTGGTTTCAATGGCAGCTATAGTCATCTCCATGCTGGGCGGCCAAGTCTTTCTGTCTTTCATACCCGCCGTCCTGGCTCACCGGTTGGGCGGCATCCTGTTGATGATTATAGGGCTGTGGGTCCTTTACCAGACTCGCCGGAGCGGGCAGGCGGCTGCTGCAGCCAGTCAGGAACAAAATAGTGACCCCAAAGTGATCAAAATTCATATCCGTCCCCTGGGTTTAATTGTTCAGATTTTGCGGGAGCCAGCCAGAGCGGACCTGGACAGTTCCGGGGTAATCTCCCCGGGTGAAGCTCTGGTGCTGGGGGTAGCCCTGGCCATGGACGCCCTGGGCGCCGGTTTTGCGGTCTCCATGCTGGGTTTCTCCATCGGGCTTACGTCTCTGGTGGTCGGCCTGGGCCACTTCTTTCTGACTTACCTGGGCCTTCAGGCAGGCCGGTCCATATCAAACTGCGGGAAAGGCCGCCACCTTGCCATCCTGCCGGGGTTTATTTTGATCGCCCTCGGCATGTTTAAAATGTTTTAAGCTACAGAAAACCCGCTGGTTTAACCCAGCGGGTTTTCTGTTTAACAGGGGGTCTGCTCTGAAAAATGTTACATTGGTTCCACACAAGTTCGTAGCTTACGCGCCCTGTTCGATTGAATGCATACCTACAAGCTGGCGCTGGGTTCGAAGCATGTAATGTCTGATACAAAAATATTTTTAGAGGAAGTATAACCTTTAGCGCGAAGTAACAAGATTATGTTTTTTACGGAGGAGTAAAAATGATCGTAATTGGCCTTACCGGCAATATAGGAAGCGGTAAGAGCACCGTGGCCCGCCGTCTGGCCGGCCTGGGGGCTAAAATAATCGACGCCGACCAGGTGGCCAGAAAAGTAGTGCTGCCGGGCTCAGCCTGCCTGGAGGAAATTGCACGGGAGTTCGGGCGCGGTATCCTGAATGATCAGGGCGGACTTGACCGCAAAAAAATGGCGGATGTGGTCTTTTCCGATCCTGAGGCCAGGACCAGGTTGAATAATATAATTCACCCGTGGATTACGGAAGAAATCAGCGGGGAGATCACCTGGTTTAAAGAGCATCCGGAACTGCTGGGTAGCGCCGGAGTGCTGGTGGTGGACGCGCCGCTTCTGATCGAAACTGGTTTACAGCATGATGTGGACGAGGTCTGGGTGGTCAAGGTTGCCCTGAAAGAGCAGCTTCAGCGTTTGGCCCGAAGAGACGGCCTGGCGCCGGAAGATGTCATGAACCGCCTCGACGCCCAGATGCCCCAGGAAGAAAAATTAAAGTACGCCTGCCGTATTATCGACAACAGCGGCCAGCCAGATGAAACCATAAAACGAACCGACCAGCACTGGGCTGATCTAATGAAGGAACATTTCCAGCAGACAAGCAGCATATAATAGCAAGTGGAGACGGTTCTCTAGCAAGTGGGGACGGTTCTCGACTTGCTAGTCATGTGGAAAAAGCAAGTCGTAAGGCGCAGGGCGTAAGCATACATGAAAGTTTTATGAGTCAAATACACCTAAGGAATAAAGGATATGCCTACGTCTAATATGCCTATACCTTGCGACTAAAATGAGACAAGAGAACCGTCCTTTTGTCTCACTATCGGATGCAGAAGAATTATGGAGGATTTATCTGGTGGCGGCTTTTCACAGAAGGATGAATAGCAAAGGAAAGTTGAAGATCTGGACTGTCATAATCTTTTTCATTATTATAGTCATGTTAATCCAAAACGCGGACAGGATCTGGCGCTATTTTTACCCTTTCCCCTACCGCCAGATCACCATTGAATATGCTGAAGCGTACAATCTTGACCCGTGTCTCCTGGCCGCTATCATGAAAGCGGAAAGCGGCTTTAACAGCCGCGCGGTCTCGCCCAAAGGAGCCAGGGGTTTAATGCAGATCATGCCGGATACAGGGCAGTGGGTAGCCCGGCAGTTGGGCAATCCGGCTTTTAACCCCGACCAGCTTTTTGAGCCGGCAACAAACATCAGGTTTGGAGCCTGGTATATTGCCGACCTGAAATCAGAGTTCAACAGCGACGTTGTCCTGGTATTGGCGGCCTACAACGGCGGCAGGGGCAACGTTCAGGAATGGGTTTCCGATAAAAATATGACGGGTGGCAACAGCACCATCGACCAGATACCTTTCCCCGAAACCCGCAATTTCGTAAGAAAGGTACTTTTATACCACCGCATATACAGTCACCTATACGGAAGAGAGGCGCAAAGCGCCTCCCTTTCAGTACGACTACATGGCAAAGACATGCCCGCCGATTTTAGTGACAACCGGGCGTGACCAAACCCACGGACTGGTGGATTTGGCAGGATTCCAGAAGTACAGCGACCCACCGCTGGGGTCCTTGCCGTTCAGCGCGTCAACCGCTGCGTTTAGTGATTCTTGACTTAGAGGTCTCTGATACTGACCGTTGCTTATTGATTGAAAAGCGTCTGTCTGTTTGATAACCCCCGGGATTGTGTGTGGAAAGCTGGCGCTTTGTGTCCGGTTCAGAATCACAGCCCCAACCGCCACCTTTCCTTCATACGGCTCATCAGCCGCCTCGCCTTCAATCACCTGCGCCAAAATATAGACGCTGGCACGGTCAGTTTCGCCACCTCTAGAGACGGAAATCTCTCTTTCACCGGCAGCTGACACGGGTTCCTTTATTTCCTCCGCAACTGTTACGGTCCGCTGTTCCTCTTCTGTCAGCGACAGCTTCTTCGCCGCCGGCGCCAGGTACAAGAAGATAGCAAGCGGTATCAGCAGCATACCGGTCAGGATGCCGATTTTTTTCTTAAGTCCAAGCAGTTTGTTCCATATACTCATTTAATCACCCCATTTTGGTAATTTCCCGGGGGCGATACGAGTATTGAGTATAACCGATGAACTAAGTGGAGTCAAAGGTAAGTTTTGCTACTCTCATCTATATCAAAGCCGGTGAGACAAGGGGACGGTTTCTCCTGTCTCACTGTAAGATGGCCTTTAGAGCGCTGCCGTTCAGGTAGTCGAATTTTTTACCTTGAAAGGTGTCATGTCTGGCCAGGCTGTCTTCGATCCGCTGCTTGACCAGCCACCAGCTAATTCCCCAGTTGCTAAAGAGCAGGTCTGCCCTGGGACCGTTGCCCACCAGCCTCTGAATAACCACCGTGGGGTCCAGGTATTCAAGGAATTCCACAACCCTGGCCACATAGTCCTCCAGGGAGGTAATCTCGAATTCACCACTCTGATACATATCCCCCAGGGGCGTGCCCTGGACCACATAAAGTGAATGCAGCTTAACATACTCTATCCCCAGGGCGGAAAGCACCTTAGCGTTCTCCACCACATCCTCCCTGTCATCCCAGGGCAGGTTCAGGATCAAGTGGGTGCAAATCTCAAAGCCGTGTTTTTTTATCCTTAATACGGCGTCGATAAACTCCGCCAGAGTATGGCCCCTGTTTACCCTGGCCAGGGTGTGATAGTTGACAGTTTGAAGCCCAAGCTCTATGTTTATGTCCAGCTTTTTCTCTTCCTTAACTTCCTGAAGAAAATCAAGGTAGTGATCGTTAACGCAGTCCGGCCTGGTAGAAACTGAAATGCCTACCAGGTCATTAACCTCGGCAGCTTCGAGTATATTGGCCTTAAATCGTTCCAGTGTCATATAGGTATTGGTAAATGCCTGAAAATAAGCTATGTATTTTTGAGCGTTGAATCGCTTGCGGAAGAAAACCTTGTTTTCTTCAAGCTGACTCTTTACAGAAAGGGTGTCCGGCAGGCAGTCGAAACCCGAGCCCTTTTCGTCACAGAAAATACAACCTCCCACTCCCGAACTGCCATCACGGTTGGGGCAGGTCCCCGGCAGGTTTACCGGCAGTTTGTATACTTTTTCACCAAACTTCCTGACCAGGTGCTCAGAGTACTGGTTATAGCGCGCTTCTTTCAAGTTAACTATCCTCCATCACCAATCAATATGCGACCTACAGAAAATATAACACATTAGAAGCAGTGTTTCCAAGTCTTCCGGCATTCTAGCTATACTTAACCGGGAGTATGTTTTGGGTAATGCTTTTTTCTTGCAATGGACTGCCTTACAGGTTATGATAAACTAGGTATTTTGTTTTTGCCTGTCAGCAGTGTATTTTAGTAAAGGGGAAATAGAATGGCAGCCAACCGCTTAAACAACAGCTTAGCAGGCAGGTTCACCCTGACCCTCAAGCTCACCTGGCATTACCTGCTGGTGCTTATGGTGATATTGGTCTTATGTTATTTTACTATTCCAACTCT
>CAZJGV010000196.1:0-5368 GCA_964545615.1 uncultured Pelotomaculum sp.
CCCGCCTTCAGCGTGCCGGGAGTGATTTCTGTTATGGAGATATCGCCCAATGTCTTTCCCTCTCCCACGGTAAATATAGGGAAATGGAATAAGGTATCATTTGTATTTGCCCCCGCCGGAAGTGATGACAATAATAAGGCTGTCACAAAAATTAAGAATGCCGAAAAAAAACATTTTCCCTTCTTCATAACAGGCTTCAAAATAGTTCCTCCCCTACACAATATATAATTCTAAGAGATTATATAGCATTTTATCCATATATAGGCTCTGTCTGCTGTTTCTACATAAAATGCCATACTACCTCTTTTATAACGGCATTTATTTTACAACATATTCCAACATTAATTTACAAAATTTTTGTTTTAGCTGCTGCACGGGTTTAAGTTTTATACAGCTTAACTGTGTTTCCATTATTTGTACTATTTGTCCCTCTTTTTTCATAGTGTTAGAGTAGACAACCCTGGTCGGGGGTATTTTTGTGGTAAATTACGTTTGGCTCGGTATGATTGTCTTCGGAATCATCGTGGCCGCTGTTAACGGCAACATTGAGATTATAACCAAAGCGGCTCTGGACGGCGCCAACAACGCGGTCAAGATCTCGATCAGCCTTATAGCTATCATCACTTTCTGGCTGGGCATCATGAAGCTCGCTGAGGAGGCGGGCCTGGTCCGGGCACTGGCCTGGCTGGTGCGCCCGGTGCTGCGTTTTCTGTTCCCCAGCGTGCCCAAAGACCACCCGGCCATGGGGGCCATAGTAATGAACCTCAGCGCCAATATTCTGGGGCTGGGCAACGCCTCCACCCCGATGGGCCTGATCGCCATGCGGGAGCTGCAAAAACTTAACCAGGACCGCGATACCGCCTCAGAGGCTATGTGCACCTTTCTGGCCTTAAACACTTCGTGCATTACCTTGATCCCCACCACGATCATAGGGATCCGCCTTCTTTACGGCTCCGCCGACCCTACCGATATCGTGGGGCCGACCATTATGGCCACAGCTTTCAGCATGGCGGCGGCGATTATAGTGGACCGGATGCTGCGCCTGATCTATTCCGGCAGGAGGTGAGGACTTGTTTGGGATTATCGCCGAACTGTCCCGCTGGGCGATCCCGGTTATTCTCCTGGTGGTGCCTGTGATTGCCGTACTGCGCGGTGTAAAGGTGTACGAAACCTTTATTGACGGCGCGGAAGCAGGCTTCGCCACTGCCATTAAGACCATCCCCTACCTGGTGGCGATGATGGTCGCCATAAGTATCTTCCGGGCCTCAGGGGCAATGGAAGTGCTGGTGGCCGTGCTGTCCCCGGCCCTCAATTTCATCGGTCTGCCGGCGGAGGTGCTGCCGCACGCTATAATGCGCCCGCTTTCAGGCGGGGCGGCGCTGGGCATTGCTTCAGATATCATAAAAACATACGGCCCGGACAGCTTCCTGGGACGCCTGGTGTCCACCATGCAGGGCAGCTGTGACACCACTTTTTATGTGCTGACGCTGTATTTTGGCTCGGTGGGCATTAAAAAGTACAGGTATTCGGTGCTTTTAGGGCTGGTGGCCGACTTCACCACGCTGGCGGCTTCAGTGTTTATAGTCAGGACGATCTTTTAGGCCGGCAGAGGCCGTAATTGACAACCGGTTCTTATTTTGTTAAATTTTAAGGACATTCGATGTGTCCTTTATTTTTTAGGAAGATGGGAGAACCTATGGAACGGCTGCAAAAATTCATGGCCAGGGCAGGAGTGGCCTCGCGTCGCCGCTGTGAGGAAATGATCACTGCCGGCATGGTAAAAGTAAACGGCAGGGTGGTCAGCCAGCTTGGCGTCAAGGTTGATCCGGCCAAAGATAAAATACAGCTTGGCAAGGAAACGCTTTTTCCGGCCACGCAAAAAAAATATATTCTTATGTATAAGCCCCGCGGCTATATTACAACCATGAGTGACGAAAAAGGCCGCAAAAAAGTAACAGATCTGTTAAAATCAAACACCGGTCGAGTCTACCCGGTCGGCAGGCTTGATTACGACAGTGAAGGGCTGCTGCTGCTGACCGACGATGGTGACTTGACCTACGCTTTAACCCACCCGGGTCGGCATGTCCCCAAAACATACCAGGTACGGGTGGCCGGAGTGCCGGAGCCGGTAAAACTGGAGCAAATGGCCGGGGGCCTGCCGCTTGAGGACGGTCAGACCGCCCCCGCCGGGGTGCGTCTCACCGGGCAGAAAGATGGCAACGCGCTGCTGGAAATCACCGTTCACGAGGGGCGCAACCGGCAGGTGAGGCGGATGTGCGAGCACATCGGCCACCCGGTGCTCCGGTTGAAGCGGATAAGGTTCGGCGCCCTGACCCTGGAAGAGCTGCGGCCGGGAGAATACCGCCACCTCAGCGGGGAAGAATTAAACAGGCTGAAAGAAAAAGCCGGCCTGGGGCAGAATAAATGAAACACCTGTCCAGTATGTGGCTCAAATAACATAGAATGGCCCAGCTAAGCAGGAGTTTGGCCTGACAGGCTAGAATATTCGAATAATATTGCAGTTTTCGAAAACGCCCAATCAACAGTGGGAGGGATTCTTTTGCCGAAGAACCAGGGTGCTGATGGCACAGGAGATAGGGACGGTGTGTTACTGAAGGTGCGCCTAGATTTTAAGGGTACGGGCAAGCCCGGCCGTTTTTTGTTCGGGGGCAAGCCCACGGACAGGGCGGCGGAAGAGGCCAGGGAGCAGCAGGTCGCTGTTTTTCGCAATGTCCCACTACAGGGGATTCAGATTGTGGATATAGATGCCAGTGCTGATGTTTACACAGTATATGATGATATGACCAACAGTGACACGGCTTATGCTCCATTGGTGCTTACCGTTAAATCTGACAGCCTGGAAAACACGATCCGTTTTATTGCCAGGGATGATTTCAGAAAAATTGAAATACTTGATCCCGCCTTTGTAACCTTGAATCACGCAGACCTAGAGAGGCTGCTTTTTAAAATGTACGAGGAAATGAAGGAATTCAGACAGAGGTTGGAAAAAAAATATAATCTGTAATAGGCGTCATACAGCTCTTTCCCCCAAAGTATATTTAACCGGTCAGGGTCATAGAATTTACTGGATAATACAGACCGGGGGAGAGAGAATGAAGAGATCGGTTAGCTGGCGCTGGATTGAAAAACTGGACCGCGGCCTGATCGTAATGGTGCTGAGCGTGGCTGTTTTAGCCCTGGCCTCGCAGGCCTGGCTGGCGGGCAGTCATCTTAAAGAAGCCGCCTGGCCGGCGTTTTCACGCGAGCTGACGCAGCCTGAAGTTGTAAACATGACCGGAGACCCGCTCAACCCCATTGTCATCCTGAGGATAAACAAGTATTCCGCACTGCCGCTGGCCAGGCTGCTGGTAAACGGAGAGGCGGTAGGGCAGTTCAGGGACCGTTATGTCACGGTGTATGTCCGGGACGGTGACCTTCTGGAAATAGACGGCGCCCACTATAACCGGCCGTTTGAAGTTGAAGTGCTGAGTGTATCCGGAGGAGTGATCTCGCCGGAACCCGGCGCCACAATCAAGGTACAGGGAACGGTCAGCGCTATAGGAAAGGTGCGCCTGTCAGAAAGATAGCACGGGGTTGTTTGCTTTTAATAGCCCGCTCCATTATAATATTGCCAGGGGGCACTAAATATTGGAACTTTTGCACTCCTGAACGGAGTGTATTTTAATTTTAACAGAGGTGGTTTGAGCATGACCCTTTACGGTAGCCGCAAAGTTGCCAGCGTGGCGATTGAAATGGCGCTCACTGACAGCAGGGAGCAGGAAAAGGAATATAAGCAGCGTTTTGCCAGAGAAGGTATCAAGACGGCGGCCGTTGATTACGGCGGTGACTTCATTTCATCGGTTAACAAAATTATTGAGCGGGCAGTGGTTGCTTCCAAGCGGGAGGGTGTGATCAAGGAAGTGCACGCCGACGAAGGAGCGGTGGCGGGCGCTACCAGAGAGGCGCTGTCACAGGTGATGCCAAAGGCGATAGGTTTTAATGTTGGCGGTAAAATCGGCATCGCCAGAAAGGATGATCATATCAGCGTGGCCATATTTTTTGGGGTGGGCCTGCTTCACCTTGATGAGGTAGCTGTCGGTTTGGGCCACAGAGCGGTTCAGTCCTGAGGCTATATTGAGGAGGACAGCGGCATGGTGTGTAGAGGAATACGCGGCGCTGTCACCGTCGGGCGGAATGAAGCGGCGGAAATAGCCGCCGCCACCAGGGAGTTAATCGAGGCTATAACAAAAGCAAACAGCCTTGACCCCGAAGATATCGCCAGCGTAATCTTTACGGTCACTTCAGACCTGGATGCCGCATTCCCGGCGGCCGCTGTGCGGGAGATGGGATGGCGCCATATACCGCTGATGTGCGCCAACGAGATCAATGTGCCAGGCAGCCTCGGCAGGTGCATCAGGGTGCTGCTCCATGTAAACACCGCGAAGTCACAAAAAGAGATCAAGCACGTATATCTTAAGGGCGCAGCTGTTTTGCGGGAAGATCTAAAATTTTAAAGTCCCAGCAATCGAACATCTGAACATACGAAGATAGCGGGCAAAGGTTGTCCTCAACCGGAATCTCCCGCTACTTTTTTGTCTAAAAAAAGGGATTAACGTAAGCATTATAGAAATAGGCATAAAAAGGAAAGGGGACACATCTTCAAAGTATATAAGGTGCTGGGAGGACCGCTATGTCCCCGGTTCTAAACATATTAGAGAAGATTTTTCCCTAATTTAAGGGTGAATTTTGTGGAGTTTTTAAATTGGCTGCAAAATACCGACCAGGGGATATTTTTATTTGTCCTCTCTTTTGCTAACGCCATTATTCTCCCGGTAGGGCCGGAAGTGGCTTTTGTGCCCATACTGATGGTCAGTCATGAAAAGTTTTTGCCTTACGCCATGTATTGTGTTGTGGGGAACGTACTGGGGCTGATGCTCATGTATACCGTGTCGTATCACTGGAGCCAGACTTTTATGGATAAGTTCGTTTCTCCGGCCAAGATTGAAAAGGGCGTGGCTTTCTTCGCCAAATACGGTTCATCCGCCCTTGTCGTAGCGTCGATGTTTCCTGTTTTCCCATACCGCATTCTGGTGATTATTTGCGGTTGTCTGAAACAAAGGGCTATCACGGTTTTTTCCTTCCTGCTTGTAGGCAAAACCCTGAGGTTTTTCGGCTACGGTTTTTTAATCGCCAAGCTGGGCGAGTCGGTGATCAAGTATTTGAAATAGGTTTAATTAGTCACAAAGAGCCACAGGCAAGCGGAACATTGCGACGCTGGCCCGTGGTTTCTTTTTCTTTCTCCTCGTATAATGCTTTTAGAACCACCAGACAGCCATAATTCCAATTAAGGAACTATATGGATGCTCAG
>CAZJGV010000197.1:0-5324 GCA_964545615.1 uncultured Pelotomaculum sp.
ACAACTCCCGGTATGGTAGAAAATTCGTGCAGCACACCATCAATCTTAACTGAGGTTACTGCTGCCCCCGGCAGCGATGAAAGCAGGATGCGGCGCAGGGAATTCCCCAGGGTGATTCCATAACCCCTTTCCAGAGGTTCTACCACGAACTTTCCATAGGTGTTGTCATCACTCATATCAACGATTTCAATTTTAGGCTTCTCTATTTCAAGCATAAAGGTTCCCTCCTAAGATGGTGGTTAGTGGTTAGCGGTTAACCAACAACCAACAACCAAAATCCTATCTGGAGTAAAGCTCTACGATCAGGTGCTCCTGTACGGGGGCGTCAATCTGATCCCGTGCGGGGAGATCCACCACCCGGCCCCTGGCCTGGTCGGCTTCTAATTCAAGCCAGGCGGGAGGGGTGCGGTCGCCTGCTCTCTCAAGCAGTTCCTTAACCCTAGGCGATTCTTTACTTTTATCACGAACGGCAATCACATCGCCTACTCTGATCATGTAAGAAGGAATATTTGCCTTCCGACCGTTCACAGTAAAATGACCGTGACGCACAAGCTGCCTGGATTCATTCCGGGAAGCCCCGAATCCCAGGCGGTAGACCACGTTGTCCAGACGCCTTTCCAACAAGCGGAGGAGGTTTTCACCGGTAATACCTTTCTGCCTCTCTGCTTTTTCAAAGTAACGCCTGAACTGCCCTTCCAAAATACCATACATTCTGCGGGCTTTTTGCTTTTCTCTAAGCTGCAGGCCATACTCGGAAACTTTTTTGCGTCCTTGTCCGTGTTGGCCTGGAGCATACGCTCTGCGCTCAACCGCACATTTGGGAGTATAGCACCTGTCTCCTTTTAGATAGAGTTTCAGGCCTTCCCGGCGGCAAAGCCGGCAGACTGATTCTGTATACCTTGCCAAATACAGTGCACCTCCTTAAACTCTCCGGCGTTTTGGCGGCCGGCAACCGTTATGTGGAATTGGTGTGACATCCTTAATCATGTTCACTTCGAGACCGGCGGCCTGCAGGGAACGGATAGCTGCTTCCCGTCCTGCTCCCGGCCCTTTGACCATCACTTCTACTTCTTTCAGACCGTGCTCCATGGCCTCTTTCGCTGATTTCTCAGCTGCCATCTGGGCTGCAAAGGGTGTGCTCTTACGTGAACCTTTAAAGCCAACCCCGCCCGCGCTGGCCCATGATAAAGTATTGCCCTTGGTATCAGTTATGGTAACCACAGTATTATTGAATGTGGATTTGATATGGGCAATACCTGACTCTATATTTTTGCGTTCACGTTTTTTTGTTCTGGCTACGCGACGCGCCATTGAACAACCTCCTCTAGTCTATTTTTTCCTGCGGACGCCTACAGTCTTTTTCGGACCTTTGCGTGTCCTGGCATTGGTCTTGGTCCGCTGACCCCGCACAGGCATCCCGCGGCGGTGCCGCAAACCCCTGTAACAGCCGATTTCAATCAGCCGCTTGATATTTAAGGCGATCTCTCGGCGCAGGTCACCCTCCACTTTAAGACTCTTCTCAATAACTTCTCTTAGCCTGTTTATTTCTTCCTCGGTCAGGTTCTTGATCCTGGTATCAGGATTAACACCGGTCTGAGTCAAGATTTTGTGGGACGTAGGCTTACCAATGCCAAATATATAGGTGAGGGCTATCTCGACCCGCTTATCTCTTGGCAAGTCAACGCCTGCAATACGTGCCATAAATTATTCAACACCTCCCGTTTTACCCTTGTGCCTGTTTGTGTTTTGGGTTTTCACAGATTACCATAACCCTGCCCTTTCTGCGAATAATTTTGCATTTTTCGCAAATAGGCTTTACGGATGGTCTAACTTTCACCATCAACCCCCCAATCTTAGTCGTGAGTAGTGGGTCGTGGGTATAACAGAATTCCTTTGGGGTCTTTTAGGACCCTTGAGCCCATCCCCTTAGTCTCACGTCTCACTTCTCATGTCTTACTTATACCTGTATACTATTCGGCCTCGTGTCAAGTCATAAGGGGAGAGTTCAACCATCACCCGGTCACCCGAAAGGATCCGGATGAAATTCATCCTGATCTTCCCCGAAACGTGCGCCAGAACCTTGTGACCGTTTTGCAGCTGTACGCGGAACATCGCGTTTGGCAACGGTTCGATCACTGTTCCCTCAACCTCAATTACATCCTGTTTTGACATTAGGAATATAGCAAACCTCCTTGTTATTAAAATGGACACTGCTTATCTGCCAGCCGGTAATACTGTAATTAAAATACTACGGGTTGGGCAGTTGGCTTACAAGACTCTTTAGCTCCTTCCGGACATCAACATTGGTAACCTTTTTCCCTATTTGTACTTTTTCAAGTATATATCCGGCAACCGCATCATAAACTATCAGATGCTTACAGTTTTTTCTCTTCGGGTTCTCTATTTTTCGTTCTTCTCCATCTGCGACATTAACCATGGTTTCGTTTTCAATTCCCGTAATCAGATAAAACCTGCCGCTGTCCCGGCCCTGGATTGAAGAAACCAGTTGCCCAATCCGCACCGTGTTTTCTGACATGGCCCTATAAACCTCCGCATTAAGTCGTAAGTCGCAGGATATAAGACGTAGGTATATCCTGCATTCCTAATTGGTCTTACAACCCCAAAGCATTACTTTCATACTTACGCCTTACGGCCTAAGCCTTAGTGAGTATCTCCGGTATGTCATCGGTGATAGCAATGGTATGTTCGAAATGGGCTGAAAGATTTGCGTCTAAAGTTACCACAGTCCAGTTGTTTGAAAGAGTCTTCACCTCATAAG
Source organism: uncultured Pelotomaculum sp. (assembly GCA_964545615.1). Classification (GTDB taxonomy): domain Bacteria; phylum Bacillota; class Desulfotomaculia; order Desulfotomaculales; family Pelotomaculaceae; genus Pelotomaculum_B. The sequence goes on from CAZJGV010000197.1 coordinate 2,780, forward strand.
TGCCCATGTTAATCATGGGTTCAATCGCTAATGTCATGCCTGTCTTAAGTCTTGGCCCCCTGCCCGGTTTCCCGAAATTAGGCACCTGTGGTTCCTCATGCGGCAACTTTCCTATTCCATGTCCGACATAGTCACGCACCACAGAATAACCATAGTTCTCCGCACAGGTTTGAACGGCGTTGGATATATCGGATAACCTGTTGCCCACCTTAGCCTTTTCAATCCCCTTGTAAAGCGACTCCTCTGTCGCCCTCAAAAGGGCCAAGGCCTCACGGCTGACATCTCCAACAGGGTGGGTAACAGCACTGTCTCCATAATATCCATTTATTTCCGCTCCGATATCAATACTGATAATATCACCGTTTTCCAATTTTCTTAAACCAGGGAAGCCGTGTACCACCTCTTCGTTTACCGAAGAACAAATTGTGTACGGAAAACCGTAAAGCCCTTTAAATGCAGGTCTTCCGCCGTTCTTAATGATAAATTCCTCGGCCAGCCGGTCCAGTTCAATAGTCGGCACTCCAACTTTAACCGCCCTGGCGAGTTCGGCGTGGGTCCTGGCTACTAAACGCCCTGCGTCACGCATATAGGTAAGCTCTTTCTCGGACTTGCAGGTAATCATAAGCCCCCCTACCTTATAAAACCCTGATAACTGCGCATAAGAAGGTGTGATTCAACCTGCTTCATGGTGTCAAGCGCAACACCCACCACAATCAAGAGGGAAGTACCTCCAAAATAGATGTTGGGTATTCTTGTGGCTAAGAGCACGAAGTTCGGCAGAATCGCTATCAAAGCCAGGAAGATAGCTCCGGCCAGCGTAACCCTGGTCATGATTCTGCTGATGTATTCAGCGGTAGGCCGCCCCGGTCTGAGTCCTGGAATAAAACCCCCGTATTTCTTGATGTTATCTGCAACATCAACTGGGTTCATAATCACGGAGGTATAAAAGAAAGTAAAACCAACAATCAGCAAGGCGTAGATAAGGGTATGCGCAACCGATCCCCAGCCAAGATACTGGCTGTAAAAATTTGCTACCGCGCTGCCTTGAAACATGTTGATGATGGTCTCAGGAAACATTAACAGCGATGAAGCGAAGATGATCGGCATAACTCCCGCTTGATTAACCTTGAGCGGCAGGTGGGTGGTCTGCCCGCCATATACCCTGCGCCCTACCACGCGCTTGGCATACTGTACCGGTATGCGGCGCTGGCCTTCCTGTACCGCAACCACTCCCGCAATCACAAGCCCCCCGATTATAACCAGAAGGGCCAGACTTAAAATATTGATCGTGCCGGCATTGAGGTATTCTCCCAACTGGACTGCTCCTTGAGGTACCCTGGAAACAATTCCGGCGAATATCAGCAGCGAAATACCGTTGCCAATACCTTTTTCAGTGATTTGTTCGCCAACCCACATCAGGAAAGTTGTCCCGGCTGTAATGGTCAGGGCTGTCATGACATAAGTCAGTGGCCCCGGGTTCTGAAGCGCCCCGCCTACACCGATAACCATACCGATACCCTGGATAAAAGCCAGGACTACAGTAAGATACCTGGTGTACTGGGTAATTTTTTTACGGCCTTCCTCTCCCTCTTTTTTGAGCTGCTCAAGGTGTGGGATCACAACTGTAAGCAACTGCAAAATGATGGATGCGTTTATGTAGGGCATAATGCCCATAGCAAAAACGGAAAAGTTTTTTAAGGCGCCGCCGGAGATAATGTCAAAGAATCCAAAAATCATACCACTGTTGACCAACTCAGCAAACCTGTCAATGTTAACTCCGGGCACCGGTATATGAGCGCCCAGCCGGAAAATAAAAATCATACCCAATGTATAAAGAAGCTTTGTTCTTAATTCTGAAACCTTAAAGGCACTCTTAAAACTTTCCAGCAATTAAATCACCTCTGCTTTGCCGCCGGCTGCCGCGATCTTCTCTTCAGCCGACTTGCTAAACGCATTGGCTTTAACGGTAAGAGATCTTTCCAGGTTTCCCTGGCCCAAAATCTTTACCCCGTCAGCAACCTTTTTGATAACCCTGGCCGCCAGCAGCGCCTCCGGTGTAACGACGTCCCCGTCTTCAAAACAATTTAGCTGGCTTACATTTATGGCCGTAATCTCTTTGGCAAACGGATTATAGAATCCTCGCTTGGGCATACGGCGTTGTAAAGGCATCTGACCGCCTTCAAAACCTGGACGCACTCCACCGCCGGAACGGGAATTCTGCCCATTATGGCCCCGGCCGGCTGTTTTTCCCAGGCCTGAACCGATCCCCTGGCCCTTGCGGGTGGGCTTTGTCCTCGCCCCGGGAGCCGGTCTTAATTCGTGCAGTTTCACTATCCCACCTCCCTTAGGCTTCCTCAACCTTAAGCAAATGTCCGACTTTATTGACCATACCCCTAACCTGCGGGGTATCTTCACAAATTACTGAACGGTTCGTTTTGGTCAGGCCCAGGGTGCGCACCGTGACCCGCTGGTCTCCCGGGCGACCGATCAGGCTTTTAACCAGAGTGATCTTCAACTTAGCCAAGTTCTTCCCTCCTAGCCCAAC
>CAZJGV010000198.1:0-5316 GCA_964545615.1 uncultured Pelotomaculum sp.
AAGCCTCGTTTTACCTGCTCCCAAAATACGTTTTGCGGAGCAGAAATAATATTTGCCATTGGTCCCCATATTATTGCCGCCAGCACATTAATCACACCAAATTATCTTACACTTTCTCTGTTTTACGCTTGATTGCTGGTTGCGGCGCTCAATTCGGGTGATAACCGCAAACCGCTAAACTATTTGCTTGATTTTTACAGCGCCCATGCCCAGGGCTGTTTTTATACCTATCCCGCAATACTCGGCGAAGGAAAGCAAGGCCCCGGCCAGCCTGGCGAGTTGTTCCGGCCCGCTTACGACCAGCGTTATCCGTCCCATGTAGCCGGTAATTTTGGTATTTTCCAGGAAATAGACAGCCGTACGCAGGGAATAACGGACTATGCGCATATGCCGCGCTATTTGTTCCATAGCCTGGGGGTCGTCGATAGACACATCATGCGTAAAATCGCTGTAGCGCTTGCTAATGCTGTTGACAATCAAATCCGGGTTGGGAAACAAAGCGTATTGGCCGTCCTGCCTGTGGGTGCACGGGGTTAGAAACTCCAGTTCATAGCGCCGGCACGGAGCGCCGGCCGTAAAAAAACGGCTGAAATACTCCTGCTCACTTTGCACAATTCTTTGCGTGCCGGTCACTTCCAAAGTCAAACCCTTTTGCTGTAGCTCAATCCGGGTCAAAGGCAGTACGGCCTGCCCAATGTAACCGGCTATTTCAGTATCCCACATACCGATAACCCAGCTTAAATCCTGGCCGGGTTGGGGTAAAACAAATTGGGAAAACGGCCTCAGCCGGCTATGGTGGAGCGTTTCCGCCACATCCGGCGGCAAGGCCTTGAGCAGGAAACCATGAAAAAGTGAGCCCCAATTATAGTAGGCCCTTTGCTCGCCACCATATTTACACTGCACAATAATTTTTTGCATCATTTTTCACTTACCTGACATCAGTAATTTATTCCACGATCAGTTCGCATCTGCCCATCTGGTAATACTGCCCCACATACATGGCCGTCTTTAATGTATGGGGCGACACTTTGTATACGGCGGCGTCTTTGCCGTGGCCGTGCCGGGGAGGAAATTGTTTGGCCATTATTATCGCGGCCAGGTCCAATGCCTGCTCCCGTTGGGGAAACAAGTTATAGACAAGGGTTTTGGACACATAACCCGCTCCTCCCCCCAGGATAATATCCACCCCCTGTTGGGCCGAAACTGTTGCATCATCCTGAGTTTCCGCAAAGTACTGTTCGAAATTAGCATAGTGCTCGTCAGCAAAGCTATGCAAAGCCGCCTCGATGCTTTTAGCATTTAGCCCAGCTTTAGCCAGCATGGCTGTATTCAGAGTCATGATCAAACGGGCTTCGCTGCCCGGTTTTATAACTTCCCTGAATATCGGCAGGCTGTTGACGGCTCCATCTGGTTTGCGGTCGTATTTGCCCGTCAAGGTCAGGGTCTCAAAACTCAATGGGGCGCTGTCGCTGATGCTGACGCCGCGCATCAAGTCGTTGACCGGACTGTATATTTCGCCGCCTTCCCTGGGATCTCTAATCCCCAGGCGGTAAAAGATTCTTTTCTCCAGCCTGTCCTCTTCTCTGGCCAGGAATTTCCGAGCGTTTACGGAACTATCGGCGCCGGTAATTTCCCGCCTGGAGCTGTCCCAGCGGCCTTCTTTAATTAACATGGCTGCCAGCGCTGTGCGGACGGCCCCTTTAACGCTGGAGCCCGGTATATAGGGGTACCCTGCAGAGTCTTTGATGAAGGTCAGTACTTGACGGAAGTATGCCGACTGGGCCGCTTCACCTGCTTCTATGCTGTAGCCGACAAAGGACGGATAGTCAGCCTCGCCGATACCGTTTTCCTTTAAAAAGACCCGGAAGTCATTGTGCCGCTGCTGGTAGAGGTAATCTTCATACTTTGGCAGCAGTGAACGGCTTTTTAAGAAAGTAACCAGGCGCGGCAGGTCGGGAAAATAGATCAGGCCTTTGCGAGCGTCAAAGATATATTCTTTTTTATTGAGGCTCTCTCCCGAGCCGATAAAAACCGGCCCCAGCGCGCGCAGGGTAATATTCAGCCTCTCGAGATGACCGTATTTCACAAGTTCACCCCCGCAAATAGAGTGCTGCCGCATCGCCACACGGGATGGGCGCCGCCGTCGGACAGGTCGTATATGCCCCCCTTAAACCTTTGCCGCAAACAGGAACCAGGCGCCATCATATACATCGTGCGTTTTTTCAGCTGCCCGGGCGCATAATTTTCGGAACGGATAAAGCCGCCGCGCCTGACCAGGGCATACCAGCCGTCAGCCAGAACATCATCCAATTCGTTATCCGCCGGCAAGGCGGTGCCAAGCAGCATCTGATATGGCGCCCGGCTGTCCTCAATTAACTTCATTAATTCTGCAGGCACGTAGCTTTGCCGGACTTCAAATTTCCCCCAGCCCGATGACTGCTTGCCGCCGATGCCGGACAGGCCCAGGCGGGTCAGCAAGGTCCCGAAAGTATGCCGGTCCTCCTCATGCTCGGCGCGGACAAGCAGATACAGCCCGCAGCCTCTGGCAAATTTCCACGCGGCCACATGGTACGGCAGGGGCTGGTCATTACCCTTTAATGCCACCCTGGTACCGACAACCATCCGGCCAAACTTGTATTTAAATTTTTCGACATCTAATTGCGGCCGGTGCAAACCCAGCAGGTAGTCTGCGAATAAGGACAGGGGGATGTACTCTACGCTCTTTAACGCTTTTTTTAAACCGGCGTCACCTTCACGCCTGGCATTTTTAACAAACAAAATAGGCCTGGGCAGGAAAAGCTCATTTCCGGCATAAGGCAGCGCGTCGGATATGGTCAGCGCCCCGCCGGCAAACAAGTCAGCCAGCCCGGCAACCTCGCCGGCGCGGGCCGCTTCACAGCACAGGGCGGAAAAGATGGTATCGGCATGGATGTTCATCCGGCAGTCATCTAATGAGCTGGCTCCCGCATCCTTCCCCATATGCAGGGCGGTGGTAAAGCTAAGCCTGTAAAGAAAATGCTCCATACTCCTCCACTTCCTTTAACATATTTAGAAGGGCGTTTACATCCACGGGGCATTCTCCCTCTCTCACTTCTACCGCAAAATCCGCAAAAGCCACTTTGCCGTAACCGCGTGACCCGTGCCCGCCCAGGTAATCCATAGACAGCAGCTTCAGGGCCCTAGCGATATTGGCAAAATCATCTATAAGAACGGCCTCCTCTTCCAGGTCATAAACCATGTTAACGGCAAATTCAGAGCCCCTGACCACCCTTTCTATTTGCCGGGGATTGGCAACCGCCGTAAGGCGGCTGATCGTGTTTTCAAACTTCACTTCAGTCATACCGCCGCGCTTTTTCAGGGTTTCGGCGTTGACCAGGAAAGCATCGGCGAACTGCAGGCGCGCGGCCTTGGGATTGATCCCTTTACTACTGTTGCCGGCAGAGCCGAAGAGGCGCGTTATTTCCTCAGGGTCATTGGCGCATTCCTGGGTTATGTAGTGGTTTTTGATGCTCTTGGCCAGCAGCGTGCGCATTTTACCCTTGAGGCTTGAACCGGGCAGCATCGGTTCACCGGTGAAAGAATCCCTGATTACCGGGCTGTCAACCGCGCCGATAGCGGAAAATGCCGATGACCCGCCAATATGCATACCGGTTAAGAGTGTCATTTTGCATTTGATTAAAATTTTTCCGTACATTATACCCTTCCCCCTTACTTATCCTGACCTCCATAGAAGCGGTGGTAGGCTACCAGCGCTTCTATATAGCGGGAAAATTTTTTAAAGTTCTCCCGGCTGCCGCCAATGTTATTTAATAGATCCAGCAGCCCCGCTTTAGTTACGAAGGGCTTGACAACATACGGTTCCCGCCCGCACTCGTAGACCAGCCGCGCTTTCAGGTATTCGATCCGGCTCTGCAGCTCCGGGCTTAAGAGATCGTCTTGTTCGGTGATCACATCGTTGTAGATTTCGCTGACCATAGCCAATATGTTCCTAATTTTGCTGGTGGTAAATCTCTGGTAATCCCTTAATGATCGCTTCAGTTCCTGGATAACCTGGTCTGCCTGGGCGGTATAGTTTTCCCCCAGTGTGAATTGCGCTGCGGCGGTTTGCGACCGGGACGGCTGAGCGGGCGGCGCGCCTCTAGAGCCTGCTCTGCCCGTATTATCGGTCCCTCTCGTTTGGGTTTTAGCAGGTTGTAACGGCTCACCCGCAAGCCCTGCTCTTCTAAGGGCCTCTCTCATATCACCACTCATGCCTGCTCCTCCTTTTCATTGCGGTTATAATATGTATACAGCATGATTGCTGTAATCAATTGCCGCCTGTCCTCATCGTTTAAGGCCCATTGATAAATACTTTGAGAAAAATTGCGGTAACTTTTTTTAAACTCAGTACTTGCTTTCTGCCCTGGCTCCCGCCTGGCCAGCAAATAAGCCAGGCGCGCTATATTTATCGCATCACTCTGCGCCTGCCGTAGCAAGTCGACGATGTTGTACAGGTAGCTGCTGCCGTAGACGTCACTGCCGGTAAAAATACTGTCAATAACCGCGTATTTTTCACCCAGCACCTTATCCTCAAAGGTATCCCAGTCATAGGTGTGCTGTGCTTGCAGCTGTCCATCGCCGATTTCCAGCCCGAACAGCGAGATGGAGTTTTTCTCCCGGCCGTTGCAGCGGTGCTGTTTGGCGTATTCCTCCAACTGGTCTGTTTCAGCCGCCATCCTGGCAATGGGGTAACCGGGCACAAAAACGGCAAAGCCTGCCGACAGGGTCAGTGTGCTGCCGGCATAACGGGCAAAAGCCCGGCGTATGTCAATGGCTGCAGCCAGCACCTCGTTCCAGGCGCCCACCAGAAACAAATCATCGCCGCCTGAATATACGACCACTATATTGCGTTCCTGTGCCGGCGCCAGCAGGTCAAATTCGCCGTTGGCCAACAAGTCATTTAGATAGTATTTAAAAAAAATGGACAGGCTGCGCGACAGGGTAGCAGTGCGAGACAGGGTAAGATACCTGTATTTGTTTTCAGCCGCGTGTTCCCTGATAAAACCGCTGACAAAGGCGGCGCCCATGTTATCTACATCTGCCCGCAGCACCCCGATCCTTTCGATGCCTTTGGAGCTTGCGGCCAGCTCGGGAAAAGTTTTCAAATCCCCGGCCTGGCCGGTGGCCGCATAGTCCCCCAGCCATAGTCTGGTGGCCAGATTAAAGCCGGTACGGTAGGTATTCTTACTGTATATGCGCACCACTTTTTCCGGTTTTTTTTGCAGGAGTTCCCTGACTTTTTCTGCTTTGCAGGCGTAAAAATAATACTCCTCGCCC
>CAZJGV010000199.1:0-2040 GCA_964545615.1 uncultured Pelotomaculum sp.
AGCTTTGGCCTAGAGCCGTATTTTAACTATACATCCGCAGCACTTGGAGACGGGTGGAGCGCTTCCATTAACACCTACAACTTAAACCTGGTATTAAAAAGCCCTCTTTTCAATATACCCGGCCGCGGCCTGTCCATAGGAGAAAGCATCACTTACAACTCCCTCGACAAAAGAGGCGGCCCCCTGGGCATGGGCTGGCGCCTCGGTTCCGATATAACTGTCGCAGAACGGCCGGACGGAAATGCGGCATTAACCGAAGGCGACGGCTCCACACATGTTTTCACCAAATCAGGTAGTGCGTATCACGCGCCCGCCGGTGTCTACCATACCCTCACCAAAGATGCCGAGGGGAAATTCCAGATCACCGACAAATACAAAAATGTTTACAGCTTCGATGCCGGCGGCAAAATATCCACAGCCGTTGACTACCTGGAAGCAAACACCACCACCTATAACTATCAAAACGGCCGCCTTTCATCCTTGACCGACCCTTCCGGCAGGTCGCTCAGTTTTGCGTATAACACCGAAGGGTTGATATATAGGGTAATTGATCCAGAAAGCAGATACTACCAGTTTAACTACACAAACGGCCTTTTAACCTCCGTTAAGAACCCGGAGGACAACACATATACTTTTGCCTATGACACCAGCCCCGGAACAAACGGCTACCTGGCGACCTTCACCGACCCCCTTGGCCGGGTCACCACATTCACCTGCAACTCCAAAGGGCAGGTACAGACTCTAACGGACGCCAGAACCAGCGGCCAGGATATTTACGAAACCCAGTTTACCCAGAGCACCCAGAGCGGCAGCCTGGTTACCGACGTTACTGATCCTTGTGGCCATACCTCTCATTATCATCACAACCAAACCGGCAACATGACCAGTTTTGTTGACCCGCTTGGCCACGCCTGGGGATACACCTGGGATAACAATAAACTTACCTACACGTCAAATGCAAAGGGTAGGACTAGTCGTTTATATTACGACAGCAAAGGTAACGTAACGAAGACGATAACTTATGTGGACAGTGACTCTGACAATAATATAACTAATAATATGCAATATACCACTTACAGCAAGCTTGAGAGCTTTGAAGACGGTAGCGGCAGATATACAAAATACAACTACAGCGAAAAGGATGAACTGCTTTCCGTAAGCAATTCCTGCAAAGAATCAAGTGGCGCCAAGTACGACCAGTATGGGAACATTATAGAAATGAGTTCAGGTGTTTCCAGTAACTACAACCTGCTTTACAACGGCAGCATGGAAGTTCCCGGAACCGAAGGAAACCTGCTGGATGGCTGGACCAGAAGCGGCGGCGCCGCCCAGGCCACCCTGGATGATGAATTTATTCCTCATGGCAACTCAGCTTTGAAGTTAAGCAGCAGCTCTTTTGCCACGACTATGTTCTATCAGCATATAGTAAGTCTTGAGGCCGATGATTGTGTGACATTGAGGGCTGACATCAAGCTTAGCGGCGTGGAGCGTTCGGGCAGTACGGGAGGCGCTGTCATCAAAATTCACTATGGCAGCAATAACTGGGAAAGCCTGTACTGCTGGGGAGATGGCGAGAGGACCCTGGTGCTGACAAATCACTTTTTTTACCAGGAAGACATTGATGTTTACATCGGCTTGGAAAACACCAGAGGAACCGTCTGGTTTGACGGAGTTCAGCTCGAAAGATTAGCTGGTCCACGTGAAGACTACAGCTTAAGTTCATTTAACTCTGTGGAGAACTGCGGTTTTCAGGATAACCTCGACCACTGGGTTCACACCGGGGTGACGCCTGTTGTTTATTACGGTACATATCATTCATATGACGATTCAAAAAAATCCGCCAAACTGACCCATTCAACAACTATGACCTCTACAATCTACCAGGACGTGCCGGTGCACGGAGGAGAACTGCTCACTTTCTCCGGGATGGCAGAAACTTCGGGTGTGAACGGTACAGGCGCCCATTATACAATCGCTTTTTATGACGCTTCTAACAACCAGTTAGGAGCTACAATAAACACAGGTTATCTGACGGGTACC
>CAZJGV010000199.1:2080-5299 GCA_964545615.1 uncultured Pelotomaculum sp.
GACTACACCAGGCTTTCCAGCCTGGCGGATGCGCCCCAGCAAGCAAGTTACGCCCTTGTGACAGGTGTCTTTGAAGGAACCGGCACGGTGTATTTCGATACGGTAAAACTCGTGCCGCGCAACAGTGAAAAGTACGAATACGATTCCCGGAAAAATTATGTTACACTTAGTGAAGATCCCCTCGGTTACCAAAGCAGTTCTACCTATAATGAAGATATCGGCGTCAGAGAGAGCTTTACGGATGCCGAGGGGAATACCACTTCCTACTACTATGACGATTTAAACAGGCTGGATGAGGTAGAAGCTCCCTTAGGAAGCAGCGCCTACTATGATTACGATGAGGTGAGCAACCTCAACGAAACACGTGATCCCAGAAGCGCCAGCCGGGCAGACGATAATTACCTCACACTGTATGGATATACGGAAATAGACCAGCTAGACAACCTGACCGACCCGCTTGATAGAAGCACATCCAGCACATACGACCGCTGCGGCAATCTGACCGGCGTCACCCTGCCGAACGGCATGCAGACCAGCTACACCTACGACGACGCTAACCGTCTGATAAGAAAAACACTGCATGACGGCAAGTACTTTGATTACACCTACGATGACGCCAACTATTTAATAAGTGTTACAGACCAGGATAGCAACAGCTGCACCTATAATTACGACCGGGCCGGCCGGGTTTTGTATTCAATAGACAGCTTTGGCCGCCGGCTGGACTACGAGTGGGATAAAAGTCACAACCTTATTGAGGAAAAGAGCAGTATAAATGATTATGTGCGGTATGATTACAGGGGTGACAACAAACTCTCACGTGTGAAATTTCCTGATTATCACGCTGATAGATATTACCGGTATGACGATAGCGGCAGGGTATTTCAAATAAGGCATCCCTATTATTATGACGATGAGCCGGCCTTTACGAACTATAGTTATTACGGAAACGGCTGGTTGCAAAGAATAACAAGAACAGGGAGAGGCAGCTTTTATTACGAGTATTACGACAACGGAAATATTAAGAAAATTATATCCGGGGCAGGCACAGAGATCTTTACATATGACGACAACGGCAGATTGGATACATGGACACTAAACGGTGTAACAAAAAATTACTACTACGACGAGGCAGGCAACTTATCAGATGAGGAAAACAGGGACTTCACTTATAACAGCGCCAACCAGATAACCAACCAGGGATTTACCTATGACCAAAACGGCAACCTGACCAGTGACGGAACACTTATATATGCCTATAACTCGGAAAACCAGCTGGTTGAAGTAAGGAGAGTATCCGACAACAGCTTAGTTGCCACCTACAGCTATAACTATAACGGGTTGAGGAAAGGCAAGACCGTATACAGCGGCCAAGGTTCAAGCACGGCGGAGTATCACTGGGACGCCCTGGGGCGCCTGGAAAGTGAGAGTGGTTCAGCCTCTTTTAATAAAAGGTATTTGTACGACAATAACGGCAACATGGTGGCCATGGAAGGCGGCGATACTTATGAAGTCCACACCAACCTGCGCGGTGATGTTGTTGCGATAACTGATGAAGAAGATGGTGGTACTGTTGCCTCTTATAGATACGATCCATGGGGCAATGTTACATATGAATATAGTAATCTTTATTTCGAGGATCAGCCTTTTAGGTATGCCGGGTACTACTACGACTTTGAGACGGGACTATACTATTGCAACAGCAGGTACTACAGCCCGACGCTGGGGAGGTTTTTGACGAAGGATGGGTATAGTTATATAAGTTATTCTGACCCACAATCTTTAAATCTTTATACTTATTGTGGAAATGATCCGGTTAGAATGGTAGATCCTAATGGCAGAAATGGTTATGCTGCTGAATGGACTTTAGAATTAAACCTGGAAGAATTTTTAGCTGCTGCAGGTACAGTAGCAGCAAGAGCTGCCGGAGTTGCTGGAGGATTTATTCTCGTCTTTTCTAATCCAGCTGATGCAGGGGAATTGCCTGAGGAAATGCCTGCGAATAAGAGATTAAATGATTTTCCTGCAAATCCAGACGATTGGATACCACCAGAAGGGGTAACTGAAACAAAATCAGGTGATATAACAGGAGGTAAGCATAGACAATGGAAAGATGTAGATGGAAATATTGTGAGGCGTTGGGATAGAGGTGTGCCAGGTGAGAATGGTTGGAGGGAAACAGATCATTGGCACGATCAAAGTGATAACCATATACCCCCTAATAGATAAAACTTATACTATTAACACCTTTTTAAAAAACTGGAGGGTTGTAATTATGGGGAAAAATAATCAATTGGAACTTCATGATAGTATATTAAGAAAGGTTGATATTAATCCAACCAAAAGCATTATTACATTTGAACTAGATCATATTATAGGTTTATTTGACACAGAAGAAATTAATGTTTTTAAACCAGTAAGAAAAAAAGCAATACTCAAAATAATTAATTACAACAAGGCTGATTTTAGTTTTTGTTATGATAAAAATAATGAAATTATTCTTGATTTTGAATTATACGAAGACAGTAAAGATAAAACGGGTAGATTTCAATTTCATATATATACATCGAATAATTCTAGCATCAAAATAAATTGTGAAAAATACAGTTTTAGGATATTGAATAAAGAAACACCTGACCAAACCCTAATAGTTATTCCAAAGTAACAAAGGCAACATCTTAACGTTTGGGAAGTAAGGGCGAAGCAAGGGGACGGTTCTCTTGCTTCCTTTTTTTGTGTGTGGTAACATGTAGTTAAAAAATGAGAGTGATAATTGTGCCAAGAACGGCTCGCGAAAAAGGAGAAAGCGGCATATACCACATAATGCTAAGAGGAACCAACAGGCAGGAGATCTTCCATGACGATGAGGACTGCTTAAGGTTCCTCGAAACACTTGAAAAGTACAAGAAGCTTTGTGAGCTTAAAATGTACGCATGGTGCCTGATGGGCAACCATATACACTTGCTGATTGGAGAAGGCAATGAAGAGATCTCGGCCACAATGCGGCGTATAGGGGTAAGCTATGCATGGTATTACAATAGGAAGTACAATACTGTGGGACATTTGTTCCAGGACAGGTTTAGAAGTGAGAGTGTGGATAACGATGCGTACCTTGTGACAGTGACAAGGTATATACATCAAAATCCTGCGAAGGCCGGACTTGTAGAAAAGCTTACAGACTGGAAATGGAGCAGTTGTAATGGGTATTATGGAGGGCAA
>CAZJGV010000200.1:0-5258 GCA_964545615.1 uncultured Pelotomaculum sp.
CCAGGTAGAACCCAACCCTTTCTGCCACGGCTGCCGGATCGCGACCCTGGTTGGTCAACCCGAAACCCACCTCTTCGGCCACTGTGCCGCAAAACAGCTGCAGGCCCGGGTTCTGAAAAACATAGCCGATGCGGCGCCCGATTTCCGCCAGGGAATAACCTGCTATAGGACGCCCCGCCAGGCGGATTTCCCCTTCGGTCGCCTGCAAAACCCCAATCATCAGCTTGGTCAGGGTGGTCTTGCCACTACCGTTAGGTCCGACAACAGCCGTTATCCCGCTTTTTTCCACAGCCAGGTTAATCTCCGTCAGCGCCGGCTTGTTTTGCCTGGGATATGAAAAGGCCACCCGGCTCAGTTCTAAAAATGCCAACAATTACCCTCCCAGCTTTGAAGCGCTTTTATGACTAACATATCAGCCGCCTGTCAGTCAAAAAATCCCGGTCCGCTAGAAGTGTTTCCATCCGCCCAAAACGGACTAATTTCCCACTCTCCAGCGCCATCAACCGATCGGCAAAGGCGATATTTTCCAGGTTGTGCTCTACCGCAATGACGGTTTTCCCCGCGCTGCATAGTCTTTCCAGAATGGCTGCCACTTTCTTCCTGCCTGCGCTGTCAAGCTGGGACAACACTTCATCCAGGAGCAGTACCGGCGGGTCAAGCGCCAGCACCGCCGCCAGGGCCACCAGGTGTTTCTCGCCGCCGGAAAGGCGGTAAGGGTTGGCCTCTCTTAAAGCGGCAATCCCCAGCAGTTCCAGTACCTGCTCCACCCTCTCCCGGATGCGGTCAGGCGGCAGGCACAGGTTCTCCGGGGCAAAGGCAATTTCGTCTTCCACCGTGGGCGAAAAAAGCTGAGTATCGGGATCCTGAAAGACCATGCCTACCTCCAGAGCCAGGCTGGCGGCTTTTAGCTCCCGGACATTTTTGCCGTTTACCGTCACCTCCCCGGCCATTACCCCGTCCCGGTTGTGGCGGGCAACTCCGCTGACGCAAAAACAAAGGGTGCTTTTCCCGCAGCCGCTCAAACCTGTCACCACTACCATTTCTCCCCGGTTCACTTTGAAATCAACATCCTTTAAGGCGAAGTGCCCACCCGGCTGGTATTGATAAGTAAGCCTCTGAACTACCACAGCCTCCATCAGCTAATTCCACTCCTGTCCCCATTTTTGCCATTCTCTAAAAAATGTCACATCGCTGCTTCCCTTGTAAACTCCCAATATCTTCTGCCCCAACCGAAAAGGAACAACATTATAAATAATACTGCCGCATAAATATTCAGCTTGCCTTGATCCTTCTGCTGCTGCAGAGGCACGGCATCGGCCGACATTTCGAATACGCGCCAGGGTTGGTTGCCCGATTCTACCGAGGAGATTCCGGCTAATGAACCGGCTGCCGTATCTTTTTCCGCCAGGTAGTGCCGAACAGGCTCCGGCGGCCCGGCAGGACCCCCCTGCGCCCCACTCTGTTGAGAACCGGAAACGGCAGGCGCGGCGCCGACCTGTTTGGGGCCGTTTACGACACAATTGGCCGTCATGTTGCCGACCACAGTGCTCACGGTGATGATAGCCGTACCCTCGCCGACAACCGTGACCAGACCGTTTTTATCGACTGTAGCTGCACTGGTGTCACTGGAACTCCAATTCACGCTCTTCTCTGTGGCTTCATATGGAGCTACGCTCGCCGTCAACCTGACAGTGCTGCCGACCTTCAGATCAACCATATTCTGGTCGAGAGTGACCCCGGCGGGCGGCATGCCGCCCAGCATCACTTCAATGGAGTGTACCCATTTGGCTGACTGGGGAGCGGTAACTTCACCGGTATTACTCTGGCCGAACAGCAGCCTGAATCTGGTCGAGGTGTCGTAGACACTGAAATCCGGGGCTTCGGCATATCGTTGCCAGTTATCCTTGTACGCTATGAGCGCCGGCACTTGGATCGCTCCGGCCGCTGCCCCCGGCAAGGGCTTCTGGGTTTCATAATCCCAGCTTGACGGCAGGTTTGGATAATAGTAACGAACTGTGTCCAGCAGGTAGGTCTTATCCAGGCATTGATACCATCCCGTTTTAATGTCGCTGGCGTAAAAATATATTTTTTGGACAGAATTGACGTCAATGCCGGCGTCCGCCAGCAAGTCGGTCAACTTAACCCCCACAGCAGAATCTACACTCACTGCCGGCATGCTGTCGACAAATGTGTAGGCTTGATTTACCTGCGGCAGTGCGTCCAGGTCGTTAAGCGTGTAGATTTTCTTCTTGTAATAGGGCCCGCCGAAATAGCCGACCTTAAACGTCAGTGTGTCAGCCGCCACACCTGTAATACCGGTGCCGCAACCGGTGCTCGCCATGCCCGGCCCGGCAATCCACAACAGGTTGAACAGCGCGGTCAGCAGCAGCGCCAGGGCTACAGCTTTCCCCGTCCCGGCTTTGAACTCCGACCTTCTCAGCTTCATTGCTCTTCGCTCCATCGCGACAGCCGCAAAATCATGGCTGCCGCCTGCGCCCGGGTAGCGGTCATTTGGGGGGCGAAGGTGTCTTCGCTCACGCCGCTTACCACTCCACAGGATACCGCCAGGTATATTTCATTTCCCGCCCACGGCGATATGTCGCCTTTATCCTTGAATTTATCAATTATTTGCTCGGTAATACTGTGGGACAGATCTGTCGTTGCTTTCATTTTCAGGACACGGGAAATGATCACAGCCATTTGTTCCCGGGTAATGTTCTCATCGGGGGCAAAAATACTGTCGTTATAGCCCATGATTAACCCCTCTTTAACCGCCGCCGCCACATAATCGTGATACCACGCTCCGGCCGGTACGTCTTTAAAAGAAACAGCCGCACCCTGATCAATCTTGATATTTAAAGCCGCGCTCAGTAATTTGGCAAATTGAGCCCGGGTGATCTTTTCTTCTGGTTTGAATTCCGTAGCGGTCATCCCGTCAATTATTCCTTTTTCCGATAAAGCTATAATATCATCCCTGGCCCAGTGCCCCTCTATGTCCGCAAAATCACTGGCCTTAGTTATTTCGCCTTCGGCTTCATTTGCAGTATTCTCTATTTTATATTGAAAAACTGCCACCTCACTGTCTAATTTACCGAAGCCAATGGTTTTCGCTTTAATTGTCAGATCACCATTAACCGGTATTGGCTTGTTCAGTTCCGGTCGAAAGCTGGGGTAACTGATATTGAATATGTTACTTCCATAAGCTGGTTCGCTTCCGTCAAGGGTATAGTAGACCATGACATTATCCGCCGCCGCATCCGGTTTTTTCAGAGTTATTCTCGTGCCCCGGGCAACCGTGCCGGACAGGATATCGGCGGAGGGCGCCTCCCACTGCCCCAGGGGCGCCGTCAACACTTCAATTACTCCGTTATTGCACATTTCCTGGGTCATCACACAGTCACCGCCGGTGGGTTCATTGGGCGCCCGCTGGCCAAAGCATATCCTGCCCTGGGAATCATTCAGAGCAATTACCGTTTCAACCAGTGTTTTCCCTTTATCACTGCGAATGGGCGGCCAATCTACCAGATCACCGGAATTTTCACCATCCGGAAAATAGTACCGGGGTTCGGACAGCAACTGTTCCCTGGTAAAATTACCACCGGTCGGCTTGAACCTGATCAAAGCAGCATTATCTTTTAAACCCGCTGCGTCTAAAATGCTTTGCAGTGTCGGGCCGGTCATATCTTTAAATACTTTCAGCGACGGCCAGTGGTTGTAGCCGGAATAAGTATAAGTTTTTTGCGGCAATGCCTGTAAATCGGCCATAGTAAACGTTACTTCTTTTTCAACCCCGTCGCCTGTTACAGTTAACGCCACCGGCTCAGCCGCGCCTGTCCCCTGCGGCGCAGCCAGGACCAGCAACCCGGCAATCATGCTGAACCCCACCACAGCAGCCAGTAATTTGTAAAGTTTAAAACCTCTGATATTTATCATTACTATCCACCTTCCATAATTATTAAAGAGATTTTAATAGTCGTGAGAACAGCGGCGCTTACTGCAACTCCAGGCTTACAAGCCATTTGGTAAAGCGCTGCCCGGATTTGTCGTCGCAAATAATGGCTTGCAGGCTCCCTTCCCCGCCTGCTTTAGTTGGTAATGGCTTGCCACAATCGGCATAGACAATGTACACATTGTCCGGTTGCAGGACTTCAGGCATTTCCAGCACCTGGCTGTAGTAGTCGATACCCCTGGTAATGATCTTTTTGTATTTTTTGGTCAGATCGGGATCAATACTGTTCAACACTCCCAGGAGCGATGTGCCGGTAAAATAGTGCTCACTGCCGCTGTCACCGCTGTCGCCGCCATTATTGCTGCAATTATTACCGCAAACAGGCTGAACCACCACGCTCTTCTCAACAGCCGGCAATTTTCGGAGGTCGGCAATGGTAAAGCTGCCCAACGTGGCAGCTCCGGCTTTAATCACGACCGTTCCTTCTTGCGGGCCGCTTTTACGGATTAAGAAAGAGCAGGCTGCAGTAACCAGAACCAGCAGCCCAATCCCCAAAACCAGCCACTTTTTAGAGTTAAGAAATTTAACCTTACTTTCGTCAACATTGTTTTCGGCCATTCTGCGCACCCCCAATTAAAATCTCTGTTCAAACACACAGGAGCCGTGGGATCCATATAATTGACCGGCTGTCATGAATAGCCCACAGCCACGTATGACAAAACCGGATTTTCCTGTTAAGTTAACACCGTTTTTCTCTTACTGAGTGGCAGTGGCATCGATATAAGTCAAGAACCTTTTCAGGATCGCCGCGCTCTGGGCCCGGTCGGCATAAGTCCGCGGGGAAAAGTCCCCGCCGGGCAGGCCCATGATAATCCCGGCCCGGACAGCCAGAGCCACATCCTCTTCCGCCCAGGGGGAAATCATTTGCCGGTCCCTAAACTGGGCCAGCAGCTGTTCCCGCCCGCCGCCGGACAAACTCTCCTCCTTCCCGGCGGCGCGCGCCGCCCTGGCAATCATAGCCGCTATTTCCTCCCGGGTGATTCGGTCATCCGGTTTAAAGAAGCCTCCGTCATAACCCGCGATGATTTTTTTATCTGTGGCGGCAGTCACACTGCCGGCATACCAGTCCGCACCGGCCACATCATGAAACTGCCCTTCCGGTAAAACTCCTTCCGGCAAACCCAGGACTCTCACCATAAGAGCGGCAAATTCAGCCCTGGTTATGTCGCTGCCTGGTTCAAAGGCTGTTTCACTTTTACCGTAGATCAGCTTTCTGGCGGCCATAAATTCAATATCCTCCCTGGCCCAG
>CAZJGV010000201.1:0-5139 GCA_964545615.1 uncultured Pelotomaculum sp.
CGTTTATTTCAAGCTTTACCTGAAATGGCTCGGTAAATTCTTCATCCCAGACCACTTCAACCAGACGTTCACTCTCATACTGCTGATAAGTGAGCAGGTTCCTGCAGTCGGTGCGGTGGATCGAAACACCCCTGCCCCTGGTTACATAACCGGCGATTGGATCACCAGGAACCGGATTGCAGCAGTGAGACAGCCTGATCAGTAAATTGTCGATCCCCCTCACCCTGATTCCCTGAGTCGGTTTTCCCCAGCCCGGAGAGGGCCTGACTTCATTTTTTAAAACCTGGACTTCTTCAGCCAGCAGGCCTTTTTTATCTGTTTTATTCTCCGTCTTGATTTTAGCCAGGATGTTGCCGGCTGTTATTTGCCCGTCACCGATAGCGGCGTACAGGTCATCCAGGGTTAAAAGATTAAACCTGCGGCCGATTTCCGCCAGCTTATCACCTTTTAATAAATCTATTTCAAGGCCCTGTTTTTTGGCCTCACGCTCCAGATTATCTTTCCCTTTGATAATATTTTCTTCCCGGTGTTCTTTTTTAAACCACTGCCTTATTTTCGTTTTGGCGTTAGAAGTGTGCACAATGTTCAGCCAGTCCCGCTTGGGAGCGCTGTTTTTTGAGGTCAGCACCTCAACGATATCCCCGTTTTTCAGGTTATATTCCAGGGGCACGATCCGCCCGTTAATTTTAGCGCCAATACAGCGGTGCCCGACATCAGTGTGAATCCGGTAGGCAAAATCCAGGGGGACTGACCCCGCTGAAAGTTCCACCACGTCACCTTTAGGTGAAAACACAAAAACAGAATCAGCGAATAGATCGATTTTTAGACTTTCCATGAATTCTCTGGCGTCACCCAGATCGTGCTGCCATTCCAATAACTGGCGCAGCCAGGCCAGTTTCTTTTCAAACTCGCGGTCCCCCCTGCCGCCTTCCTTATAGCGCAAGTGCGCGGCAATGCCGTATTCGGCGGTACGGTGCATCTCTCTGGTGCGGATTTGAATTTCCAGCGGTTCACCCTGGGGGCCAATCACTGTTGTGTGTATGGACTGGTACATGTTTGACTTGGGCATGGCCACAAAATCCTTAAAACGGCCGGGAATCGGCGTCCACAGGGTATGAACTATCCCCAGTGCGGCATAGCAGTCACGCACAGTTTCCACCAGGCAGCGCACAGCCATGACATCATAAATCTCATTAACGTCTTTCTGCTGCTTCAGCATTTTTTCATAGATACTATAGAGATGTTTGGGCCGGCCCTGGATATCTGCTTCAATGCTCATGGCGGCCAGTTTGCCGGTCAGGGTTGAAATGGCTGAGCGGATATATTCTTCTCTTTTAGCACGGGTTTTGGCAATCTTTTCAACCAGTTCGAAGTACTTTTCCGGCTCTCTAAAACGGAAAGCCAGGTCTTCCAGTTCCCATTTAATCCTATAAATTCCCAGCCGGTGCGCCAGCGGGGCGAAAACCTCAAGTGTCTCACCGGCTATTTCCCTCTGTTTAGGCGCGTGTTGGTATTTCAGGGTGCGCAGGTTGTGCAGGCGGTCAGCAAGTTTTATCAGAATAACCCTGATATCCTTGGCCATAGCCAGGAACATTTTACGCAGGTTTTCCACCTGTTGTTCCTCTTTTGATTTATATTCAATCCTGCTAAGCTTGGTCACGCCGTCCACTAGCAGGGCTATCTCGTTGCCAAACTTCTCTTTTATGTTTTCCAGGGAAATTCCGGTATCCTCTACCACATCGTGCAGAAAACCCGCCACTATAGTCTCCTGATCCAATTCAAGCTCAGCCAGGATTTTTGTCACTTCCAGCGGGTGGACAATAAAAGGTTCACCGGAGAACCGCTTTTGTTCCCGGTGAGCGTTTTCAGCATAATCATAGGCGCTCTTGATAACAGAGATGTCCGCCTTGGGATTATATGCCTTAATACGTTGAATAAGTTCCTCTAAAGAAACTGCCAGGTCCTCATGATGGAGTTTTAACGGTTTATTCCGTTCTCCCGGCATAACCGGTTCCAGTTCCTGGGACACAGCAGTCGGAATAGGGGACGGGTTATCCATAACATCATTTCCCTTTAAACTGAGGCTTGCTGACCACAGTATAGATTGCTTCTAATAGTTGTACTGGACCAGTGAAATAGTGTCGTAATCCTGCAGCTTCACCCTGCCGCCAAGACCTGTAAGCTCAATTAGAAAGACAGTCCCCACTACCTCCGCGCCTAACTCCTCGATTGTTTTAACAGTGGCGACAGTCGTTCCGCCCGTGGCAATCAAATCGTCTGCAACAAGGACTTTCATACCGGGCTGTATTATGCCCCGGTTCAATTCAATCGACCTGCCGCCAAATTCCAGGTCGTGACGGCAGGTAATAGCTTCCTCCGGTTCATTGCCCTGCAGGCTTAGCGTAACCAGTCCCGCACCCAAGATGTAAGCTAGGGGCGCGCCGATGATCAACCCTCGCGCTTTTGGGCACACTATAAGATCCGTCTGTTTATGCCTGCACTGAGTAGCCAGTTCCTGAATTGCTTGCCTGTAGGCATTTCCGTCAAGGAGCAGGGTAGACAGGTCTTTGTAATTAATACCCTCCCTTGGAAAGTCCGGGATTTCTCTTATTTTACTCTTAAGGTCCAATTCTATAACCTCCTTCAAAGCGATACGTTATAATGTCAACAGGTTATGTACAGGTTCACTTAAAAATTTCCGCATAAAGCTGACAGAATCCTCTTTAATACCACAAAGAAACTTATATGTTTGTGACTGCGACAGTTCTTTTTTGACAGCAGGCGCCGGTAATAAATGAACTCTCACAAAGTCACCCTTATCATCACATTTGAGTAATCCCAGCTCACTTAGAACAGTGAAAGCGACTCTAACCGTATAGGCCCCGGCATGATAAAATCCTGCCGCTGCCATGGCCGTATTCAGCCGGTTCAGGTGCGCCGTCAGATACTCTTTCTTCTCCCGGCGCAGCAGATGATAGAGACTGGCCAGGTAATCCCTGCCCGGGACCAGTGCTTCAAGTCCCAGCAAATTATCCTGGAAATCATCATTACTGCATAAAAAGTACATCTTACCGCCAGGCGGAACATATTCAAGCAAGGAGTTAACAACTTGAGGATCGTAGGGTAGGTGATACAAAACTACCTGCCCTGGACTGAACCAGGCAGAGTACGCCGCCACAGGGGTGACGACCAGAACACCTGGTTCACCCGGTTTGCTCAGATCTATTATCTCCGGTTCATTGTCTTTACGATCCTGTTGATAACGACAGGCAATCTTGCCCTTTAAATCCGGTCTGGCCATTTGAATATGGTGGGCCAGCTCAATGGCCTGATAAGCACATGAAGTCACAACTAAAGTAGACTCATTGCAGGCGGCAAGTCTGGCCAGCAGGGCAGGCCGGTCACCTGAATTACGGCGGTCTATCAACTCAACATCTTCAATACGCCTGTTCAGCACTGCTCTGCTGGACCCGTTTCCGTTTGTTTTAGCTTTGAACCTAGCAAGCACAAAATCCGGGATATACAGTTCTTCTTTATCTTCAGCCACTTTCCCGTCCGAAGCAGGAAGAGCGTTTTCAATAAAAAGTGTCTCCTCGTGCTGCTGTTCCAATCCGTCATGCAAAGCGGGAACCTTTAGGTCCTTTACTTCAAGCTGTACACTGCGCCTGCCGTTGTATTCATTCATGCCCGGCACGAAGGCGATGTCAACCAATTCGGCTGTGGCCAGCATCTCAGCATAAACTCCGAGATTAAAGCCGATCCCGTCCAGAACCGTGTCATCTGTACGCAGGCGGAGTTTCAGGTGAGCCGCGCCCTTCCCTACACCCCGGCTTTCCATGAGTGTCGCCCCGCGGCAGACCAACAGCGGGTCCGGGTTGGCATGCCCGAAGGGACGAAGTTTTATTATCTCGTTGACCAGTTCTTCCGAGACCTGCCCAATGTCTACAAAGCTGTCAACATCCAGCAGCGGTATCATCTTCTTGTCTCCGATAACCTTTTCCGCGTAAATATTCAATTCCTTAAAAAAACTTTCTATATTGCTTCTTTTTATGGCAAACCCGGCAGCCATCTCGTGCCCCCCGAAATCCAGGAGGTACTTTTGACAATAACCCAGGGCTTTATAAATATTGAAACCAGGTATGCTCCGCGCAGACCCCTTCCCCTCGGCGCCTTCCAGTGACAATAAAAAAACAGGACGGTAAAAACGATCCACCAGGCGTGAGGCAACTATACCGATTACACCTGAATGCCAGTTCTCATAGGCCAGGGTCATTACAGGAGACCGGCTCAGCTCAGGTCTTTCCTCCAATATACTCAGCGCTTCTTTCAGAACGGCAGCTTCTATTTTCTGTCTCTCCTGGTTTCCTTTATTTAAGACACAGGCCAGTTCCTGCGCTTCCTCAGCATTATCAGTGAGCAAAAGCCTTAAGGCCAGATCAGCGCTGCCGATCCTGCCCGCGGCGTTCAATCTGGGGGCGAGGCCAAAGCCAACCTCACGCGGGCCAAGACCGTCCTTTTTCATACCACAAGTCGATATTAACGCAGCCAGACCGGCGCTTCTGGTGTTTGCCAAAACCGGCAAACCCTGTTTCACCAGGATCCGGTTCTCTCCGTTCATAGGGACAATGTCTGCTACGGTACCCAGGCAGGCCAGATCCAGATACTCCTGCCAGGCCTCGCTTCCCCTGCCGGCGGTCTCCAGCAGTGCCTGAGCCAATTTCAGGGCCACGCCCACTCCCGCCAACTCTTTAAACGGGTACTCGCAGCCTGGTATTTTGGGGTTTAACAGGGCATAGGCCGGTGGTATCTCCGGTAACGGCTCATGATGATCCGTTACTATCAGGTCCAAACCGTTTTCACCTGCCCAGCGCGCCACTGACAAAGCGCTGATGCCGCAGTCCACGGTAACCACCAGGCTTGTTCCATTTTCCCGCGCTTTCTGCAGTATTTCCAGGTGCAGGCCATATCCCTCAACCAGGCGGTTTGGCACATAAGAATCCACATTACAGCCCAAAT
Organism: uncultured Pelotomaculum sp.; assembly: GCA_964545615.1. Taxonomy (GTDB): domain Bacteria; phylum Bacillota; class Desulfotomaculia; order Desulfotomaculales; family Pelotomaculaceae; genus Pelotomaculum_B. Next base: position 5,017 of record CAZJGV010000201.1, read on the forward strand.
CCCTAAAAACTTTAACAAGCAGTGCGGTTGCGGTTAAACCATCCGCGTCATAATCACCATATACCAGTATTTTTTCGCCCGCTTCAAGCGCTTTAATTATTCTATTCACTGCTTTATTCATGT
>CAZJGV010000202.1:0-5081 GCA_964545615.1 uncultured Pelotomaculum sp.
TTGTTCATGTGTCATTTATTCAAAACAAAAGACCCCTTTAAGGGGACGGAAACCGGTATTGGGGACTGATAGGATCTTTTGTACGATTCAAAACAAAAGACCCCTTTAAGGGGACGGAAACTCATTCTTATGCTTAATAATACCACCGACAATCCGCATTCAAAACAAAAGACCCCTTTAAGGGGACGGAAACCTTCATCTGAAAAAGGATTATTTCTACGTTTAGATTCAAAACAAAAGACCCCTTTAAGGGGACGGAAACCATGGATTTGAACCTAAAGATAGTTTTGTAGATGAAGATTCAAAACAAAAGACCCCTTTAAGGGGACGGAAACGTACAGATCTTATATGGAGGTGATGATGGCTGTGAGCTTTCTTTATATTTATGAACGGGCAGCTAAAATCGGGGTAAAAGATAATTGCGTTGTTGTGGAAAGCGAAAAAGAGCATTTAAAACGCACTTTACCGATTGAGGGGGTAGAAAGCGTAATAATATTCGGTGGAGCATCCCTGAGTTCCAGCTGCGTCAAGCATTTTATGGAGAGAGATATAAATTTGACCTGGCTTTCAAGTAGGGGAAAGTTCTTTGGCCGGCTGGAATCCACGCGAAATGTTAATATTAACCGGCAAAGACGGCAATTTGCCTGTGGAGAGGACGATAAATTTTGTCTTGCATTGGGTAAGAAGATAGTCGCAGCTAAAGTAAAAAATCAGATCACCATACTTCGCCGCTACCAAAGGAACCGAATGGAAACATCAGTTGTAAAAAGCATTGATGCTATGGTAAAGTTATTGCCTGGATTGGAACGAGTTGACAACAAAGAGGTGTTAATGGGAATTGAAGGCATCGCAGCCAGAAACTACTATCAGGGTTTATCCGCCTTGGTTGGTCCTGAATTTGCTTTTCACGGCCGTAACCGGCAGCCTCCCCGCGATCCTTTCAATTCCCTTTTAAGCTTTGCATATACACTGCTAATGTACGATGTGTACACTGCTGCGGTAAACCGGGGCTTAAATCCTTATGCCAGCTTTCTGCACAGCATACGAAAAGGCCATCCGGCATTGTGTTCAGATTTAATGGAAGAATGGCGGGCTGTTTTAGCCGACTCTTTGGCGCTTTATGTTACAAGCAAAGGAATTATTAAACCGGACCATTTTGACGCTACCAGTCACGATGGAGGCGTCTACTTAAATCCCGAAGCTTCAAAGGCATATATTGCTGAATATGAGAAAAAGGTACGCGGCCGGTCTCATTATCTTACTTATGTTGACTATTCTGTGAGTTTTCGAAGAGCCATTGAAATGCAGTGTCAATGTTTGGCCAAAGCTGTGGAAGAAGGGGACCCTGACGCATACCACCCGGTGGTGATTAGATGACACAATTGAAATGCAGTAAACGTATCTTTCTTTACGATGAATTTGTTGCGGAGGAGAGGCGAAAATACTTGGTCGTGGTGATTTATGATATTGTTGACAACCGCCGCAGGACAGCTTTTGCAAAATACTTGAAGGGCTTTGGGATTAGGGTGCAAAAATCGGCCTTTGAATGTATCCTGCCAAGCTCTAAATATGAAAAACTCATTAAGGGAATCCCGCGTCTTATAGGTAAGGAAGATCAAATAAGGGTTTATAAACTTACCAGTAACGCTGATATCAGGGCCTGGGGAACTGTAGATTTGGTAGAAGAGGAAGAGGTTGTGATTATATGACCTGCCCCCGGCAGTAATTGAAAAGAGGTGAAACCGTGCCAAAAGTTTTATTCAGCACCCTGGGGATGACTGACCCCATAAAAAACGATCATGACGGGCCTTTTCTGCACATAATGCGGCACTATAAACCGCAAAAGGCATATCTGTTCATGACCAAAAGAGTCTGTGAGCTGGCTGACCAGGATGACCGTTATCGAATACATGCGGCCGCCTTGTGCCGGGAAGAGGGTTTTACTTGTGAAATAATAGAGTTGCGCTATGAAGAAATTGACAATCCACAGCAATTTGATATCTTCTATCTTATTTTTGAAAAAGAGCTGAATAAAATCCATAGAGCCAATCCCGGCTGTCATATATTGCTAAACCTTTCCTCTGGAACCCCGCAAATGAAATCAACCTGTCACCTGCTTGCCTTAACAGCCCCCTTCCCGGTTATTCCAATACAGGTAACAACTCCAAACGAACGCGAGAATTACGGCAGCCCAGACTACGATTTGGAAAAATACTGGAATAATAACTTGGATAACCATCCTGATTTGGAACCCAAGGACAGGACCCAGCAGGTAGAAGCAGAGAACCTTCGGTACCTGTTTTTAAGGGAGGCTGCCATCAGTAATATCGAGGCCTGCAACTATACCGCGGCTTTGCGTATTTTAGCCGCAGTCAAAAATTTTGTGCCCCGGGATGTTATGCGGCTACTAAGCGCCGCCCAAAAACGCAAAAACATGGAGTTGAGCGCGGCAGAAAAAGACAGCCATATGGCACACTATGACTTATATCCAATAAAGTCCGGCGATGCCAAAGAGCTGTTTGAATATCTGCTGTTATTAGATTTGCAGCAGAAAACAGGACTACTAATGGATTTTGTGCGCGGCATATCACCTGCGTTAAGCAGGTTGTTTGAGTGTTTTTTAGATAGGAAGTGCCGGAGGCAGGTAAAAAGGGATTTCTGTGTGCAAAGCGCCGCCGATCCCGGGCATTGGAGGATGAGGCGCGATAAGTTAGAAAAAAATGCCCCGCTGCTGCTTGCTTATTATGATAAAAGATTTAGCCCGGCATTTAAGGATAGTGATTTATCTTGCTCCACGCTGCTGCCAATGATCGAATTCGATTGCGGGGCGGAAGGGCGCAACCCCAACGGGGAGGTATTGGAAAGGGCGCTGGCTATGCGCAGCGTTGAGGAAAAATTAAGGAACCGGGCTGCCCATGATATTACTGCCATTAAGGAAGAACAGTTTGTGCAAGCAGCCGGTATCTCCAGCTTTAAATTGTTAAGCGGGATGAAATGGATGTTCAAATATATCTTTGCTCATTATTTTACCCATAGTTCAGATGCGTGGGACAGCTATAACCAAATGAACGCGCATATTATCAGCAGGCTTAAGGACGCGGATACCCGGGCACCCGCCAAAATGAAATAATTTATCCGAAAGACAAATACTATTTATTTCAAAAATTTAAAGGCAGGCGGAAGCGCAAATGGAAAACTACCAGGTTTTGCAAAGGTTGGATAAGGTCAAACTGCAGATAAACGGGCTTACTCACGCTGGCGAGGGAGTGGGGCGATACGGCCGTATTTGTTCCCGACACAGCGCCCGGGGATACGGTTTTCGTTGAGATCACGCATATAAAACGGAACTACGCCCGTGGTCGGCTGCTGGAAGTCATAGAGCAGTCACCCGGAAGGTGCAGCCAGCCTGCGCCAAGCTACGGCGCCTGCGGCGGCTGCCAGCTGCAGCATGTTGAAAAGCGCCTTCCCTAACTCGCCGCGCAGGGGCTGCGCCCGGGCGTGGTGGTGCTGGACCCGCCCCGCGCCGGCTGCGGCCGGGAGGCCCTTGGACGCGGTGGCGGAAATGCGGCCGCAGCAGGTTATCAATGTCTCCTGAGACCCCGGCACCCTGACCCGGGATTTCGGTTATCTCACCGACAGATGTTACCGGGTACTGGAGGTGCAGCCGGTGGACATGTTCCCCTGGACCAGCTACGTTGTTTGACAAAACGGAACTGGCGGGTATGAGGCTGAAGAACAGGTTCATCCGCTCAGCAACCTTTGAAAGATTTGCTGGTAAAGATGGTCATATGACAAAAAAAGCTGTACGAAATCTATGAAGATTTAGCAAAAGGTGGAGTAGGCACAATTATCACGGGGCTTACTTTTGTAAGTGATTTGGAGAATGTTTATCCCGGACAGACAGGGATTTATGATGATACATTTATCAATGAGTATCGGAATTTGACCGGGATGGTTCACCGGTATAGTGCCAATATTATCATGCAGCTTGCCTGCAACGGTTCACAAACTCCTGTTGACCCGGATAGTGGCAAGGCAGTGTGGGGGCTAAGCGCGGTGGAAGACCTGCAATTCCAACATCGGAATTTACTGTTACGCTTAAGGAACAGGGGATTTATACCATTAGAGTAGATGCGATAAATCACTCTGGAAGTTATTCCTTTTCATAGTGAACCTGGTAATATAGCAGTGCTAAAGTATCCGGGTCAGTCTTTATAGTCGAATTAAAGCGGTTAGGTTGCCCTGTTCTTCCTTTTTAGCAATCCGCCCTATTAGTCGGTTTGCGTGGTGCTGGGTATCAGGGCGGTGGGCAATGTGTTTCATAGCCCGGCCATTCAAGCTGCGGTACCCATGCTGGTACCTCAGCAGGAGCTGGTGCGTGAAAACGGATGGAGCCAGTTCATGCACTGTATAATCTATCCGTCGGGGATGGTAAAGATACTGCCGGTCGGGCAAAATATAAAGCGGGGTTGGACGACCATGGCCCCTAAATAATAAAGATTTTCGGTAATAATATTTCTATCGCGGTAAGGGAGGTTTTTATATATGATTGACGTCCGGAACATGACCAAAAAATATGGCAAGCTGGCGGCCAATGACAACATCAACCTGTCCGTGGGCCGCGGTGAGCTGGCCGTACTGCTAGGCCCCAACGGCGCGGGTAAATCAACACTGATCAAGTCAGTTTGCGGCCTCCTGCGTTTCCAAGGCGCCATTACCATCGACGGGCACGAGAATCATACGGTGGATGCGAAACGGCTTTTGGGGTATGTGCCGGAGTTCCCCGTGCTGTACCCGATGCTGACAGTGGCGGAGCACCTGGAGTTCATTGCTAAAGCGTACCGTTTGGAAGCCTGGGAGGAAAAAGGGGAGGCCATGCTTCGCCGCTTTGAGCTGGACGATAAAAAAATGAAGCTGGGTAAAGAGCTTTCCAAAGGAATGCAGCAGAAGGTCAGTGTATGCTGTGCGCTCCTGCCCCAGCCCAAAGCTGTCATTATGGATGAACCGCTGGTCGGTCTTGACCCGCATGGGATCCGCGAACTGAAAGCGGTCATTGCTAAGTTGCGGGACAGCGGCTGCGC
>CAZJGV010000203.1:0-4993 GCA_964545615.1 uncultured Pelotomaculum sp.
TAATCCCTTATTTATCAAGGGCTCAGACGCACTTTTGAACTGCGAAAGTTGAGTTTATTAGTTATGAACCTGAATAATGCTTCAACCGTCCAACATTTAAACATGAAAAAGAGGTGAAAAAAAGTGAAAAAGGTTTTATTTTTGTTCACAATGGTACTGGCTCTTCTAATGGCGCCGCAGGCGGGCTTGGCCCAGACTCCGTTTGATGATATTCAGCTGCATCAGTCGATCACGGATATTGATGCTGTATACCAAAAGGGTATTATGGTCGGTACAGCAGAAAATAAATTCAGCCCTGACACACTTGTTGACAGGGCGCAGCTGGCGGCTTGTCTGGTCAGAACTTTTGGCTTAAACATTGACGACTTAAAATTTGTAAAAAAACCAGAGCCCTCTGATTTATATGATGATGTTGCAAATAATCAATGGTATGGTGAAGATTCCATGATAGTCGGCTATTACAGTATTTTTGATACCAACGACAGAAAATTCAAGCCGGGCGAAGCTGTTACCAGGACAGAAGTTGCCAGTGCCATCACCGGCTCTTTCGCGGCGAAAAAGCTGTCAGTGATCACCACCATGATCTGGCCGGATTACATAGATACAACCAGTTTGACCCAAAAACAACAATCTGATATTGGCTTCGTTTTTAACGCCGGGATAATGAGATATACCGGCAGCCAGTTTAAGCCTGACGAAAAAATAACCCGCGCCGAGCTTGCCACTATTTTAAATCAAACCTTGAAAACAATCGCTGTGGCAGAACAAGGACTTTAATACAACCAAGCTATTAAAACAAGTGCTGACAACAGAATGAAAATTGGCTTGCCAATCAAGCACCAAAAATACTGTCGCCGCTGAATTCTTTAATTCTGGCGTTTAAAAAGTGGCGCTGGCTTTCTCTCCTTCGGGCAGCGTCCTTTAACTCTTCAATCAAATAATAGCTTATAGCCTCTTGCTTCAGTTTAGCTTTAGCGTGACGCCCGCCGCCGGGCGTTTTTTCATAGGCACTGATCAGGGAACCGCAAACCCGGTACTTCCACTTTTCAAACATGGGGTGGTTATTCAAAATGAAAGCGCAGATTACTCCAAGATCCCTCTCGGGAGGGTAAAAACAGATGTCTTCAAAATCAACACCGTAGAATTTCCGGCCGTCAAAGATAAAGTTGCGCAGGTTTAAATCAGACCTGCATAAACAGACCTCGTCTGAAACATCTATCATTCCGTGCAGCTGGCGCAGCCATTTGGCAAGCTCATTAATCCATAAATCCTGTTCCGCTGCCGGGTCGTTCAGTAAATCAGTTAATAAAACCCCCTGGATATACTCCATTACAATAATTCTTCCGTCGTGCCAGATTATTTGCGGCACATTGATACCCTGGCGCTGCAAAGCATTCAGGAAAAACACCTCATCTCCTGTGGATGAGTTGGTGTGCTCCTTTATGATATACCTCTGCTCCTTATTTTCTTTAGTAAACGCTTCAACATAGAAAACCTTGTTACGCAAACTAAATTTTTTTTCTGTATATTGGACTTTCACTTCCAGAGCCTGTTCCAGCTTTTTTATACAGTCCACTGCATTACTTCCTAACCAAATTTATTTACATCGCACCTACACTCTTAGGTCCGGTACTTTGGCTTCGATCAGTTCAATCAGCTTGCCGGTGTCGGCAAGCGCGTTTATGACCGGAAGACCTCTGTATTCTGATAAATCATTGGCAATGCGGCCGGAAATGGCGAAGACAGAATTATTCAGCCGGCTTCCAATTTCCTCAGGCTCACCAGCGCATAGTATTTTGGGCAGATCGGTATCAGCAACACCTTCGATAACAACATAATCATGATTAAAAAAGCCCAATATCTTATCTATGCTCAGCCTTTGTGGTATAAGAACAGCCGTTTCCTTCAGCCCCCTGGCCACGACCATTTCCGCGCCGGCCTGTTTATGCCGCCAGGTGTTGCTGCCCGCCACATCGATGGTAAACTCCTTAAAATGAATTTCTTTGACCGAACCGACCCGTTTGCCCCTTTTTTTTAGTTCTGTGATAATTTGTTCAATGGTTGTCGTTTTCCCGGACTGTGAAACGCCAAAAACCGAAAATACTTTCAAACAATCACCCCTTTCTATTTGGGAACATTCCTCGTCGCCACCGGGGACATTCCTCAGCTTTTCAATCGGGGACATTCCTCAGCTTATAAGGAATACCCAAAACAGAGGTGTGTCCCCGTTCCTTAACCGGTGTGTCCCCGTTCCTTAACCGGTGTGTCCCCATTCCTTAGCCGTGTCCTTTAATCCGTTCCGCACACTTTTATGTTCCTGGCGATCAGCGATTTGTGCACCTGTCCGGTGATCACACCAACAACATAGCCGGTTATCACTGAAGATGCCATCAGCACAGGCAGCATGATATAAACATGAAAATCCCGGGCCAGCAGGGCTGCTGTAAACAGTTGGCCTATGTTGTGGCAGACGGCGCCGATGACACTTATATTGACAATGCTGATATGATTTCTAAAATAGTGCCACATTACGATCATTACCAGGGCGCTGAGCAGGCCTCCTGTGATGCTGAATAAAAAGCTGACCGGATTGCCTCCCAGCAAAGCGCCCAGTAAACACCTTACCGCCACAACCAAAAAAGCATCCTTATATCCCAACATCAATATTGACAACAACGTCATCACATTGGCCAGTCCCAGTTTAACACCGGGCGGGGCGCCTGGGATAATTACCGATCTTTCCACTATGTTCAACGCGGCGGCCAGGGCCACAAACAAAGCGATAATCACAATGCGTCTAGTGTTAGACATTACGATCCTCATCTTCTACCAAGTAAATAACTTAATAACTTAGGTACCCGGTACACTAAGTTGGTTGGCTTTGCCTTTAATGACCACTTTTACCTTGTTTGGCGCACAGAACGATATTTGGCCGGGTTTACTCAACCACCCTGTTTTAACGCATATTTGGTTGGGGCAGTCGGCTTCCCGGACCCTGACCCCGCCACCGGCGATTTCAACCACATTATAATGTCCGTCTGAATCCGCCACCCTGATTTCCTCACTGGTTGCCTCAGAAAGGGGAATCTGCCGGTATAGCTGGTTGTTTTTATATATTTCTACAGTTAGGTTATCCTCCGCCACCCGGTGCTGCAGCAGGTACATAGCGGCTAAACTGATCAGCAGCAGAGAAAGTAAGGCAGCGGTTATGTAACGGTTCAACATTTATACACCTGATTAATTACTTAGTAAGCCTTGCACCAGCACCATCAGTGTTGAAATCACAAAAAACACCATAACAAGATAATCCGCCGTACCGTAGCGCAAAACGCGCAGGTAAGTTCTCTGCCGGTACACTCTAAAGGCCCTTGCCTCCATGGTGATAGCCAGTTGGTTGGCTTTGATCATAACACTGGAGAGCAGGGGCGTGAAAAAATGGGTGTAGAATTTAAGTTTTTTGCGCCAGGCTATTTTCGTCAGGTCAACCCCTCGCAATTGCATAGCTACCAGGGTGTCTTTGACCTCCTCTAAAAACACAGGCAAAAAACGAAAGGCCACCATGACCATAAAGGCTATTTCGTAAGGTATTTTTAACTGTACCAGGGCCAGGATATAATCTTTGGTACTGCTGGTCATGATAATCATCGCGGAGCTGAAAAATGTCAGCATTCTCAACAAAACACAGAGGGCGGCAGTAATACCATGGGAGGTAAGGATGTTAACACCCGCCAGGGAAAACAGCACTTTACCGCCTGGCGCAAAAACACTCTGAATGATCAGCATTACCAGCAGCAGGGGCAGCAATTTCTTATATCTTAATACAACACGGAAAAAATTAATACGTAATGATACTAAAACAGCCAGCGTAAACACATACAACAGTAACAACAACCGGGGTGAATTCAGAAAAACAGCCAGTGTTGACAGGCATACAATAACCACTATCTTGGTCCTGGGGTCTAGGTTGATCATGCTTCATTTACCTGTCCTTCAATGAACTGTCCCTCATTGAGCCGAATTATCCGGGCGGCATACCTGTTGATAAATTTGTGATCGTGGCTGATCATAACCACACCTTTATTTGAAGCTGTGATCCTTTCCAGGTAATCACCCAGCAGCCTCCGGCGGTAAGCATCCAGACCGGCTGTCGGTTCATCAAGAATCAGCAAATCAGGTTCCAGAGCAAAAACTGCGGCTATGGCCACACGTCTTTTTTCTCCCGCGCTCAAGCTGAGGGGAAAAGACCGGGCATACCGGGTCAACTCAAAATAGTCCATAATTTCCCCCACTTTTTGCGACACCCGGTCTTCAGGTAAAGCCAGATTAGCCAAACCAAAACCAATCTCTTCTTCCACCGTTCCACAAAACAGTTGTTTAATGGGATTTTGAAAAACATATCCTGCCTGACGGCCGATTTGGGCCAGGGTCAGGGAAGTCATCAACTGCCCGTTTAATCTCACAAACCCTTCTGTTGGTGTCAATATCCCGGCCAGCAGTTTAGAGAAAGTTGTCTTCCCACTGCCGTTCGGACCTGTAACAGCGGTAACTCCTTCTTTAAAAATGCTTAAATGCACATGGCTGAAGATTGGCCTTTTTTGACCGGGGTAGCAATAAGCAACATCAATTAAATCTATAAACCCCATTTGACTATCCTCGACTAATCCTCAAATTGCAGTTTGTGCCGTGCCAGAAATTTCCGCTCGCCCAGTACACCTGCTGCCTGGCCTTCCCTGATCAGCAGTCCGTCTTCCAGCACTAATACACGGTCCGCGATGGAAAGGGCCGCAAGTTCATGCTCAACAATTAAGATAGTTTTATCGCGCCGGCGCAAATCAAGCAGTATGTCATTGATTGTTTTCTTGCCCTGGGAGTCCAGTTGGGCCATTACTTCGTCGAGCGCCAGTATGGCCGGGTCCAGCTCCAGAACCGCTCCCATGCCCACCATGTGGTTCTTGCCGCCTGTGAAGTGGCTGTGGGTGTCCCTGACGAAGGC
>CAZJGV010000204.1:0-4942 GCA_964545615.1 uncultured Pelotomaculum sp.
GTTGGTAACTTCGATAAGCTGGTTGAAGCAAAGTTTTTTGACGGCCTGACATTCCACCGGGTGGAGGACTGGGTTGTGCAGGGCGGTGATCCCCAGGGTAACGGCCAGGGCGGTCCTGGTTGGACGATCCCCCTGGAGGTCTCACTGACCTTAAAAAATCTGCGCGGCACACTGGCTATGGCCCGTTCCGATGCCCCGGACTCGGGTGGCTCGCAGTTTTATATTCTTAAAAAAGACGCTTCCTGGCTGGATGGGAATTACGCTGTGTTCGGCAAGGTTATCGAAGGTTTGGAAGTAGTGGATTTGATCGAAATAGGTGATAAAATAATATCAATCAGTTAGCGAAAAACCACCAATCAGCGATAAAACCGCGCTTATGCTAGCGCGGTTTTTCATTGTATGGGGCAGATCCGAAGTGCCACCATAAAAACCGATCGATCTTTTTAAAAAGGCTGGTGTCCGGGTAGTACATTTTCCCGGCGCTGTCCTGCGCGAAAATAGCGTCATAACGGTAAAAACCTTTGAAATCTTCTATTTCAAAATACACGCTCGCTTCTTCGGAAGGCCCGAGAACATGCGCTATGGGCATGATAATTTGGCTGGGCAGGCCGGATCTGCGGGGGTACCGGATGCCCATTCCCGCTATTTGAGCGGGAGTATTGCCTTTGTTGACAGCTGTTATGCGCAGCCTGGTCTTGCAGGGAGTTTCCTTGTCAACGCAGGAAAGTGCTTTCGTCCAGCTAACTTTTATGGCCATATTTTGACATGGACAATTTGATGGTCCGGGTCTATGAAAATAATTTCAGCATAATCATCTTCCAGGCGGGCCACGTATCTGTCATCAATCGGGATCGGTATTAAGCCATTAATTATCAGTAAATCTTCCTTGATTTCAACCTCGACCCTGCTGGGGTTGCCCGGCTCGAATTCCGCCCCCGATTCAATGTAGATGCTGACCTGCGCATGGCCTTTGCCTTCCAGCATTTTAACCAGTGTATCCTTTTTTTGTCCCATGTACGAAAGCTCCTTTGCCCCAAAGAGATTATTTTTGTAAATTATACTTCCGGAAAAGGTTGCGGGACAAGTATAATATACTCTGCCGCGAGGGTTTAAAAACAAAAAAGGCCTGAGGCCCTTTAGTATCAAATATAATAACAAGCATATGGTTAATTACCAGCGGTAAGGGACTTTAACCCCCTTGAATCGCTCCCTGGGTATTTCAACTGTTTCTGTGCCGGTGGTGTCGTTTTCATCACTTTGTCCAGCCAGCATTTGCTGCTCTCTTTTTTTCAGCTCATAATTATAATGGCTCAAAAGGCTCCAGGTTTCCATGTATTCTACAATATGGGGCGGGTACCCCCATAACAAAAGCTGCTCCCGGATTCTTTCCTTCTGCCGCGGCAGCATTTCAACACTTCCTTTCTTAGAAAGGGTCTTTCTATAAACAGCCCCCAAAAACCTTCCTTCCAGGCCCGTTTTTTAGTAATAAATTAACGCGATAAAAACAAAAAAGGGGTAGACGCGCTACCCCTGGTATTTGTAATATTAATAGCTTTGTACTTTCCGGAAACAGTCACTGCAGTAAACAGGCCTGTCACCGCTCGGCTGGAACGGAACCTCAGTATCTTTGCCGCAACTTGCGCACACAGCCGGATACATCTGGCGACGCTGGCGGAAATCACCGCTGCCATTGCGTCTGTTCTGGTTCTTGCGGGCTGCGCGGCAGTTCGGGCAACGGCCTGGCTCGTTAGTAAAGCCTTTCTCCGCAAAAAATTCCTGTTCAGATACTGAAAACACAAACTCGCAGCCACAGTCACGACATGTCAAATAACGGTCTTGGTACATTAAAACACTCCCTCGAATTATTTTGGTCCTTTGGTTTAGGAAATAACAAGCTTGTATTCCCTGACCAATATAACAGATTGGGAGAGGGAAAATACATAACCTAACCGTTAGAACCTCCTAACTTTATCATATCGGTCGCGCAAAGTCAAAATAATTTTTACTGATATGTAAATAAAAACTACCCGGCGCAGCCGGGTATAAGGAGGTAAAACCGATCCTATGAATTGCTAATCTTTAATTTAAATAATAATTCATTTTGTTAAATGTTTCAAGCGGAAATATCTAACATAGTTGTTTTTATATGAATTAAAGTAAACCGGAATCCTGGCTGGATGCTGGTTGTTCCACCTTAAAGCTTATAAAAAAGGTTGTCCTGCCAGGACCGGTCTCTACATCTATTCTGGCATTGTGCCTGGCTGCGATGCTATAGCATACAGCCAGTCCGAGGCCGGTCCCATTGTCTTTGGTAGACATGAATGGGGTCCCCAACTTTGCCAGTACATCGGGGTCAATCCCCATTCCCTGATCCTGTATCTGCAGAATCACTTCGCCGTTGTTCAGATGAGTTTTTATGTTCAGTTTACCACCCGGCGACATAGCCTCAAGCCCATTGCGCACAAGATTAAGAATCAGCTGGCGGATTTCCCTTTCGTCCAGGAGCGTTTCCGGGATATCGCCAAGTTCAATATCAATTTGTTTATCTGTTATATTGGCATCGGCGATGATTAACGGGTACATTGCCCTGACGATATCGTTCAGGTTTTGCAATCTGAGTTTCACCGCTTTATTTTTGGCCAGGGAAAGAAACTCCGTGATTATGGAATTGGCCCTGTCGAGCTCAGATACCATGAGTTCAAAGTATTCCCTTTCCTGAGCGTATTTGTTTCTGGCTTTAAACAGCTGCAGAAAACCTTTTACTGTAGTCATCGGGTTCCTTATTTCGTGAGCGATGCCGGCGGCCATTTCCCCCACAAGGTTCAATTGATCCATGCGGTACATCTCTCTTTCAAACTGCTTGCTCCTGGTGATATCAACCATTACACCTGTTAAGCCCGTTACCTTCTCGTTTTCCAGCAAGGGCCGGCTGGAGGCGCGAAAGTGATGAACAGAGCCATCCTTGCCCACTAAGCGAAATTCGCATCGATCTAAATGGCCGCTTATGGCGCCCTCCAGGCTGGCTGATAAACCAGGCAGGTCCTCAAGGTAGACGAAGTTGGAGAGAGGTTGGCCCACCACTTCGTCCACCCGGTACAGCAGCTTCTTCTCAAATACGGTACTGATGTATGTAATACAGCCGCTGGTGTTCAAGGAGAAAATTATGTCGTTGATATTTTCCACCAAATTGCGGTATCGTTTTTCTGACTCATACAGCAGTATTTCTGACCGTTTGAGATCGGTGATATCGCGGATAGACTCAATAGCGCCTACCCGGTTGCCTTCATCATCAAAGAGCGGGGAGGCCTTGCCCCACAGGATAACCTCTTTCCCCAGCAAAGACGGCAAAAAGGACTCGCCAAATATGGTTGTGCCTCTTTTTTCAAAGTACTTGTAAAGTCGCTGACTATCCTGCCCATCCTCAAAAATAAGGTCAACCAGAATCTGCCTTGGTTTTCCATAAAACGGAACCGCGTAAGCGTAGTCACCCCTGCCGAGGACGTTCTCTTTCAGCACCCCTGTCATTTCCTCTATAGCCCGGTTCCAGGCGATTACTCTTCTGTCCTGGTCGAGCACAAAGGTGGCGTCAGGAAGAAATTCAATTATATCCAGAAGCTGCTGGTGGGATGTGCGCATTTTTTCTTCCGCCTGCTTGCGGCTGGTTATGTCCATGTAGTTGCCCAAAACAGCCCGTCTACCCTGATATTGGATGGATGCAACCTGCTCTAAAATCCACCTGGTTTGGCCGCTTTTAGTCAGACTTCTGAATTCATAAGGAAAGGACCGTCTTCCTTTTAACATATCGACCGCTTTTTTTCGTGCCAAATCCCTGTCTTCAGGAAGCACAACCAGGTAGGCGTCCCTGCCTAAAAGTTCTTCCTCCCGGTATCCTGTGAATTCCTGAAACTGTGGGTTAACAAACTGAAACTTGCCGTCCTGGACGATGTAGACTCCGACCGGCGAGGAGTTGGACAAGGTTTTGAACAGTGCCTCCATCTGTTTGAGGTTGTTGATTTCCCGTTGAAATTCGTCGTTGGCTGATTTCAGGCCAGCCGTACACTCTGTGATAATTCTCTCGAGTTGCTTGATGCACGGGTTTGACTCTTCTTCCATTTGTAGCAACTTACAAGTTTCGGGCGTGTGCCCTGTTTTAGAGAGTTCTCCGGCAAACATCGCATTTTTTTGTTTCAATTAAAACCCCTCCATGACCTGGCAGATGCAGGTGAAGAAGTTAGTTTGACAACTGAAGATGATTTTCCTTCGGATAAATTGTCGAAATATGACATTATTGTAAAATAAATTTTTGCATTAAAAAGCAAGGCTGATGAATTATGCAGCCTTGCCGGTGAGCCATTTTTGAGAATGGCTAAAAAGACACTATCAGTCCGCCGTTACCCGCGTATGTTCCCATAGTGCTGCCTACTTTGCTTATAATCACCCTGCCGGGCTGGTAATTGTCTTCTATGTTTTGCTTTAAATTGAGAGCTTCCTGCAGACAGTTTACGTGGCTGATACCTACAATCTTTTCCTGCAGGCCGCTGCCCATTTCCCCTACCAGTTGTACTATCCGCTGCAGTGATTTAGCGCGTCCCCGCACCTTTTCCAATACATCTATCTGGCCTCTGTCCCCTGCTTTGCCGATGGGTCTGATACTGAGCATCGTGCCGATAAATCCCGGCAACCTGCCCACGCGGCCGCCTTTAATCAGGTTTTCCAGAGAGTCCATGGTAAAGAGGGTGGTCATACCATCCCTGTAATCAATGATTTTATCTACAACAGCCTGCACGTTGACGCCGGAATGTATAAATTCATAAGCTTTGACGGCAAGAATGCCCAGTCCCAGGGAACCGGTGAGGGAGTCGATCAGGTGTATGTCTCCGGGTACTGACCTGGCCGCCAGTTGAGCGCTTTCAAAGGTACCGCTGAGAGCCGATGAAAGGCC
>CAZJGV010000205.1:0-4899 GCA_964545615.1 uncultured Pelotomaculum sp.
GTCCGGAACCCGTGGTTCGTCAGGTGCCGGATCTGTCTGGTATGACCGTGGATAAAGCCGGCGCGGAACTGGAAAAATTAAAGTTAAAACTTGACCCAGACGTAAAGAAAGCCTCGAGCACTGATTATTTTATCGGGCAGGTGACAAGTCAAATCCCGGCTAAAGGAACAGAGGTGCAAGAAAACTCTGTGGTACAGGTAACAGTGAGCAGCGGTCCCGGGCCATCTGTACGGACAGCCCGGGTGGAGGCCAGAATTCCAGATGACAATAAAACGCACGAGTTAAGGATAGTGGTTAATGACGCCAAAGGAAGTAATGATTTTTATATCAATACGCATGATTCTGGGGAAAGAGTGGTTAAAGAGGTGCCATACTATGGGAAAGCGGTGATAGAGGTCTATATCGACAAGAAATTGGCTGGTGAGCAGAATTTTGGGTAGTCCGGATAATCTGGTTGAAGGTCTGGTGATCAAGGCCTACGGGGGTTTTTACTACGTACATGACGGCGAGATAGAATGGGAGTGTTCCCTGCGCGGGCGCCTGCGTCATGAAAAACAGCAGGTACTGGTCGGTGACCGGGTGGGATTAATGCCTGGCGCTGAACACAGAGGTGTTGTTGAAAAAGTGCTGCCCCGCCGGTCCTCGCTTAAGCGCCCGGCGGTGGCTAACGTGGACCAGGCGGTGATTGTATTTTCCTTGCGGGAACCTGACCCCAGCCCGGGGTTGTTGGAGCGCTTTTTAATCTCGGCCGGATTAAATCAGATTGAACCATTAATATGTTTTAACAAGGTCGATTTAACCAATGAGGCTCAGGTTGAACTTGTGTCCCGCTACCGGAAAACCTACCTTGTGGTTGTTACCAGCGCCAGGACCGGCGAAGGGCTGGAGCGTTTACGGGAGGCGCTGGCAGGGAAAATTTCTGTTTTTGCCGGGCCTTCCGGGGTCGGCAAATCATCGATCTTAAACACCTTAATGCCCGGCCTCGGCCTTAGAACAGGCGAAGTAAGCGCCAAGCTTAAAGGCGGCAGGCATACTACCCGCCATGTTCAGTTGATCAGCCTGCCGGAAGGTGGATTTGTGGCGGACACACCGGGTTTTACCAGCCTGGACCTGCCGGACATAAAGCCTGAACAACTGGCTCACTTCTTTCCCGAGATTTCGGGCTGTGACCAGGGGTGCTATTTTGCCGGCTGCCTGCATTTCAAGGAGCCTGGCTGCGCGGTCAGGGAGGCCGTAGAGGCCGGCAGGATCGGGGAAGTCCGTTACCGTCAGTACTTGGAGTTTTTAGAGGAACTTATGAACAGGAGAAGGTATTAATGACAGCAGTTAAAATAGCTCCTTCGATTCTTTCCGCAGATTTTACCGCTCTTTTGCAGGATGTTTTAAAGGTCGAAGAGGCTGGCGCTGAATACCTGCATATCGATGTTATGGACGGTCATTTTGTACCTAACATAACAGTTGGCCCCCTGATCGTCAAAGCACTGAGACCAAAGAGCAATATGCTTTTTGACGTTCACCTGATGATCGAGAACCCCGGCTTATATATAGAGGAGTTTATCCTGGCCGGCGCCGATCTGGTCACGGTACACGCGGAATCAGTCAACCACCTGCACCGGACCTTGTCACTTATAAAAGAAAAAGGCGCCAGGGCGGGTGTGGCGCTAAACCCGGCCACTCCACCGGCGGTTATTGAATACATTCTGCCGCTGGTGGATTTAGTGCTGCTGATGACGGTCAACCCCGGCTTCGGCGGCCAGGCCTTTATACCTGGGGTACTGCCCAAAATCACAATCGTCAGAAAGATGCTGGAGAGATGTGGCTCAAGCGCGGAAATCCAGGTGGACGGCGGTATTAACAGGGAAACCGCGTCCGGCGTTGTAAAAGCGGGAGCAAACGTCCTGGTGGCGGGCTCGGCCATTTTCGGCGGTGGTGAAGTTGCTGCGGCGGTGCGGCAGATCAGAAAGGCGGCGGAAGGTGGTGAGGGTTAGTGGCAGTCTTTAAGTGCGCGGCGTGCGGGGCGGTGGTGGAAGCCCGCTGCAAGCCCGGCAAGTGCAAGAGTTGCGGCGCGGAAAAGGATAAACTGGTGAAAGAAGAAACTGCAAAGAAATAAAAAGGCTATATTGTGCGTCATCCAGCATGCTTCCTTTTGAGGGTCAAGTTTTTTAAAGCTTGACCCTCAATTATTTCTGATTTCATTATTGACATATTAATCGTTATATCTTAATATATAGATAATAGGATAGAGGTGGTACATTTGAGAATAAAGAGTAGTTATACGGAAAAAGCAGAACTGCTTAAAGCGCTGGCTCATCCGACCAGGCTCTGTATAGTGCACGGGCTGATGGAGAAAGAATGTACTGTGAACAAGATTACAGGATGCCTGGAAATGCCCCAATCAACAATTTCACAGCAACTGGCCATACTGCGCAGCAAAGGGGTAATTGAAGGACAGCGCAGTGGGACCGAGGTGTGTTATACGGTGATTAATAAGAAGGCCAGAGAAATCGTCAGCCTTCTGATGAATGATTAGCAAAGGGGGAAAACAGCGGTGAAATCTGAAAATATTGTGATTATCGGTGGTGTTGCCGCCGGCACTAAAGCAGCGGCAAAAGCCAAACGGGAAAACCCTGATTTAAAGATTGTGGTTTTGACTAAAGATCGCCATGTGTCTTACGCGGGGTGTGGGCTCCCTTATTATGTGGGTGATGTGATTAAAGAAGAAAAAGAACTACTGGTAAGACGGCCGAAAGATTTTTTGATTGATTATGACATTGAAGTTCTCACGGAAATGGAAGCGCTAAAAATAATTCCAGAGGAAAAAAAGGTTGTTGTAAAGAGTTTAAGCACGGGAGATATTCAGGACTTTGAATATGACAAGCTGGTCCTGGCAGCCGGCGCTTCTCCGTTTATTCCTCCGGCAGCAGGAAAAGAACTGGGCAATATCCTTACCATGCGAACGGTTACAGAAGCCACTGCTATCAAGAACCTGATCAATGAGCGGGATATAAAGGAAGCGGTTGTTGTCGGAGGCGGCCTGATCGGGTTGGAAGTGGCGGAAAACCTTTCGTTAAAAGGGATTAGTACAACTGTTGTGGAACTGGCTCCTCATATCCTGCCTCCCTATGATGCTGATGTGGCGTTTTATGTGCAAAAATATCTTGGCGAAAAAGGGATTAAGATTTTAACCGGTACCTCTGTTAAAGCTTTTACAGACGACGGACAGGGGAATGTCGGGGCGGTTATCACAGACGCCGGTACGCTTGAGGCCGATCTGGTGGTGCTGGCCGTGGGCGTGCGGCCGAACGTGGATCTGGCCGTGGAATGCGGCGTCGTACTGGGAGCCACCGGGGCCATAGCGGTTAACGAGAGAATGGAGACCAATATTAAGGACATCTATGCCGCAGGTGACTGCGCAGAAAACATAAACCTGATTAGCGGCAGGCCGGTCTGGTATCCCATGGGTTCTACCGCCAATAAAACCGGGCGGGTAGCCGCCACTAACTTTGCCGGTAAGACGCATAAAGACACTATGGAAGGTGTTTTGGGAACTTCTATTTTAAAACTGTTTGAGCTAAACGTGGGTAAAACAGGGTTTTCGGAAAGAGACGCCAGTGCCCTTGGCTACGATGTGGAGACAGTCCTGGTGCCGGCTCAGGACAGGGCTCACTACTATCCCGGCAGCCATATGATTGTTACCAAGCTTATAGTGGACCGGAAATCGCACCTGGTGCTGGGAGGACAGATCTATGGCGAGGGAGTGGTGGATAAACCGGTGGATATACTGGTCACGGCGATCACTTTCGGCGCAACTGTCGAGCAGTTGGCTAAACTGGACCTGGCCTACGCCCCCCCGTTTTCAATGGCTTTGAGTTCAACTATTGTAGCGGCTCATGTAATGAACAATAAACTGCAGGGCCGGTTCTCCGGTGTTTCACCACTTGCCCTGAAAGAAAAAATGGAAGCCGGGGCTGTGCTGGTTGACGTCAGGACTAAGAATGAGTTCTTTGTCCGCTCCATCCCAGGGTCAGTTAACATTCCTTTGCGGCACATGGTTGAACGCGCCGGAGAACTGGACCGCAGCCGGGAAATTATCCTAAATTGCAAGCTTGGTCTGCGTGCTTACATGGCGTCATTGAAACTAAAAGGATTGGGATTTGAAAAGGTAAGCATACTGGAAGGCGGCATGACCGCTTACCCGTTTGAAACTGAATAGGGGGGATTTGTAAATGGCTGAAAAACATATTAATGCGAGAGGCTTGCAGTGCCCCGGCCCCATTGTGCAGATTTTCAAGGAGGCCCAATCCTGTGCCGCCGGAGATATTTTATGTATTGAAGTAACTGACCAGGGCTTTAAAAAAGATATTACCGCCTGGTGCAAAAAAACAAAAAATGAACTGCTTTCCCTGGAAGAAGAAGGTGGAGTGATAAAAGCCAGGATCAAGAAGTGTTGATATGTCGCATTGATAAGGGAGGGCGTTAGCTTGAGTGAAAACAAAAAAACCATTATAGTGTTCAGCGGTGACCTCGACAGGGCTATGGCTTCCTTTATCATCGCCAACGGGGCCGCTGCTATGGGTAATGAAGTGGCTATGTTCTTTACTTTCTGGGGTCTCAACATTCTGAGAAAGCCGGAAAAGATAAGAACTAAGAAAGGCTTCCTGGAAGCCATGTTCGGCTGGATGATGCCGCGCGGGGCGGGGAAACTGGGACTTTCCAAAATGAACTTTGGCGGAATCGGAGCCATTATGATGAAAAGCATTATGAAGCAGAAACAGGTAAACACCATTCAAGAGCTGATGGAATCGGCCCGGGCTTTGGGAGTGAAGATGATCGCCTGCACCATGTCCATGGACGTGATGGGTTTTAAGGAGGAGGAATTAATCGACGGGCTTGAATTTG
>CAZJGV010000206.1:0-4856 GCA_964545615.1 uncultured Pelotomaculum sp.
ACAGCCCCACCCCCACAACCACACGCCTGCCCCGGCCGCCTGCTTTCCAGCCTGAGTACAGCGAAGATGATAAAAAAGCGACCCCATAAAAGGAGCCAATTAAACCCACCTGTAAATCAGAGGCGCCCAGTTGTGCCCCCAGCAGCGGTATAAAGATAATAGAACTCTGGATAGCAAAACTTAGTAAGAAATTTACAAGTCCTATCAACCAGCGGTAGGACCATTCCCCTCCCGGGCTTGCCACCAAAATTTGATCCTCTTGTTTACACATAGTCGTATTTTAACACAAAAATATTTTAGTTGCATATCTCATTAAATTTTACTCCCGCAGGAGCAGACGCCGGCGAGAGTAAGAAATTTACTCTTATATTAACCATGCTCACCCCGTGTTACGTTCAGCGCCTCCATCAGAGCCTTGAGCCTGGAGAGGCTCTTCTTGCCCGGGTATTCCTCAACCCCGGAACTAAGGTCAATACCAAAAGGCCTCACCGCTTCCACCGCCCAGCGGATATTGCCGGGGTTAATCCCACCGGCCAAAAAAGCGGGCAGCGCCGCTTCTCTTACCAGTCTCCCCGCCAAATCCCAGTCACCTGTCAGCCCGGTTCCCCCGAATTTCCCGCTTGCTATCGCCGCCGTGTCAAATAAGACCACATCTACTCCGGCTTCCTGGCACCGCGCGGTTTTTAAGGCCAGGGTCTCATAGTCAAAGCCGGCCGCTACCTCACCACCTGCCGGCAAAAACAGGGACTGCCAGATCTGCAGGCCAGGCTGTAAATTTTTCAACCGAACGGCCCATTCAGGTCCCTCCGGGCTGAGGAACTGAACCGCGTAAGGCCTCAGCTTCAGCAGCAGTTCCTCGAGTCTTTCCGGTTTCATTTGGTGGACCAGCGCCACAGCGGGCAGCGGGGTAGCCGCAAAAAGAGGACTCGCTTCGTTTATCCCCATGGAACGTGGTGAAAACGCAACCTCAATCACAACTCCGATATAATCCGCTCCCACACCTGCCGCCAGCCCGGCGTCACTTAGGTTGGTAATCCCGCAAATCTTAACTCTGCAGCTATCCTTCATGGAGATAATCCCTTTCCACTTCGTTCTCCATAATCCTGGCCCCGGTATTATCCGCCTCAGTAATGATAATACGGCTTTGGGCCACCTGCAACAGGCATACTTTGTCGTAAGACATAGGCTTCAGGCCATAGGTATATTCTCCTTTTATGTCTTTGACCGATAAGACTTCATATATACCTATAGCTTACGCTATATCTTGTTTTCGACTTTTTTTGCGGCAGGAGTGAGCGCATGAACACAAAAACACCCGCAGGGGTGTTTTAAACGAAAAAACAGAACCTTACCAGCCGTCCCACCATCCCGCAGATAATATTATATGCCCGGCGGCTGCTCTAAATCAACAGGGTTTAAGTGAAAATGATTTGCCAACAATAAAGGAAGTAATATATCTTAATAATGGATCTTGTGTTAAGCTAAATTTTAATTGGAAAGGTGGGAGCTAAGTGAACGAAGAGCTTGATCAAACAATCTCAGATGTTGAAAAAACTTATGGTAAAACCCTGCCGGAAATACAGATCAAGACGCAAACCATGCTGGCACGCCGGGACAGGCTGGAGCTGATGCAACAGAAAAGAGACAATATTGATGACTTAAAGCAGTTGGCCGAATTCGACACAAAACAATCCGAACTATTTATAAAAGGTTGTAAAAATATCCTCAAAGCCAACCTTGCCGCCGGCTCTAAGATAGACTGGCCGTCTTTATACAATGACAAGCCCTTTCCCCCCTTTGTTTTTAAAAGTCCTGCTCCCCTGTACAAGCAAGTTGCCGCCGAGACAGGTGTGCCGCCAAAAAGTTTTTTATCTGAGATTTTGTTTTCTTCGGTCAAAAACAGGCGGCTGCAAAAAGAAAACGATGCCAAAAAAGCTTATGCAATAAAAATGAAGCTTTATGAAGAAGAAAAAGATGCCCGGCGGGCTGCATACGAAGAAAAGAGAACAGCTTACCTGGCCGAGCAGTCGGCTTATAACAGTAAGGTTGAACAACTCCAGCTTGATTTTGAAAAGGGACATGCCGCAGCTATCGAAAGCTTTGCCAGAATAGCCCTTAATCAAATAATCACTCCTGATTCTATTAAAACTGCCTTTGACATTATATGCCAGCCGGAGGAAAAGCTTCTGGTTATTAATAGTTTACTGCCCGGCTATCTTGAACTGCCGCGCGCTATCAGCCATCAGTATGAAAAGGAAGCGGAAGAAATAGTTGCAATTGAAATGGACGAGCAGGAGTTTGACATCTTTTACCAGTCAATCCTCCTGCAAATCACTCTGAGCGCGCTGCATATAGTCTTTAGCGCGATTCCGGCCAGACACATCCAGTGGGTCGGCTTTAACGGCTGGGTTGCAAATGATAACGCCGGTGCAAGTCAGGGCTCCGCAACCTGTATTCTAACTTGCAAAGCGGCAAGAGATATTTTTGCTGCCTTCGATCTCACGAAGAGATCACCGGCGGACTGCTTTCTAGGGCTTAATGGACTGCTGGCGGAATCCCCGCAAGGGACAGTCGCAGTGAAGCCCATTGTAAACATTGAGCCTTCATCAGACACTGGTGAGTCCAGGCAGGTTGCTGATAATTCAGAAGCAGGGCCAAAACCGCCGGATTACCTGCCAGGTGAATTCAAGCAGGTTACAACAAAAATTGTGGGTGAAATGTTTGAACAAGTGGAAAAAACTTTGCTGGAGGCTGCCAGGGACAAGGATGATGTGATCCACTAGATTACCCCTCTACATTTCAGGGCGAATTTTGTCTGAAAATTCTGCAATGTAATTCGTTACAATTTACCCCATCATGTGGTACCATGGAAAAAGGAGCCTTACCGCACGGGAGGGATTGCTTTATGGTAACAATGCTGCATGATCTTACGGAATTCTACGAAAAACTGGATCAGGTTCTGCAGCCATCTAAACAGGCCTGCGGAACCTGTGGTGAATGCTGTATCAAAGCATCCATGCTCAGAATTTACCCACTGGAACTGGAAAACATCAAAAGGTACGTCAACAATGAATCTTCGCTAAAAAAATTCCTGGATTTTGCCAATAACGTGGTTGTTAAAATATGGGGTAATGTTGAGGGACAGTGCCCTTTTCAGACAGGCCTGCTTTGCTCGATTTACCCTGTTCGGCCGTATTTCTGCCGGATCTACGGTCATTACGACTACCAGGGCAAGAATCTGCTGGACGGGTGTGTGTACAGAGGACACACTACTGTTTACACTAAAAAAGAAGAACTCCCCCTGCTGTATGAGCTGGAGGAATTATCGGATACTTTTGCTTCCCGGCAAGAATTAGTTATAATCAAATAGTATTTACACGATCACAATATGCTTCTGGCAGTTCTTACGCAGTTGCGGCCGTCTCTTTTTGCCGCGTACATCGCCCGGTCAGCCGCATAAATCAGTGCCGCCGTCGAAGACCCCTTGCCCGGTATAATAGTGGCTACTCCCAGGCTTATGGTAATAAGCCCGCCATGTTTTGAATTTATATGTGCAATGGCAAGCTCTTCAATTCTTTTGCGCATGATATCCGCGATCATCACAGCGCCGCCGGCGTCCGTACCCGGCAGGACAACAGCAAACTCTTCACCGCCATACCGCGCCACCATATCGCCCGGCCTGTTGATAGCCTTGTTCAGCGTAGCGGCCACTCTTTTCAGGCAGTCATCGCCACAAAGGTGCCCGTAGGTATCATTGTAGTCCTTAAAATAATCTATGTCACACATGATCAGGGATAACGGCAGCGCCTGGCGCGTCGCGATTCTCCACTGCTGACTCAGATGCGCGTCAAAGTGCCTGCGATTGGCTATACCGGTCAGGCCATCCAGATTGGTGAGGTTTTGGAGTATCTTCTCCACCTGTTTCCGCTCTGATATGTCACGGATGGATTCAATAGCGCCAATCAGTGCTCCGTCACTGTCCAGGAGCGGCGAAGCCTTACACCATAAGAACGCGCCTTCACCACCGTGGAACGAGGGGACAAAAAGCTCGGCATAGATCACAGATCCCTCTTTCTTGATTTCTTCATAACACAACTCTGTTTTTTCTTCATGGTCAATGATCATGTCGATCAGCATCGGGACCGCTTTGCCGCCAAAAGGCACGGCGTAGACATAGCCTCCCCGTCCCAGGATTTCCTCCTTGCCTACCCCAGTCATTTTTTCCATGGCTTTGTTCCAGGCGATAACCTTTTTATCACGCCCGATTACAAACGTGGCATCAGGAAGTAATTCAATAATATCCAGCAGCTGCTGGTTGGAAGCTCGCAGAATCTCTTCAGCCCGCTTGCGGTCACTGATATTATGGATAAACACCAGTACACAATTTTTCCCCTGGTATAACAAGCCCACCCCGGTGACTTCAACATCGATTAACCCTCCGTCCTTTTTCCGGCAGAGGTATTCACCGGTAATAACCTTGTTCTCTTTGACAATACTTTTGATATGCTCACGGACTCCAACAGCAGCATCTGACTCAAGCAGCTGGTCCAAAGTTAGTTCTCTCAGTTCCACCGGCCTGTAGTTCAACCAGTAAGACATAAAAGGATTTTCCATAAGAATCTGGCGGGTACCGGCATTAATAATGCATATGGCCTCCGGCGCGCTTTCAAATATGGTCCTGAGCCTCCGCTCAGAAGCAGCGGTTCTGGCAGCTGATTCCTGGGTCCAGCGCTGAGAGATATAGAAAATGATGGTTAAAAAAATGGCCGCGAAGGAAATAGCGATGCCCGGGAAACGGTAGCCGGCGACTTTCAGCTTCCAGTCGGTATACGCCGCGAAAAATTCGTTCATGGCCT
>CAZJGV010000207.1:0-1811 GCA_964545615.1 uncultured Pelotomaculum sp.
AATAGACTGTATATCAGAGGTGAGAGAATGTCCAAAATAGCCTGGTTAATAAAAGAAACCAAGATATGGGTAAGCAGCGGGATCATCAGCAATGACCAGGCAGAACAGATAATAGGGCTATATCCAGCCGAAAATAAAAACAAGCTGATCTCAATTTTGCTGCTGTTGGGGGCAATTTTGCTGGGGACAGGCATTATCCTGTTCTTTGCCTCAAACTGGCAGCTGATACCCAAATGGGGGAAAATCAGTCTGGTTATTATTCCCCTGGTCCTCTTTCACCTTTCTTCGCAGTTAACTTACAGAGATTATCCCAGGTTGAGCCAGGCTCTTTCACTGCTTGGCTGTATCATGTTTGGCTCCGGCATCTGGCTGATTGCGCAGATTTTTCATATTAACGCCCATTTCCCCAACGGCATCCTTTTCTGGCTGCTGGGAGTCCTGCCGGTCGCATTCATCTTAAGAGAAGAACTGCCTTTGGGGTTAAGCGCCCTGCTGTTGGCATCATGGGTGCTGGCGGAACAGTCATCTTCCCTGTTAATAATATTCATTGCAATGATGCTGTTTGGCGGTGTTTTTTATTTAACTTATACTCTGCGGTCTTCTTTTGCGCTGGTTATCAGTCTAATCAGTTTAATCATATTTATTAACACTGAAATCTACCTGCTCTTAACGGATAATTACAGGTTTGACGCCGCTGGTTCTTTAATACCATTTGTCCTGCTGCTGATTGGTTCGTCGTATGTTTATATGTCCAAACATCACGTCAACGAAAAGATTAAGAATTTCCCTTTCATATATAAACTTTTTGGCGTGGTGATAACCGGAGCAGCACTATTTATCATGTCCTTAGAGTTTTTCGCCCACGATTTTATTGAAATGCGCCACAGTGGGGCCGGGTTTGTCCTGTTCTGGGTGTTATACATTGCCGTGGCGTTTTTGGGAGCTTATGCTGTCAGCAGGCGCAGCAGCAATTTAAAAGAATTAGTAAAAGAGAATTATGCCTGGCTGGCCGTTGACGCTCTTGTTTTTATCATACTGCTGGCGCCGTTTAATGAATTAACTTTAATGATCATTTTAAACCTGTTTATGTTTATATGGGCTCTATCAGTAATTATCTCCGCATACCAGACCCAGAGCAACCTGTACTTCATCCTGGGCATGGTTGCCTTTAACCTGTACGTCTTCGAAGAGTACTTTAACTTTTTTTGGAAGACCCTGCCCAAATCCCTGTTCTTCATCGCCGGCGGGATCGTGCTGGTCGTAAGCGGGGCGCTGATGGAGCGGCAGAGAAGGAAAGCTCTTCTGGCCTGGCAGAAGGAGGGGGTGACTTCTTTTGAAGAGGAACTATAAAATCGGACTTATTGTTTGTCTTCAAGTTCTATTCCTTTTCAGCATGATTGGCTTCAGGTATTATACCCTCTCCGCCGGCACTCCCGTTCTGTTGAAAGCCGCGCCGGTAGACCCGCGGGATGTGTTCAGGGGTGAATATGTGATGCTGGAATACGATATATCATATATCAAAGGTGATAATCTGAATTCCGAGGATCTTCGAAACAAGAATGTCTATGTGGTTCTTGAAAAGGGAGAGAAATACTGGAACGAGGCGGGCGTATACTTAGACAAGCCCGGCCTGGACAGCAATCAGATCTTTGTCAAAGGTAAATTAAATTATTATAATGGCATTAGAAATGAATACCATGTTACCTACGGCATCGAAAGCTACTATGTAGAGGAAGGTCAGGGCAGGGAAATAGAGCAGTTAAAAAATTTTGACGCTCAGGTAAAAATAGACCGGTTTGGCAACGCGGTCA
>CAZJGV010000207.1:1834-4552 GCA_964545615.1 uncultured Pelotomaculum sp.
GCAATAGTTGGAGAGCCTGTCTAAATCATAATTACGAAAGGAGAAGCAGCATGAATGTATTTACCAGAAATGAGCTAAAGACTTTGATGGAAAAATCCGAAGGTCCGTGTGTATCAATTTTTATGCCCACCCTCAGGGGAGGAGTGCAGTCTCAACAAAACCCGATCCGTTTTAAAAACATGCTCAGGGAAGCTGAGGAACGCCTCGTGGCAGCCGGTCTGCGTTCTCCAGAAGCCAAGGAACTGCTTGAACCTGCCCAGAAGCTTTTGCTGGATGGTCCTTTTTGGCGCCAGAGCAACGGTATTGCCCTTTTTCTATCCCCTAACACCTTTCGCTACTACCGCCTGCCGTTTGATTTTGAAGAACTCCTGGTCGTGACGGACCGCTTTAATGTCAAGCCCTTACTCCGCCTGCCGGCTTCCGCGGTGCGATTCTACATCCTGGCTCTCAGTCAAAACAGGGTCAGGCTTTTTGAGGGTGTGAACCAAAGAATCAACGAGATCGATTTGGAACTCGAAGGAATACCACAGAGTATTGCCGCTGCTATGGGGTATGATGATTTAGAAAAACAGCGCCAGGCTCACAGCGGTTTACCAGGGACATCAATTTTTCACGGCCACGCTGTAGCAGATGGCGCCAAAGCGAATATTCTGCGGTATTTCCAGCAGATCGACCGGGGATTGAGAGGACTGCTCCGGGACAGGCAAGTACCGCTGCTTCTGGCAGGAGTAAGCTATCTTTTCTCAATATACAAAGAGGCTAACAATTATCCTTATCTGCTCCAGGAAGGAATCGAAGGCAACCCTGACAGGATGGAAACAGAGGAATTGTATGAGCGGGCCTGGGCTGTTGTCGGACCTCACTTTTTAAAAGCCCGGCAAGAGGCGGTTGACTTGTACAGACGGATGGCGGGAACAGGGCTGACTTCCAATGATGTTAAAGAAATAGTCCCGGCAGCTTATTACGGACGTGTTGACATTTTGTTTGTTGTCACGGGGCGCCAGTTATGGGGCACTTTTGATCCTGACATCAATGAAGTTGAGCTAAAACCGGTGGCGGAACATGGGAACGGCGACCTGCTCGACCTTGCGGCGGTGCATACGATTCTGAACGGCGGTGTTGTATATGCTGTCGAGCCTGACCAGATGCCTGAAAACGTGCCCCTGGCAGTCGTGTACCGGTATTGATCCTTGTTAAATAATCAAGCTTAAGGTGGGTATCGTTAACTAAAAAAATTGTTCAGGTAATAAAACGGGGTAGGGCGCCAAAGGGAAATCGGCAGTCCTACCCCGTTTTTATCCTTTAAAAATCCAGCAGCCATTATATTTTATATTTTTCATTAAAAGGATATAGATAGTTGTTGGAGTAATTAATTAACTATACTTTTAATGGAGGCAAATAATGGTTGTTGCCGCTTTGGATTACACCCAAATTTTTAATACTTCACCCCTTTCAGTATTTATCCATCAGGATGGTTCGCTGCGTGCGGTGAACCCCGGGATGACCCGTTTGACCGGTCTTAGTGAAAAAGAGCTGTGCGAAATTCCTTTCTTTGAGCGAATTCACCCCGAAGACAGAGCCAGAGTAGTGGACAGCGCAAGGCGCCGCCTGGCCGGGGAAGATGTGCCGGACTCTTACGAGTTCAGGGCCTTTAACCGTGACGGGGAAGTGCTCTACTTAAGGGGCTTTTTTTCACTGATTGATTATAGTGGTCGTCCGGCTATTCTGGGGCAGTTGATTGACATTACCGGGCAAAAGAGAGCGGAAGAACTGTTGGAAAAAGAGAAAAGCGGCTTCTCAACCATAATTGAAAGCCTCCCCTGCGGCGTGGTTTTTATAGATAAAAACGGGAATGTGATCCACCAAAACGTTGCCATGACCGATATGCTGGGCTATCCCTTAAAGGACATTTCCACAGTAAGTGAGATCTGCCTAAGGTTTTTTCCGGACCCGGCCTACAGGAAGAAAGTTCAAAACATATGGATGGCAGATAACGAAAATCATGTTGGTGTCATGACTTTTACGGTCACCTGCAAGGACGGTTCTTTAAAAGAAATCGAGTTCAGGCCGACTTACCTGGAGGACGGAAGGACAGTCATGGCCGTGCTCGACGTCACGGAGCGCTGGAGGGCTGAGGAAAAAATTAAGGCTAGTGAAGCGAAATATCGTGAATTGGCCGATTCATTGCCGGAAGTTGTTTTTGAAACGAATGAAAAAGGAATAGTCATATACGGAAACAACAATTGTTATGATTTTTTCGGCTGCACCAATGATGATTTTGAGAAAGGCATCAGGGTTTTAGATTATCTTGTTCCTGAAGATCGGGCAAGGGCAGCCCACAATATTATGAGAAAAATGAACGGGGAAGAGATAGGTATTACTGAATACACGGTACGCAGGAAGGACGGTTTCACTATCCCCATTATGGTGCATTCTAGTTCCGTTATCAAAGATGGCAGGCTGGCCGGCCTGCGGGGGATCATTATCGACATAACTGAGCGCAAGCAGATGGAGGAGCGCCTGAAGACCCTTAGCCTGCGCGATCCTCTTACAGGTCTTTATAACCGCACCTGCTTTGAGAACGAAATTGAACGTTTAGAGAGCGGAGGTTTTGAACAGGCAAGTATTATCGTATGTGATGTGGACGGACTTAAAATTATTAATGACTCCTTCGGTCACGACAGCGGGGATGCGCTGCTCATAGCTGCCGCCAATGTC
>CAZJGV010000207.1:4562-4837 GCA_964545615.1 uncultured Pelotomaculum sp.
AGCGATATCATAGCGCGGATTGGCGGCGATGAGTTTGCCGTTATTCTCCCTAACTGCGGCCAAATCGCTGTCGAAAGGACCTTCAACAGGATTCTTGATGCCGTGGAGAGCTACAATGCCGCAAATCCCGCATTGCTTCTGAGTCTTTCCGTGGGTTTTGCGACCACCAAAAAGTCACTCGGTCTGCGGGATCTTTACAAAGAAGCCGATAATAACATGTATCGCGAGAAACTATACCAGAGCAAGAGTACCCGGAGCGCCATCGTGCAAACCCT
>CAZJGV010000208.1:0-1783 GCA_964545615.1 uncultured Pelotomaculum sp.
TTGCTTCCTCCAGAGGAAGCAAGAGAACCGTCCCCCTGCTTCCCCCCTGTATTTTGCAAGGAGGTGTCATCTTATGAAAATTCTGCTGCATACCTGTTGCGGCCCGTGTTCGATTTACCCCGTGGACTTTTTAAGAGAGAAAGGAATGGATGTTTACGGCTATTTTTATAACCCCAATATTCACCCTTATACCGAGTTTGCGCGGCGGCGGGAAGCTCTGGAAAAATACGCCGCCGAAATCGATCTGAAAGTAATCATTGATGAGGAATACCGCCTGGAAGAGTTTCTCCAGGGGGTGACGCACAGGGAATCGCGCCGCTGCCTTATTTGCTACGCCATGCGCCTGAACCAGACTGCCCGTGTGGCTAAAAGAGGTGGCTTCGAAGGGTTTAGCACCACACTTTTGGTCAGCCCTTATCAGAAACACGAACTGATCCGGGAGATCGGCCAGGCCTCTGCCGACAAGTATGGTGTACCTTTTTATTACGAGGACTTCAGGCCGGGCTATAAAGCGGCCACTGATCTTTCGAAAAAAATTGGTATGTACCGCCAGCAGTACTGCGGGTGTATATATAGTGAAAAAGAACGGTACCTGCGGCCCCGGAAAAAGGAGTGAGGGATTATGTGGGACGCTGTAGGAAAATTATTTATATTTTTGGGTGCTTTTCTGGTGCTTTTGGGAGGGATTATGGTTGTAGGCGGCAAGCTGTTCGGACTCGGCCGCCTGCCTGGAGATATTTTTATTCAGAAAGGAAATTTCAGTTTCTACTTTCCGCTGGTTACCTGCATTATTCTAAGTATACTGCTGACTGTTATTCTGAATCTTATTCGCCGGTAAGCCGCTAAAGGCGCCGGTTTTTATTTTTTGTAGAAGGAAAGACCTGCTCTGCCGGCGAATTTTAAAGGTCGCGGTTATAATTACCAATGGGGGATAAAATGTGAAATTATTAAATACCATCATTGTTTTCAGCCTTTTGGTGTTTATTTCTCTGGTTTGTAAAATGGATGCCACGGCGGACACAGCAAAAGGGAACGTCCGGGTAGCGCTGGACAATAAAGTTGAGGGAGCGTCATTTAAAACAACGGGTAATTATGAGCTGGTTGACCAGTCAAACGGTAAGCCGCTTTTACGACTGGGTAAGGGTGAAACCTGGCAGGTAAAAATAAAAAGCGGCATGATTAAGGTTCGCGGACCAGCCAAAAATTACGGTCCTTTTTCCGGATCGGTAATGGTCCGGGAAGTTACCGCGGGTGCCGCCGTTATTCTTAATGGAGAAGGAGAAAAAAACTATAGATCCTTGAACGACGAACTGAGTGTTATAAATGGGTCAGGCCGGGAGGTTTCCTTAGATACCGTGGCCAGCCCGTCCGTACGGACAGCTGTGAGAAAAATCACGCTTTCCGGCGACAGTGATTTGAACCTGATTTCTTATACCGGCAGCGACGGCAGCAAGAGATACCGCGGGAGTATAGAGTTCCGGGTGGAGAGCGGCAGGCTTACCGTAATAAATGAACTGAACATCGAAGATTACCTGCGTGGGGTTGTGGCTTCGGAAATGCCTGCTTCATGGCCTGCCGAGGCCTTGAAAACACAGGCTGTGGCGGCGCGTAACTTCGCGCTGCAGCGCGTCGA
This sequence comes from uncultured Pelotomaculum sp., assembly GCA_964545615.1. GTDB lineage: Bacteria > Bacillota > Desulfotomaculia > Desulfotomaculales > Pelotomaculaceae > Pelotomaculum_B. Next base: position 1,634 of record CAZJGV010000208.1, read on the forward strand.
GGCAACCAGGGGTTCAAGTTATAATGTTACCTGTAACATGTCCTCCCAGGTATACGGCGGTTACGACGCTGAGTCGCCGGCGACAAATAAGGCTGTTGAGGATACCAGCGGCATAGTTTTGTTCAGCGGGGGAAGTCTGGTCGCCGCCTT
>CAZJGV010000208.1:1793-4748 GCA_964545615.1 uncultured Pelotomaculum sp.
CCAGCAGCGGCGGATTTACGGAGAATTCCGAGGATATCTGGCTGGAAAAGCTGCCTTATTTAAGATGGAAAGCTGACCCATTCGACAAGAATGAAGCTTACTATAACTGGCGTGTTAACTATACTGTTGATCAGCTCAAGGATAAGCTGGACGGTGCGGGCTATAAATTTGGAAAAGTAACTGACTTACAGGAACTGGACCGCACATCATCCGGGGCCAGGGTTAAAAAAATCGCTGTCAAGGGGGAAGGAGCGGCCGGGGAACCTCTCACTGTTGAGATTTACAATGCGGATAATATAAGGATTGCCCTGGGACTTAAGAGCGCGCTTTTTACGTTTGTCAAAAAATATGATAAAAACAAAAAATTAACCGGTGTAAGTTTTACCGGGAGTGGTTGGGGCCACGGCCTGGGCATCTCACAGTATGGAGTCCGGGGTATGGCCGAGGCAGGTTATAATTACCAGGATATTTTGAAATACTATTACACCGGGACGATACTTGCTAAAGACTACGGTCGCTGACAGGAATTAATTTAGATGATGACACATATGAAGATATCTGATTTTGATTATGCCCTTCCCGAGGAGTTAATAGCCCAGGAGCCGGCGGCGCAAAGGGGCGCTTCGCGGTTAATGGTTGTGCGGACAGACAGGGAGGAATTTGAGCACCGCCGGTTTACGGATCTGATTGATTACTTGAAGCCGGGAGACACCCTGGTCATAAACGACACTAAAGTAATACCGGCCCGTTTGCTGGGTGTAAAAGAAGGCACGGGCGCCCGCGTGGAGGCGCTGCTGCTGAAGCAGTTGGACAACAGGTGCTGGGAAGCGCTGGTTCGTCCTGGCAAGAAGATCGGGGTGGGGACGAGACTGGTTTTCAAAGAAGGGCTCCTGACCTGTGAGGTCCTGGGAAAGACCGGTTACGGCGGCAGGGTGCTGCAGTTTGCTTGCGACGGGCGTTTTGAAGAAATCCTGGATCGGGTGGGCCTTATGCCTGTCCCACCATACATCAGAAAGCCTCTTCTGGATCAGTGCCGGTACCAGACTGTTTATGCACGCCTGGCGGGGTCAGCGGCCGCTCCTACGGCCGGACTCCATTTTTCGGATGAACTGCTCAGCCGGATCAGGGATAAGGATGTTGCCGTTGTACCAGTGCTTTTGCATGTGGGGCTGGGTACCTTTCGCCCGGTAAAAGTGGAAGACATCAGACGGCACCGGATGCATGCGGAGTTTTACGAGGTTTCCCGGGAGGCCTCGGAGATAATAGCTAAAACCAGGGACCGCGGCGGTAGGATAATTGCCGTCGGCACTACCACCACCCGCTGCCTGGAAAGCGCCGCAGCAGTTGACGGAAGGGTTAGCCCGGGATCCGGCTGGACTGAAATATTTATTTACCCTGGCTATAAGTTCAAAGTTGTTGACGGGATGGTGACCAATTTTCACCTGCCCAGATCTACCCTGCTAATGATGGTATCTGCTTTCACCGGGCGGAAAAAAATCCTGGCGGCTTACAGTGAAGCTGTACAGGAGCGCTACAGGTTTTTTAGTTTCGGGGACGCGATGTTGATTATCTGATGAAGGAATTTTTTAGCACAGTGTAGAAGCATTGAAAGCGGTGATGAAAAAATGAATGAAACCAACAAAAAGGAAACCAACAAAGTTGAAATGCGAAAATGGCCCTGGACGATCTGGGTAATAGTTGTGCTGGGTTTTGTTGTACTTGCTCTTCCCATTTCTGAGGCCTTAAAAGGCGCCTTGGCCGCAATTCTTTATATTATATTTCTCTTTGTATATTTTAAGTACGTGCGCAAAAAGAAGACTTCATAGAGGATTTTTCACGGGGCTTTTTGAATTAAAAAAGATAAAAAACGTTATAATGGTAATAGCTGTTATATTAATGGAGGAGAGTTAATGCCGGTAAGATTTACTCTTGTCCAGAAAGATTCAGCTTGCTTAGCCCGACTGGGTCTTTTGCACACGCCTCATGGGACGGTGGAGACCCCTATTTTTATGCCTGTGGGCACGCAGGCTACGGTGAAGACCATGACTCCCGAAGAAGTCCGGGAAGTGGGCGGCAGGCTTATTTTAAGCAACACCTATCATCTTTATCTGAGGCCAGGCCATGAGCTGATCCGGGAGGCAGGGGGACTGCACCGGTTTATGAATTGGTCCGGTCCTATACTGACCGACAGCGGCGGCTTTCAGGTTTTCAGCCTGGGTCCCCTGCGCCGGGTAACGGAGGAAGGAGTCACCTTCCGGTCTCATATTGACGGCTCAGAACACTTTTTCAGTCCGGAAAAAGCTATGGAGGTACAGATGGCGCTGGGTTCAGATATCGCCATGGCTTTTGACGAGTGTGCGCCGTATCCCTGCACCCGGGAATACGCACTGGAAGCTTTGGAGCGGACAAGCCGCTGGGCCAGGAGGTGCTCAGCGGCGCACAGCAGGAGTGATCAGGGTCTTTTCGGCATCATCCAGGGTGGTACATTCGCGGACTTGCGCGAGATGAGCGCGCGAGATCTGGTAGGCCTCGGTTTTCCCGGCTACGCTATTGGCGGATTAAGTGTTGGCGAACCAAAAGATTTAATGTATGAAATGCTTGATCACACTGTGCCGTTTTTACCCGCTGAAAAACCCCGCTACCTTATGGGAGTAGGATCTCCCGACTGTCTGGTGGAGGGAGTGGTGAGGGGTATCGATATGTTCGACTGTGTCCTGCCCACCAGGATTGCCCGCAATGGCTCTGTTTTTACCCGGCGGGGCAAGTTGGTGGTGCGCAATGCTGATTATGCGCATGATTTTTTGCCGCTCGATCCCGAATGTGACTGCTACACCTGCCGCCATTACAGCCGCGCTTATATCAGACATTTAATCAAGGCCAAAGAGGTGCTGGGTATTCGCCTTACCACTATTCACAACCTCCGCTTTGTGTTAAATCTGATGGAAGAAATCAAGG
>CAZJGV010000209.1:0-4681 GCA_964545615.1 uncultured Pelotomaculum sp.
TATCGACTTAAACAAAAGGAGTTGTCGAGCCAAATGCATAAGGGATTTACCAAGTCCATTGAACTCTTCCAAGAAGCGCAAAAACTCATGCCAGGCGGCGTGAACAGCCCGGTGCGAGCTTTTAAGTCGGTTGGCCTAAACCCTGTTTTTATCAAAAGTGGGTCAGGCGCAAAAATTTATGACGAAGACGGCAATGAATATATAGATTACGTTGGATCCTGGGGTCCGCTGATCCTGGGCCACCGGCACCCTCGTGTGGTCGAGGCGCTGGAGAGGTGCTTAAGCGATGTGGGGACGAGTTTTGGCGCCCCTACAGGGATGGAAACCGTCCTGGCAGCCATGGTTGCGGCGGCGGTACCGTCGGTGGAAATGCTCCGCCTGGTAAACTCAGGAACTGAAGCTACTATGAGCGCGCTCAGGTTGGCCCGTGGTTATACCGGCAGAGACAAGATTGTCAAATTTGAGGGGTGCTACCACGGGCATGCCGATTTTTTGTTAATAAAAGCCGGTTCAGGTGCGCTGACGCTTGGTATCCCTACCAGTCCCGGGATTCCTGCCGGGTCCGCTGCGAATACAATAATATCAGGCTTTAACGACCTGGAAAACCTGGCAGAAGTGTTTAGATTAGAAGGCGAAGAAATTGCGGCAGTGATTGTAGAGCCGGTAGCGGGTAATATGGGTGTGATACCACCGGCACCCGGTTTTCTTGAAGGATTGAGGAGTCTCACCAGCAGGTATGGTAGCATCCTCATATTTGATGAAGTGATGACTGGTTTTCGCGTGTCTTACGGAGGGGCGCAGCAGCTATACGGAATAACCCCAGACCTTACCTGCCTGGGCAAGGTTATCGGCGGTGGATTGCCGGTTGGCGCCTATGGCGGAAAACGCGAGATAATGGAGTGTGTGGCGCCTGCGGGAGCGGTTTACCAGGCGGGAACCCTGGCTGGCAATCCGCTGGCGGTAACGGCAGGGATCGCTACCCTGGAAATATTAAAACAGCCGGGGATTTACGAAAAATTGGAGCAAAAATCCGCGTTCCTTGAGCAAGGTCTGCGGGAAGCCGCATTGACTAACGGGGTTGAGGTAAGTTTAAACCGGGTCGGTTCTATGCTGTGCGCTTTCTTTACAGACAGAAGTGTTAATGATTATGCTTCCGCCTGCTCGTCTAACACTTCATATTTTGGCGCCTTTTTTAAGTCGATGCTGGAACAGGGTGTCTATCTTGCGCCATCGCAGTTTGAAGCCGCGTTCGTTTCACTGGCCCATGGTGAAAAAGAAATAGAACAAACAGTAATAGCTGCCAGGAAGTCCTTTAAGGCGATTTAAAATAAAAGTGCAAATATTTCAATAATTACCATCAGAATTAATGCTAATACGTAGAAAATTTTAAATAAATTGTTTCTATGTATTTTTTTTAATAATTGAATTAAATAATGAAAATTTTTTATATAATGAGAAGGATAAAAATAATATATGCCGAATTTCAAGAAAATGACTTTTTCTGTTATATTTTAGCTTGGATCATGTAAAGGAGGTGATCGAAAAAAACATACGGCGGATTTCCTAATGTTTATGGTAGAGGTTTGTAAGGGTTTTTAGTGAGGCAACTTTAAAGGTATTAAGCAAGGGAGGTACAGACTTGTGGTAGCATGTGAGTGCAATTGTGGTTGTGACGACGAACTGACCAAACAACTGGATAAGATTATTGATCCGTACAGAGGTAATCCCGGCGGATTGATACAGGTTCTGACCAAGGCCCAGGGGCTTGTGGGATATCTGCCCAAATGGGTCCAGGTGCAGATAGCTGAAGGGTTGGGGGTATCACTTCAGGAGGTTTACGGTGTTATTACCTTTTATGCCTTCTTCTCCTTGATCCCCAGGGGCAGGCATAAGATCAGCGTTTGTGCTGGAACAGCCTGCTATGTTAAGGGAACCAAAATGGTTGTTAAGACCCTGAGAGAGCTGCTTGATGTTAAGCCCGGCCAGACCACCGGCGACAGCCGGTTTACTTTAGAATTAGTGCGTTGCATAGGTGCATGCGGCCTGGCTCCGGCTTTAATTGTAGACGGTAAAGATGTACACGGCCGTCTGGAGCCGGAACTTATTCCCGCAGTGCTGGAACAGTACGAGTAGTAACAATTAAATGCCTGCTTGATGTCCCCTGGTCTGTTAATAACTGTGTGTCGATTTCCTGAAGGGGTTGTCAAACAAGTGAAAAGGGATATCCTCAGAAATGGCTGGAGGATTTAAACGGAGGTGTAATTAAGTGAAGTCTTTGGACGAACTGGCAAAGATTAAGGAAAATAGACGGGAAGCTCTTAAAATTCGCGAGGGAGTTCCGTCCGCAACTGAAAAAGCCCACGTCATGATGTGCGGTGGCGCGGGATGCATTTCTTCCAAGTGCCTTGATGTAGTAGAAGCCATGAAGGAAGCCCTGAGCAAGAACGGTATTGCGGATCAGGTTCAGATAATTCTTACCGGCTGCATGGGGCCGTGCGATATGGGTCCGGTTGCTATTGTATATCCTGATGCAACTTTTTACCGCAGGTTGAAGCCGAAGGATGCCGAGGCGATTGTTGAGGAGCATATCATGAAGGGGAACCAGGTACAGCGCTTAATGTACAGGTCGCCCGGGGCAAAAGAACCTACTCCCAAGGTTGATGATATCGACCTGTTCGCAAAACAGAGGAAGGTCGTACTTCGCAACAACTTCTATATAGATCCTACTTCTATTGAGGACTATATAGCCAATGACGGCTATGCCGCGCTGGGCAAGGCCCTCACCAAGATGCAGCCCTCAGAAATCATTGAAGAGGTTAAGAAATCAGGTTTGCGCGGACGTGGCGGCGCTGGTTTTTCCACCGGCATGAAGTGGGGATTCACCGCCGCAGCCGGTGGGACACCCAAATATGTAGTCTGCAACGGCGACGAGGGCGACCCGGGCGCGTTCATGGACAGGTCAGTTCTGGAAGGCGACCCGCACAGTGTTATCGAAGGTATGGCCATTTGCGGCCGCGCTATCGGCGCGGAGCAGGGTTACGTCTATGTGCGGGCGGAATACCCGCTGGCTATTGAAAGATTGGATTACGCTATCCAAAAAGCACGTGAAAACGGGCTGCTGGGCAAAGATATTTTAGGCGCTGGCTTCAATTTTGACATTGAGATTAGAATTGGCGCCGGCGCCTTTGTGTGCGGTGAAGAAACCGCCCTGCTGACCTCCATTGAAGGCAAGCGCGGCGAGCCGAGGCCCAGGCCTCCTTTCCCGGCCAACGCCGGTGTCTGGGGTAAGCCTACGGTTCTTAACAACGTTGAAACATGGGCTAATATTCCAGAGATCATTCTTAAAGGCGCTGACGCTTATGCCGCCATCGGTACTGAAAAGAGCAAAGGCACCAAGGTATTCGCCCTGGCCGGCAGAATTAACAACACTGGTATCATCGAAGTTCCAATGGGCACCACATTAAGGGAAATAGTCTTTGAAATCGGCGGCGGCATCCCCAGGAAGAAAGAATTTAAGGCCGTCCAAACCGGCGGTCCGTCCGGCGGCTGTATTCCTGCCGATTACCTGGACACCCCGGTTGATTATGATTCCCTCGGAGCACTGGGTGCGATCATGGGCTCCGGCGGAATGATCGTTCTGGACGAAGATACCTGTATGGTGGACATCGCCAAGTTCTTCCTTGATTTCGTCGTGGACGAGTCCTGCGGCAAATGCTCCCCCTGCCGGATCGGCACCAAGCGGATGTATGAGATTATTGATGGTATCTCCAACGGTCAAGGAAAAGAAGGCGATATAGAGCTTCTGATCGAACTGGCCACCACGATTAAGGCAACAGCGCTGTGCGGCCTCGGCCAGACCGCGCCCAACCCGGTTCTGAGCACTATCAGGTACTTCAGGGATGAGTATGAGGAGCATATCAAGGAGAAGAAGTGCCGCTGTAACGTTTGTGAGTTTAAGGAATAAAAGCCGCTCCCGCAGCTTTTTGAAAAGGTAATGTAGAAAAATACGGGAGTTTGGAGGGAAAATGTGAAAATGATAAATTTAACAATTGATAATCAGGAAGTAGCGGTAGAAGCAGGAACTACGATACTTGAAGCCGCTCAAAAAGTGGGAGCAAGGATCCCGACTCTTTGTTATCTGAAAGACTTAAACGTTATCGGCGCCTGCCGCATCTGCATGGTTGAAGTGCAGGGGGCGAGAACATTTATACCATCCTGTGTGGCTCCGGTTGCCGAGGGCATGGTTGTCAGGACCAATACCCCGGCGGTTATCAAAGCCCGCAAATTAGTCCTTGAGTTAATTCTTTCGGACCACCCGATGGAGTGCCTCACCTGCCTCCGCAACCAGAACTGCGAACTGCAGGATCTGGCTAAAGAATTCGGCATCACCGAAGTGCGTTTTGATGGCGCGAAGACGGAATATCCTGTTGATGACTCCAGCCCTGCCCTTATCAGAGACCCTCGTAAATGTGTCCTCTGCCGCCGCTGTGTTTCAGTCTGCACCAACGTGCAGACAGTACAGGCTCTTTGTGCCGGAAACAGGGGCTTTGACACCCTGATTGCGCCGGCTTTCAACGAGAAGCTGGCTGATATGGAATGTGTTCAGTGCGGACAGTGTTCACTGGTATGTCCGACCGGGGCTATCGTAGAAAGAGATGACACCGCTAAAGTATGGGCAGCT
>CAZJGV010000210.1:0-4676 GCA_964545615.1 uncultured Pelotomaculum sp.
GCCGCTTTTTGCCGATGATCCTGACCTGGCTGAAACCCTGTTTGGCGCTCTCATGGCACAATGTCCCGGGAAGCCGGTTTTCCTGGATGTTCCCGAGGTTAATGCCATGGCAGTCGACCTTGCGCAAAGGCATAACATGCAGGTGGTTTTTGAAACTGCGCGGATGTACACAGGTGAACCGGCAGAACTGCCTGTTTTGCGGATTTACGGTGTAACCAGTTTTGAGCTGGGCTAAGCAATATTGAGACATGCTGCGCGGGTTTCCTGATCTACGGACACAAAGAAGATCCTGGGACGCGTTATTTCCGTAGTCGCGCTTCATCACCTGCCGGATATCTGGAAGGCTGTTGCTCTTAAGCGTATGTGCCATATGCTCAAACCCGGTGTCAAGCTGTGTTTTTTCGACGTGGTGTTTTCTTTTCCGGTTGAATCATACCAAAGCGAACTGGATAAATGGGTTAACGGTATGCGCAAGCAGGCCAGACTGGCGATGGCTGACTTACGTAAGTGTCCGTCCTTGAGTAAGGGCGCCGGGGTGTCAGGGACGGCGTTGTTGACACAACTAATCTCTATTAAAACGCAATATCCTTTCCATGTCACTTTTAGAAACCTGTGAGGCGCAGACATAAACCTTGCCGTTCCAAAAAGGGTGGAAAAGCAGCTTGAATATCCACCCCCTGACGTACCCCCAGGGTGCAATAGTTTCCCCGCAGTTCTTACAAACCAGGACACTGAAAAAACGAAATATAATATATCCACCGGCATAGCCTGGCCTGGTGCAGCAGGCATTGAATACAACGCCGTTTACTTTCACCTTGCCATACATGGGACAACAACCTCCCGGACTGCATTAGTATGTTAGAAATATATGCCGTCCTAGAGTGAAATAATAGTGCCAGTTGTTGAATTGTTGAATTGTTGAAGAGCAGCCTTTATTGAAAAACGCTTGTAATAAGGAACAGTAAGATTGAATTTCTAAAAAAGTTCTGTTAGTATATTGTTGTAAGCTGAAGAAAGGGACGGGTAAGAAGGAATGAGGAACAGCTAATTCTGGAACAAACAATTTATTGCGAATTGCTGGGGCAATTCTGTTCTGGGATGGGTTATCCTCGCCTTGTATTAAATATACCCGTATTAAGAACGTTCTTAAAGCATTGCTGTAAGGAAGTTTTCTTTTTACTAATTATTTTTACGGGTTTGACGAGGATGCTCCTCCCGAGAATAAATGTTCGGGGGGATTTTTTTGCTGGTTTTGCATGCTTATAATATTAAAAAATCTTACGGGGACCGGATAATCGTCCAGTTTGACGATCTGGAAGTCTATTATGGAGAAAAGATAGGCATCGTCGGCGCCAATGGCGCCGGCAAGACGACGCTGCTGGATCTTCTGGCGGGACGCCTTTCTCCTGACGAGGGCAGCCTGGCGCTCCGCACCCGGTTTTCCTACATCGGACAGGAGGGAAGCCCTGATGTTGACCCTGACCGGAAACTAGCCCGGGAGTTCATGGTCAGCGACGTAGCCGGGGACCAGGCGAGCGGGGGCGAAAAGACGCGGCTGAAGATCGCGGCCAGCTTAGATGAAAGCGCCGGCCTTATTTTTGCCGATGAGCCCACGTCTAATTTGGACCTGGAGGGGATAAGGCTGCTGGAAAACAAGCTGGCGGTTTTCGGAGGAGCCATGCTGCTGGTTTCCCACGACCGGGAGTTACTTGACCGTCTGTGCCACAAGATTGTTGAGATCCGGGACGCTAAACTGCTGGTTTACCAGGGTAATTACTCATCCTACCTGCGGCAGCGGGAAGCTGCTTTTGAGCGGCAGCTTTTTGAATACCAGCAGTATGTTCAGGAGAAGAAAAGGCTTGAGGAGACGCTGGTCGAGCGGCGCGGCAAGGTTAAAAAGATCAGAAAGACGCCCAAGAGGATGGGCAACTCTGAAGCGCGCCTGCATAAAAGGAGTTCTACGGAAATCCAGGCAAAGTTACACAAGACGGTTAAGGCCACGGAAACCAGGCTGGAAAAAATGGAGGTTAAAGAAAAGCCAAAAGCGCTTGCTCAAATAAAAATTAGCATTAATGAGGCCGGCGAGCCTGTTGCCAGGACCGTGGCGGCAGGGGAGAACATAAACCTGTATTTCGGGAACAAACGCATCTTTAACAATGCATGTTTTGAAATATTCAGAGGCAAGAAAACGGCGCTGGTGGGCGCCAATGGCAGCGGCAAGACGACCCTGGCGAACATGATCGTCAGCGGCGGCCCGGGAGTGAGGCTTGCCCCCGGTGTAAAAACCGGCTGCTTTAACCAGGACCTGGCGTGTAATCTTGATTACCGGGATACTGTTTTAGAAAGCGTGCTCAAGAATAGCAGCCTGCCGGAGTCATTGCTCAGGACCGTTCTGGCGCGCTTTCTTTTCAGGGGCGGCGACGTTTATAAAAAGGTGGCGCAGCTGAGCGGTGGAGAGAAGGTAAGGCTATCGCTGGCTGGAGTTTTAACCGGCGGCGCCAATTTCATCATCCTGGACGAGCCGACCAATTACCTGGACGTTCTTTCCATGGAAGCCCTGGAGTCGGTGTTGCATGACTACGAGGGGACGCTGCTGGTCATATCCCATGATAGAAAATTTCTGAACAACGTGTCTGACAGGGTGCTGCTGATAGAAAAATGCGCTATAAAAACGTATGAGGGACATTTAGAAGAATATTTCAGGGATTTGAGAGCCGCCCCCGATGAAAAAGAAAAAGAAATTGAGAATATGGTTGTCCAGCTTAAACTATCCGAGTTAGCCGGTAAGATAGCAGACTGTAAAGATGAACAGGAGCGGAGCCGCCTGGATACAGAATACAGGCTGCTTTTAAAGAAAATGAAAAACACTTGAGCCAGGGTATCAGGGGATTGTGAAAAGGTGTCAACAACTCCGTCCCCCTGACAAACCGCTAGCCTTTGGGAAGGCAGGGGGACGATTCTTTTGCCTCCGTCCCCTTGCCTCCGGTGGAACTTAATTTACCAGGGTTGTATCTTCTGCAATATTCGATGCCGGTTTTTTCTTAAGCTTCAGACTCCAGTCATCAAGGATACTGTAAACAACCGGCACCAGGAACAGGGTGACAAAGGTGGTCGCCAGCAGACCCCCGATAACCACGGTAGCCAGCGGCGCATTGGTCTCGCCGCCTTCCCCCAATCCCGTCACCATCGGGCTCATAGCCAGGATGGTGGCCAGGGCCGTCATCAATATCGGCCGCAGCCTGACCCTGCCGGTCTCTGCCAGAGCGGCGGTCCGCTCCATGCCCGAAGCAATCATTTGTTTCAGGTAGTCAATATAGACAATCGCGTTGGCGACAGCTATCCCCACCAGCATGATCAGCCCGATAAACGCCGGGACACTGAAGCTTCTCCCCATCAGCAGCAGCGCAAAAATAACCCCGATCACCGCGCCGGGCAGGGAGAACAGGATCACAAACGGGTCTCTGAAGGACTCGTACTGTATCACCAGGACCACGTATACGAGCAGGATCGCCATTATAAAGGCCAGCAGCAGGCTGCCAAAGGATTCCACCATCTGCTCATTGGCCCCGCCGAAGTCAATGGTGTAGCCGGCCGGGAGCACAATATCCGTGAGCTCTGCCTTAATATCCTTGGTAACACTGTTCAAATCCCTATTTAACAATTCGCAGGAAATGGTCGCCTGGCGGGACTGGTCCTCACGGTCAATCTGCACCGGTCCGGTTGACAATCCAAAACTGGCGATTTCAGACAACGGGATGCTGATGCCCTGGGCGGTGAGGATCTGAAGCTGTTTCAGGGTCTCCATATTACAGGTTTCATTTGCGGTACTGGTTACCCTGATATCGATCTCGTCCCCCTCGACGCGGAATCTTGAAGCCACTGAGCCGCTAATGGCAGTTTTGATTTCGCTGGAAACCTGGGCGGGCGTTAACCCGAAAAACGCGGCCCTCTGGCGGTTGATCCTTACCTGCACCTCGGGATTTCCGTCTTCTATTGAGGATTTTACTTCACGGGTGCCGGGGACCTTTTTCACAATGCCTTCAATTTGTTTGGAGATGCTCCGGAGGGTATCCAGATCATCACCCTGGAGGTTGATTTGGACGGCGCTTTCGCTGCCCATAGACATCTCTTCGCTTATGCTTACTGACTTTTTAACGCCTGACATGTCATTGAGTGACTGCCTTATTTCTTCAGCCACCTGTTCCGCCCCTGGCCGCTCATCTTTGGGGATCAGCTGGACGCTGAAAGTGGCTGTATTTGATGGGGCGCCGGAAATTGACATCATTCCTTCGCTGCCGATCCTGGTATATACGATGTCGACAGCAGGATTGCCGAGCAGCTTTTCCTCGGCTATCATGGCAATTTTGTCCACATCCTCAATGATTGATCCCTTGTCTGCTTCGATCGTAACCGCAATACTACCGGAATCAGAAACTCAGCGCCGACCAGGGGGAGCATACAAAGGGATAAAACGATTAAGCCCACCACGCCGATTATGACTCTGCGCCTGTGGCCCAGGGCCCATAGGATTGCTGTTTTATACTTTTCGCCCAAACCGTCCAGCCAGTCTCCCAGGCGGTGGAACTTGCTGCTGATGAAGCCGCTGCCCCCGCCTTTTCTTGCCATGACTTTATCTGTCAGCAGGCGGGACGACATAAACGGAACCACCGTCAGTG
>CAZJGV010000211.1:0-4641 GCA_964545615.1 uncultured Pelotomaculum sp.
TTGTTGACAACATTGGAAATGTTGTCAACAACCCCGTCCCCCTGACACCCCGCCTATCCGCCCGTCCACCATCCTGATGTTCCTGCCGCAAACATCCGCTACCCGCTGGTCGTGGCTGGCCACCAGCACCGTTTTGCCCATCCCGTTCAAATGCTTGAGCAGGCCAATGATGGCCTCGCCGTTCACCGAGTCCAGGTTCCCCGTGGGCTCGTCCGCCAGGATCAACTCCGGGTCCAGCAGCAGCGCCCGGGCAATGGCCACCCGCTGCTGCTCGCCGCCGGAGAGCTCGCCGGGCAGGCGCTTTGCCGCCCCGGCCAGGCCCACCAGGCGCAGCAACTCCAGCGCGTACTCCCGCCTGCGCCGTCCGGTTCCCAGCGGTAAAGCCGGCGCCAGCACGTTCTGCAGCGCATTCAAAGCGGGGAGCAGGCAATAGGCTTGAAAAATAAAGCCCACCTTTTCCCGCCGGAAGCGGCAGAGCGCCGTCTCAGGCAGAGCCGTGATATCCTGCCCCGCCATCATGATCCGGCCACGGCTGGGCTTATCCAGGGCGCCCAGTAAATTCAACAAGGTCGTCTTGCCGCACCCGGATGGTCCGGTCACAGCCACAAAGTCTCCCCGGGCAATATCCAGCCGCCCTATATCCAGCGCCTTTACCGCGGACGAACCCCGTCCGTAGACACGCTCCACACCCTTAACCGAAATCAATATATCCACCAGGGCAAACTCCTTCCATCTAGACCCCGCGCATGATTTCCGCCGGCGCCGCACGGTTGGCCCGCCAGGCCGGGTAGAGGCCCCCCACCGTGCCGACCAGCACACCGCAGGCAAAAACCAGCGCGGTTATCCTGAAGTCCAATCCGCCGATGTCGATGGCCAGGTACTCTTTAGCCCCAACCAGTCCACCGCACCCCAGGGCCACCCCGATTGCCGCGCCAACCAGGCTTAAGGCTACAGACTCAACCAGCACCATGCAGGTGATATCCCGGGGAGTCCAGCCCAGGGCCTTGAGGATGCCAAACTCGCGCCTGCGCTCGACCACCGACAGCAGCATCACCACCATGATCAAAAGGCTGCCGGCCACCACCGCCACCAGCGAGATCGCCAGGAAAAACTGGTCCAGGATGCGCAGCACGTGCTGCAGCGGGACCAGCAGCTCCCGCGGCGCCACGACTTGTACCTCCGGCTTTTTTCCGGCCAGCCGCCGCTCAATCTCCTGAACGGCCGCCTCGATGTTTTCCATACTCACGACCTGGGCGCTGATGGCCGACAAGTAACCGGGCTTCAAGCCACCGGTATCCCGGGCCAGTTTCTCCGTACCGCTGACGCCGCCGTCCAGCAGCTCGTTACCGGTACGGTAAACACCAACGACCTTAAGGTTTTGCGTCAAACCTTTACCTGGGATCTCAAAAGTATAGACCCCGCCGGTTTCATATAAAACGTTCATTAAAGCAAGATATTCCTGCAGGCTCTTGCCGATTACCACTTCATCGTCACGGGCCGGCGCTGCCCCTTCAACTATTTTCTGAAAAGGGCCGCTTTCCGTCCCGGTTTCAGTAGAACCGTACCCAAACAGCGGCATAATCAGCGCTGCCCCCGCCGGACGCAGGATGTTTGTAACCTGCCCGGTCACATTAGTTACATGCGGCACATCCTGCACGATATCAATATAGGAAACCGGAATCGCGGACGAGCCTATACCCTGCAGCAGGCCGCCGAACATAGAGCCTTTTTGCGTAATCGCGATCCGGCCCGACAGGTTGCTGAAGGTGCTTTCCACTCGTTTTTCCATCCCGGCCGCCACGGAAAAAAGAAAGGTCATCAGGGCACAGCCAAAGGCCACCCCGAGCACCGCCAGGGCGGCCACAGCTTTTTTACGAAAGGCGTTGCGGATGGAAAAGATCAGCAGGGACAAATGCAACAGCTCCTAAAATTTTATCTTCTCCGGCTTTTCGGCAGGAACCGCCAGATAAAAACAAGAATAAAGATTAAGGTAAAATTGGAAAGGATGCTATTATTCTATCATGATCCGCATAAAGAAGAAGAAAAATATCTATCGAAGAGCTAAAAAGAAAGTCAAGAGATTCCTGTATAACAAGCGCTTTAATATCAATTTAGCTCTTGCCTGTTTGCTGATCCTCGCCGCAATTATTTTCGTCCTGAAATGGTTGAATTAGGAGCATGATTTAGTCTCGCCCTCAAATATACCAGCGCGATTAAGATAAAAGCACCCGTTGAATCAATCATCACATCACTAATCATTCCAGACCGTCCAGGAACATATAACTGGTGCCATTCATCCGTCATCGCATATACCGTTGCAAAAGCCCAGGCCGCAAGATACTCCCCACGCCAATGCCGGACAACTTTCAAGGCTAAATAGGCCAGGATAAAAAAAAGAGCCAAATGGGCAAATTTGCGGGCAACAAAGTCAATGATTCCAACCATTGCTTCAGGAAGCCCCAGGCGAAAGAAAAAACTCAACGTGTGTTCGTCATTAACTTCCGGACGCGCCGTAAAACAATATATGGCAACGCACCAAAACACCAGCAGGACCAGCCAAAACAATCTCCTTCTCAATAAAAATCACCCCACGCACAAAGGAACGGTTCTCCTATGCTATTACTGTGCTTCCCTCTTTCGGTATGGTGATTTGCGTTTTTTTGCGAAACTCAGTAATCAAAATATCGCGCTCCTTCCACTAGTAGAAGTATCCTACTTTCCCACAAATAGTATGCCTGATTCTCATGCAAAATGCAATGAAAATTGTCAACGGAATGCCCCAATGCGCTGAATACGCTGAAATATTTCTGCGAGAACGCGCGCCGGAATATCATGTACTTGCATTTATGGGGAATTCCTGTTTGCAAAAGTGGGGATTCTTATTTGCAACTTTGTCCTGTTCCATTATGCAATAAACAGGAGCCAATAAAATACATCCCCAGACCCAACAGAGCGCCGGCACAGTCCAAAAGAAAATCCTGCGCCTGCGCTCCCCTGCCAGATACAAACATCTGGTGCACCTCATCGGTACCAGCGTAAACAGCGCAAATAATGAGAGCAATTACAAAACCCCCGCATGCGCCGGCTTTTTTTCTTCCCAGCGCATTTATAACCAGCACTGCCAATACCAGGTACACTCCCGCATGGGCATAGTCAAGGACCTGATCATTAATCTCACCCAACTGGCCAGGTTCTTCAATGTCCGTATGTATTCCCCGTATTTCGTCAGACGCCAGGATTACTATCTTCGCTATCTCTTTGCTTAGCAAGTTAGAAGTTGGGGCAGGTTGGGAGGAAAGCATGAAAATGAAAGCCATCCATAAAATCACAACAAGCCTGTATATAGAAAATTTTTCCATATATCGCAATACCTATCTCCCGCAATTTTCTCAGAGGAATAAAGATTAAGGTAAAATTGGAAAGGATGCTATTATTCTATCATGATCCGCATAAAGAAGAAGAAAAATATCTATCGAAGAGCTAAAAAGAAGATAAATAATTTCCTGCATACCAACCGCCTTAACATCAACTGGCTTTTGCCTGCTGTCTGATCCTGGCGGGTAACATTGACAAGTTACCCACCAGAGAAATTGACGGGATGGAATGATTAAAGAGCGAATTGAACGATTAAAGGATGACCCTTCATTAGCTAATGAACAACGATTTGATGCAAGGTATCACGGCAGGCTTGAGCATCAAACAGACAAAACATACGTTCCGCATTAAAGGGGTGACCCGGCAAGTTAATAGCTTGACAGTATAAACTTTTCACCAATCAGGCTGCATCTCGATACCGTTCAATAAAGGTGTTGCGTTTCTTGGGCGTAATTATTGCGTAAATCGCTGTACTACTGAAATCGTGGAAATTATGGAAGAAGCTTTCCTGGATGACCGACATCACCGTCTCTTCGGAAGGAACCTCGGATGTGCAGGTTCTTAGCCACCCCCGGTAACCCTTCCAGATAAGTTGCACGTGCTTGAGCGCCAGCAGTTGCAATATGCCGGTGGCGATGCAACCGAAGTTCACAAACGCTTCAATTGCTCTAACAGTCTTGACGATATTAGATGTGATTTTCCCAGAAAGTCTTTGACAAACTGCTCCAGCAACTCTTCCGACAGCTGGGCGGGAAGATAAGTTTTCAGGATAGCCGGCTCCGCCTGATCAGCCGTCGCCTTTTCGGAGCGGCCGTTATCCAAACATAAATGATTTGATGTCAACAACCCCGTCCCCTTGACACCCCCCTTGACACCCTTATAAACAGCTTGATATCTATTACCCCGTACGATATAGTAAAGAAAGTAAAGCATGTAAAGCAAGTAAAGGAGCTGTTTTTTTATGGAAACACGCATCTCTTTAAAGGGGCAAATTACCCTGCCTGCGGCAGCAAGAAAAAAGTTGGGAATAAAAACCGGTGACGTGTTGAAATTAAAAATTACTGAAGACGGCATCTTGATTTTACCCGGGAAAGCGGGATCAAATAATAACCCGGCAAACGCGCTTGAAGTATTACACAAAACTTCAGGAATATGGAAAGGCATGGAAGAAACGGGAGAAAACTTCGTTCGCCGGTTAAGAGCTGAAGACACTGAAAGGTGGAAGGTGCTCGGTATTGAATAATTTATTATTAGACACCAGCGTGC
>CAZJGV010000212.1:0-2681 GCA_964545615.1 uncultured Pelotomaculum sp.
AAAAGCCTGCCTGCCGGTGATCGCACACACATGTCCGGGCAGGATAAACCCGTCGATTTTTAGCTCCTGGTCGCAAAGAAGGGCTTCCATCACCGGTGGGACCAGTTTATGTGACGAAAGGATGGAATAATTCCGCAAGTTTTGGGCGATAGCCGCTTCTAAACCCATGGCCACAGCCGGTATGGTGGTTTCAAAGCCAACACCCAGAAATACGATTTCCTTTGCTGGGTTCCTGGCGGCAAATACGACCGCGTCAGATGGAGAATAGAATATTTCCACCCGTGCTCCGCGGGCGCGTTCAATTTCCAGGGATGAGGCTGTACCCGGTACGCGCAGCATATCACCAAAAGTGGCAATTATTACGTCAGGGTGGCCTGTCAGGGCGATCATTTTGTCTATGTCTTCCTGGTCGGTGACACAAACGGGACAGCCCGGGCCGCTCCGGAGTTCCAGGTATCCGGCCAGCAGACTCCTTAGCCCGCTTTTGGCAATAGCCATGGTGTGGGTGCCGCAGACCTCCATCAGCACAGGCGGACGCTCCAGGCAGCGGGAGGCCTTTTCGGCCAGGAAGTGTAATTTAGATACTATTTTTTGTCCCAAAGCCGGATCACGCATACTATTCAGCAAGCAAAATCTCCTCCCACAGCTGCAGTGCCGTTTCAGCCTCGCGCAGGTCAATCTTGCCGATAGCATAGCCGGTATGAACCATCAGGTACTCCCCCGGTACGATCTCCTCGTCAACTAAAGTGATGCTTATTTTTTTCTGAACGCCGAATCTTTCCACGACAGCCCAGTTTTCACTAAAATTTACTTCAACTATCTTGCCTGGTATACCTAAACACATCTTTTAAGCCACCTCCAGTGGGCAATCATGACCTGACCCAGGGCTATCCCGCCGTCGTTGGCTGGTACCTGGTGGTGATAAAGCGGCTGATAGCCGTTTGCGGTTAAAAGGTTCTTAACTGAAAGAAAAAGATAGGGATTTTGCCAGGTCCCGCCGCTGAGCGCCACCTTTTTCAGGCCGGTCAGCAGGCTGATTTCCTGAACCGCTTCAAAAATAATTTTAACCAGAGTCTTATGAAACCTGGTGGAGATGATTTCCACCGGTGTACAGGCTGCAAGATCTTTGATAATTTCCGCCAGCATTTTCCCCGGCAGAATAATCCCTGCCTCTATTTCATAGGGATAGGGAGGCAGAAGATCGCCTGCCTTGTCCATCAGGACTATTTCACCCAGTTCGATTGCCGCCTGCCCCTCGTAATGGTTTTTCAAGCACAACCCTAATATGGCTGAAACAGCGTCAAAAAGCCTGCCGCAGCCGGAAGAGAGGGGTGCGTTAAAGCCTTTTTCGATCATCTTTTCGATCACAGAGAGATTTTTATCTTTAAAAATTCCCCTGGCCGCCTCTTTTCCCTGCCCACCTAAAAATGTTAGCAGGTATGACACTGCGGTGCGCCAGGGCAGCCTGACGGCAATCTCACCCCCCGGCAGGGGAACGGCGGCCAGGCGGCTTCTTCTTTTAAAGCCGGTATAATCACCAGTTACTATTTCGAAACCCCAGAGGGTGCCGTCAGTGCCATAACCTGTACCGTCAAGAATGACTCCGATGGCTTCTTCGTCTTCTATGCCGTTTTCCGTCAGACAGCTGGCAAAATGAGCGTGATGGTGCTGCGTCTCAATAAAGGTCCGGGCCGGTATGCGGCGGGCCACCTGAGCAGACGCGTAACCGGGGTGCAGGTCATAAGCGACAATTTCAGGAGTCACGCCTATTAACTTTTGAAAGTTGATTAAACTGGAGAAAAGGTTTTCTTCTCCTTCCAGGCTGTCGATTTCACCTATATACTGGCTCATAAAAGCCTGGTCTTTCTTTAAGAGGCAAAAGCTGTTTTTTATCTCGCCGCCCACACCGAGAATAACCGGTGCGGTTGACTCGCGCCTGACCGTGACCGGGTAGGGTACGTAGCCTCTGGAACGGCGGAGAATATGAGTTTCTCCGTCGATGACGCGAGCCAGGGAGTCGTCGCAGCGGTTGATAATACCGCGGTTGTGCCAGAGCAGGTAGTCGGCGATTCCCCCCAATTCGCCTAACGCCAGCTCATTATCCTTAACCAGCGGCATACCGCTGTAATTGCCGCTGGTCATGACCAGCAGAGCGAACGGCCCGCTGAAAAGCAGAAAGTGAAGTGGGGTGTAGGGAAGCATCACTCCCAGAGTTTTTAAACCGGGCGCCAGTTCTTGCGGCAGGTCGACGCCGGGGTAGCGGGTTAAGATTACGATAGGCGCCTGGAGAGAATTCAGCAGTTTTTCTTCATACTTATTAACCAGGCAGTATTTTTGTGTTGTTTTTAAATCCCGGCACATTACAGCGAAAGGCTTGTGGTCTCTCCCTTTGCGCTGCCGTAAAACCTCCAGGGCTTTTCTGTTCATAGCGTCACAGGTAAGGTGGAAGCCGCCCAGACCCTTGAAGGCAAGGATTTTTCCACCCCGCAGCACATCCCAGCAGTTCTGCAGCCAGTTTTCCTTCCCGGCCACCTTTTTGCCCTTATGATCCACTAATTCCACGTGCGGCCCGCAAACCGGGCAGGCCACCGGTTGAGCGTGGAAGCGCCGGTCGCCCGGATTATTGTATTCCCTGGCGCAGCAGTCACACATTTGGAATAAAGACATGGCTGTGTAAGTCC
>CAZJGV010000212.1:2701-4126 GCA_964545615.1 uncultured Pelotomaculum sp.
GTTATGGTAAAACGGGGCCCGCAGTTGGTACAGTTGGTAAAAGGATATAAATAATGCCTGTTGGCAGGATCAGATAAATCTTTCCTGCATTCCGGACAGGTGGCCACATCGGGTGGAACAAGGGCTTCCTTATCCGTGCCGGAGTCACTGGACAGTATCTTAAAAGATGTATACCCGCAAGACGGGAGCTCATATATTTTATAATCGGTAATCAAGGATAATTTGGGCGGGTTCTCTCTCAGTTCGTTTAAAAAATTGGCTAAGTTCCGATCTTCTCCTTCAGCCTCTATGGTCACACCACCTGAGAAGTTTAAAACACTGCCGTTAATTCTCCAGAGCCGCGCCAAATTGTAAACGAAGGGGCGGAAACCCACCCCCTGGACAACACCTTTTATGACTATATGGTATCGGGTATTCTGTGTCATTACCGTCAACCCCCACTTAACTAACAATTAATTATTTTAGAGCTGATTATCTGATCCAGCTGTTTGGTAAAGCTTGTTTTCAGAAGCTTTTCCGGACTGCCCAGGGCATCTTCCAGATCGTGATCAAAATCAATGGAGCCAAGGTAGGGGACCTGCAGGTTGCGCAGATCTTCCACAGCGGGTATACGCTCCCTGGTTTTCATGTTTTCCAGTATGCCTATGACAGGTATTTCCAGTTCTTTTATTACTTTTAGCTCCCGCTTTAAAACTTCATGAGCTACCCTGGACGGAGTGGTCACAAGCAAAAACTCTACCCTTTTAATCAAGCGGATTACATCCAGCACCGGATCACCGGCGCCCGGGGGCATGTCTATGATCAGGTAGTCCAGTTCCTCCCAGCGGGTTATGGCTAATATTTCTATGATCGCGTTGGAAATCTCACTGCCCCGCAGCGGGGAAGGGCGATTGCCGGTGAAATAAATGATTGACATGAAGCTGATGCCGCTAAAATCCGGCGGGAGAATACCTTTCTCCTCTGCCGGGTAAATTCCTTCAATCCCAAGTATAACGTGGGTCGAGGGGCCGCAAAAATCCAGGTCCAGCAAACCTGTCCGGTAGTTATGCCTGGCCAGTAATAACGCCAGGCCGGCAGCTGTTTGACTTTTGCCGATACCGCCTTTGCCTCCTGAGACCGCTATAATATTTTTCACCTGCTGGAATCGTTTATTAATAATTGCTGATCTTGGATCCATCATTTTTCACCTTCGATATAGTCAATCCAAACCCCGCGTCCGCTTGTTATTTTAAAATCAGGGCTGCCGCAGCGGGGACACCTGACATAGACGTGGGCAATTTCCGGAACAAAGTGGATGGCTTCGGACTCCTCCTCCGGCAAATCTTTCAGGGAGTCGCTGTAGAGCCAGTTTTCTGCGCAAACTTTGCAGTTCAAAATACTTTTATCGATTTCAAGGTTGATCTTATCCATACGCAAGGTGTCGCT
>CAZJGV010000212.1:4136-4559 GCA_964545615.1 uncultured Pelotomaculum sp.
CGCTGTATTGTTCTAAGATACTTTCCAGGGCGAAACTGAACACGTCCAGATCTACCTGCTGCAGTTCGCCCACCATGACCTTTACTTGTAATATTTTTTTTAGGTTTTCTTTTTCAGCCTCTTTAATTACAGTCTCGACAACTGATTCGGCTAGCGCCCACTCATGCATATAACACATCTCCAGAGTTTATTTTCCGTCTACTCAGAATAATATGACGTTAGAGTGCGAATAATTCTACAGCGGAATGTCCCTATATATTAAGAATAGGGGGGAATATCATATTCCCCCCTAATAGCACTTTAAAACATTATTAAACTTATCAGTTAAACCTTGTCAATCAATTCTTTTTCTTTAGGCGTGGAAACCAGATCCAACGGAATGACCAGTGCCGTGTGTATGTTCTTCCTTGGGCAGGATGGGGA
>CAZJGV010000213.1:0-4551 GCA_964545615.1 uncultured Pelotomaculum sp.
GGGAGTGGATGTGGTGGTACCGCCGCCTTCAAGCAAAAAAACCCTGACGCTCGGCGCCAAGTACGGGCCGGAATTTGCCTGCTTGCCCATGAAGTTGAATTTGGGTAACTTTATAGAAGCCAGTGAACTGGGAGCGGATACCATTATTATGGCTGGAGGGTGCGGTCCGTGCCGTTTTGGCTACTACGCCCAGATTGAGCATGCTATTTTACGGGATATAGGGTACGATATGAGGCTTATCGTTTTTGAGCCGCCGGAGCGCCACTTTTCGGAACTGCTGGTTAAAATCAAACGAATATCCGGCAACAGTTCCTGGTGGCAGGTGATCCAGGCGGTTCGCTTTGGCTACCAGAAAGCAAGGGCGGTGGACGAAGTGGAAATGGCCGCTTTTAAGTACCGTCCCAGAGAACTGACACCCGGTTCAACCGATGCCGCCCAGACAGCGGCGCTAAAATTAATTGACGCGGCAGCCTCCCAGAGTGAACTGGCGGAAGCTACAAAGAAGGCCTGTGACATCATGTCGGATATTGCAGCAGACAAAAACAGGCCGGTTGTGAAAATAGGTGTGATCGGTGAAATATATACATTGTTGGATCCCTTTACCAACCAGAGCCTGGAGAGGCGTCTGGGTAATCTAGGAGCGGAGGTAGATCGCTCAATTTACTTAAGTGAGTGGGTCAACGACCACATTTTTATGGGATTGGTTAAAGGGATGAGATCCAGGAAAGCAGCCTGCGCGGCAGCCTTTCCTTACCTGCGGCATTTTGTGGGCGGACACGGGCAGGAAACCATCGGCAGCGCGGTGAATTACGCCCGCTCCGGGTATGACGGCCTGATTCAGGTTCTGCCGTTTACCTGTATGCCGGAAATAGTGGCTGAAAGCATCTTGCCTGAAATGAGCATGGACTACGGCATCCCGGTCATGACCTTAATTGTGGATGAACATACCGGTGAAGCGGGAACACTAACCCGCCTGGAGGCTTTCGTGGATTTGCTGGACCGGAAAAAGGAAACGAGGGAGGCTCTATATTCATAAATAATGAAAGGATATCTGGGGGTAGACATTGGTTCAGTCAGCACCAACATAGTCTTCATAGATGAAGGCGGTGCTGTTTTTGAGGCTATTTACCTGAGAACAATGGGTCAGCCCATTGCGACCGTACAAAAGGGTTTGCAAGAGCTTGGCGGACGCCTGCCGGCCGGCACAAAAATAAAAGGAGCCGGCACCACAGGCAGTGGCAGGAACCTGATCGGTGTAATTATTGGTGCGGACGCTGTTAAAAATGAGATTACTTCCCATGCAGTCGCCACTTCCCAGGTGGTGCCCGGAGTACAGACCATTCTGGAAATAGGCGGGCAGGACTCAAAGATCATCATACTGCGCAACGGTGTGGTATCTGATTTCGCCATGAATACCGTATGTGCCGCAGGTACAGGGTCATTCCTGGATCAACAGGCCGCCCGCCTGAACATTTGCATTGAGGAGTTCGGGGAAATCGCCCTGCAGGCTGAGTCACCGGTCAGGATTGCCGGACGGTGCGCGGTGTTTGCGGAATCAGACATGATTCACAAGCAGCAAATGGGCTGCAGTCTGCCTGATATTTTGGCGGGTCTGTGCGAAGCCCTGGTGCGCAATTACCTTAATAATGTGGGCAAGGGCAAAGAAATTATTGCTCCGGTAGTATTCCAGGGTGGTGTGGCCGCCAATGTCGGTATGATCAGTGCTTTTGAAAAAGAACTGGGACTGCCTGTCAAAGTACCTCCTTACTTTAACGTGATGGGTGCGGTTGGTGCGGCACTGTTATCCAGGGAAGCTGTGGTCAGAAAAGGGCCAAGCTGTTTTAAGGGATTCGGGGTGTCCAAACTGGACTTTAAGACAGGTAGCTTTGAATGCTCCGGCTGCTCCAATCTTTGTGAAGTAATAGAGATTAAAGAAGAAGGAAATATAATCGCCCGCTGGGGAGACCGCTGCGGTAAGTGGAGCAGTACGGTGAGAAGGGAAGAAAAGATCAGCTGACAGGTAATATTAGCTGGACATAATTTTAATTAATATATTGCTTTTGATGGATTATATTTGATAAAATGTCTTTAACTATTTGCATTATTTCAGAGTAGAGAGGAGAAAGAGAAGAGATGAGTGAAAAAACCAAAATTCTCTTGAAAGAAAAACACATGCCCAAGGCCTGGTACAACATTCAGGCGGATATGCCCAATCTGCCCAAACCAGCGCTGCACCCCGGCACCAAGCAGCCTGTGGGCCCGGCGGATCTGTCGCCTATCTTCCCGATGGCTTTAATCGGGCAGGAAGTGACTCAGGATCGCTGGGTGGAGATCCCGGAGGAGGTTCAGGAAATCTACCGCCTGTGGCGGCCGACACCGCTGCACAGGGCCCGGCGCCTGGAGAAAGCACTGGATACCCCGGCGAAGATTTACTACAAGTATGAAGGCGCCAGCCCAGCCGGCAGCCATAAACTGAACACAGCCGTACCACAGGCGTATTTCAATAAAAAAGAAGGCATCAAACGCCTTGCCACCGAGACAGGCGCCGGCCAGTGGGGTGTAGCCCTGTCCCAGGCCTGTAACTTCTTTGACATGGAATGCACCGTATACATGGTTAAGGTCAGCTACCACCAGAAACCATACCGACGTACCATGATGCAGATTTTTGGCTCGGAGGTGTTTGCCAGCCCCAGTGAGCGTACCAACTCCGGCAGGGAGATCCTGAAGGCCGATCCTGACTCCCTGGGCAGTCTCGGCATGGCTATCAGTGAAGCGGTGGAAGACGCCGCCGGACGTGAAGATACCAATTACGCCCTGGGCAGTGTTTTGAACCACGTCATGCTGCATCAAACCGTTATCGGGCTTGAGGCTAAAGAGCAACTGGAAAAAGTGGATGCCTATCCTGATGTGGTGATCGCCTGCTGCGGCGGCGGCAGTAACTTTAGCGGGACTGCCTTCCCCTTCGCTTATGATAAAATCGTTAAAGGCGCCAAAGTGAGGCTATTGGCTGCTGAACCCAGTGCCTGCCCTACTTTGACCAGGGGACACTTTGGCTACGACTTTGGTGACGTGGCGGGATTTACGCCGCTTCTTTGGATGTACACGCTGGGCAAGGAATTTATGCCCCCCGGCATTCACGCGGGCGGTCTTCGCTACCACGGCGATTCTCCTCTGGTAAGCCAGTTGGTTCACGATGGCATCGCCGAGGCCAGGGCTTACGGCCAAACCGCAGTATTTCAATCAGCTATGATTTTCGCTAAAAGTGAAGGTATCATTCCTGCCCCGGAATCTTCCCACGCTATCCACGCCGCTGTGGAAGAAGCCTTAGCGGCCAAGGAGGCCGGTGAGGCCAGGACCATCCTCTTTAACCTCTCCGGGCATGGTCTGCTTGACCTGCCTTCTTATGACACCTACCTGGAGGGCAAACTGATAGATTATCCTTTGCCGGAGGAAAGCCTTAAAGAAGCGCTTAAAAAGCTGCCGCAGGTATAAAAAATACAAGATGACTAAGCGGGCGCTCCAAGCCGGAGCGTCCCTTATTTATCTAATATTGATTAAGAAAAAAATGCAGGTCTTTGATTTCAATCGAACAATGCTCGAATGTCAACTATATAAAAGGGGTGCTTTTGCATCATTAGTACATATCTTAAAATGAAGTGTAACAAATGGGGAATATATGGACATCGGGGGCTCGACTCATGAGATTAAACGGTACCATGCGTATAAATGAAAAAGGGCGCCTGGAAATAGGCGGCTGCGATACGGTTGCCCTGGCCAGTGAGTTTGGAACACCTCTTTATGTGCTGGATGAGGCTGAATTCAGACAAAATTGCCGGGAATACTACAATTCCTTCACTGTCAAACACGGAGCGCAAGTGATCTACGCCTGCAAAACCCTGTTAAACATGGCTGTTTGCCGTATGGTGGACGAGGAAGGCCTTGGTCTTGACGTTGTTTCCGGAGGTGAGTTGTTTACCGCGCTGGCAGCTGGTTTTCCAGCGGAACGGATTTATTTCCACGGCAACAACAAGTCGCCGGCTGAACTTAGCTTGGCCCTGGAAGCGGACTTAAAACGCATTGTGGTTGACAATTTGCATGAACTGGAACTATTGAACAGGCTGGCCCAGACAGCCGGTAAGAAGGCTGCGGTTATTTTAAGGGTTACACCGGGTGTGGAGGCGCATACGCACGAATATATAAAAACAGGACAGATTGATTCCAAGTTCGGTCTTGTTATAGAAAACGGTCAGGCGCTGGCGGGCGTAAAGCAAGCGCTAGAGATGGGCGGCATAGTCCTAAAAGGTCTGCACTGCCATATCGGTTCGCAGATTTTTGAATTAAGCTCTTACGCTCATACTGCGGATATTATGATGTCCTTTATCAGTCAGGTTTACGAAAAAACAGGTGTTTTAATAGAGGAACTCGATCTGGGAGGGGGACTTGGGGTTTACTACACGGAGGTGGATCAACCGCGTTCAATCAGGGAATACGCAGAAGTGATCATGCATGCGGTCCGCGCCAGGGCTTTGGATCTCAGCCTGCCGCTTCCCA
>CAZJGV010000214.1:0-4533 GCA_964545615.1 uncultured Pelotomaculum sp.
TTTTCCCATCAAATATGTATTCCGGCAGATGGCCGACGGCGATTTCTGCGCCTTCTTTGGTAACCAGCAGTCTTTCCACCAGGTTTTCCAGTTCCCTGACGTTGCCGGGCCAGTTGTAGTTTCTTAAAACATCTATGGCTTCACTGGATATTCTTTTATTCTTATCATATTTTACATTCAGTTTGTCCAGAAAGTACTCTATAAGGACAGAAATATCCTCCTGCCTGTAACGAAGGGGCGGAATAATAATTGGAATGACATTCAGCCTGTAATATAAATCTTCCCTGAAAAGGCCATCCGCCACCATCCGCTGAATATCCCTGTTCGTGGCGGCGACAAAACGGATGTCAACATCAACGCACTTGCTTCCGCCAACACGGATCAGCTTTTTATCCTGAATCACCTGCAAAAGTTTCACCTGAAGGCTTAAAGGAAGCTCCGTTATTTCATCAAGGAAAACCGTACCGCCGCTGGCCAGTTCCAGAAATCCTTTTTTCTCCTCTTTGGCGGCGGCAGTCCCAACCTCGCAGCCAAATAACTCTGATTCCAGTAAGTGTTCAGGTATGGTCCCGCAGTTAATGGTTATATATGGACCCTTTGATCGTTTGCTCAACTTGTGCAGACGCTGTGCCATCACGCCTTTACCGACGCCCGACTCACCCATAATCAGCACAGTGGAATCAACCTGCGCCACCTTGTCCACCATTTCCAGCACTCGTTTCATCTGCGGGCTTTGAGCTATCAATTCGGTACTCCTGCTTTTTTCCTCGCTCAGCTTTAAGAGCTGCCGCCGGTAGCTTTCAACCAGCTGTTCGGTATCCTCCAGTTGTTTGCGGAGGTTCAGCAGTTCGGAAATATCCCTGGAGTTGACGACTATCCGGATGATCTCGCCATCCTCATTAAAAATTGGGTTGCCTGTGGCAATCAATTGTTTGCCGCAGATGGTTTTCTGGTTAATAGTTACCCGTTTCTTTTCCTGGAAAACCAGCCTTGACACAGAAGGGTTGTAGTAACCCTCCCTTTCCAAATCGGCAATATTTTTACCCAGCAGCGTCTCAACCGGTACTCCGTAGTTCGTTTCCCCCGCTGTATTTATTCTCTTGGTGACACCATTTCCGTCAATCACATATATTTCATCATATGAAGAATTAAAAGTGTCTTCCAGTTCTTTAATCAACTCTTTTTGTTCGTTCAATCCATGCCAATAAAAATCCCAGCCTGTAATATCAACCAGAAACACAACCGATTTGGCCGGTTTGACCACGGCATCCAACCGCTCCACAACAAACGTTTTCTCACCAAAAGCAATTTTCACTGCTGCTGTGGCGTTTTTAACCTTATCCGCTATTAAATTATCACTGTCAATGATCTGACTGGCTAATTGGTTTATTTCAATAATATTATCACTGTGATCATAAACAATGCAGCCGATTGGCAGTAAATTAAAAATCTTTTGCAACAGCAAGCAACCCAGCTCCTCAAATCGGTTGTACACAGCTCTAAATCGTGTCATACAATATCTTACTATTAGACAAAATGAGACCTCACACCTTTTTTTGCAAGGTCTCATTTTAATATTATTTTGTCGTTTTTTATTTAATCATTGGCTTGCCCATAGGAAATTTCATCCCGGCGCCCTCAAGAATTCCTCCGGCAGTCATGACAATACCGAACAGACCTGCCACAAAGAATCCCCAACCGCTGATCGCGGCCAGATTAAATCCCCAGTAGACCAGAGCCAGGCAGATAATGCCCACATCGGCGCCAATCACCGAAACAGCGGCCGTCCACGGCGAGTACTTCATAAAAATAGGTGTTGTTAGTATAAGGACTATGCCCAGTATAAGCCACTCGAAACCAAGAATACGGGCATCCAGCGCCCAATTGTTGATGGCCGCAAAATAGCCTATAGCATAATTAAAGGCTGAGGCAAAAGCGAAAAATGAGCCAAAATACAACCAGGTCACACCGCCGGCCAGGTTGCCCAGCTTCAGCTGCGTGATGGCCGCTCCCAGGTAAGGTATAGTGCAGGCCAGAGAAATGGCAGCCATGTAAATGAGAGCTTTATCATTGACATACCCGCATAAGAATGCCCAGGCCATCCAGGTGGCTATGGAATAAGCAATCCAGCCGGCCGCCCCGGCGTCTGCTATTTTAACATTGTTTTCAGACATAAAACTGACCTCCTTTAGTTAACTATTAAATCGGAAAATTGCTACATATTGGGCCATAATGGTTTTACATCCCCTCTTATTTTAGTAAAGAGTGCCTCAATGAAGCTGGTATTCAGGTCTCCCCTGGCAAACCTTTCACTGCCCAGAATCAACAGGTTGACAGGAATGGTAGTTTTTATGCCCTCGATTTTAAAATCTGTTAAACCATTTCTCAATTGTTCAATAGCATCAAGACGTGTTGGCCCCCAGGCTATGACTTTAGCCAGCAGGGGATCGTAGTAAGGGGGAACCGTGCCGCCTTCCTCTATAGCGTGATCGATCCGCAGAGTGCTGGCATCCAGTAAGGGAAAATCGAGCTTCTTAATGATTCCCGGCGAAGGGCAGAATGAAACAGGATCTTCGGCATAAACCCTTGCTTCTATGGCATGTCCCTTCATTTCAACATCCTCTTGCCCGATCTCCAATCCCATGCCGGAAGCAATGGTCAGCTGTCTCTGAACTATATCGATCCCTGTCAGAAACTCTGTGACAGGATGTTCCACCTGCAGCCTGGCGTTTACTTCCATAAAATAAAAGCTGCCGTCTTCCGACCTGAGATACTCCATAGTGCCAGCTCCCTGATAACCCATAGCCAGGGCCAGTTTGCGGGTATGTTCAAAGAGTGTTTTCCGATCTTCCCCGGCAACCACAGGAGAGGGTGATTCTTCAATGATCTTTTGATAACGCCTCTGGATAGAACACTCTCTCTCACCGAGACAGATACAGCCGCCCAAGCCGTCAGCCAGAAACTGTATTTCAATATGCCTGGGATTGATAATCTCTTTTTCAATGTAGCACTCAGGGTGGCCAAAAGCTAACATGCCGATTCTGGAAATCCTTTCGAAAGCTTCCTTGACCTGTCCTTCCTCCTTGACCAACTCGATGCCTTTCCCGCCACCCCCCTTGTCTAATTTCAGAACGATGGGATATCCGTGTTCAGCAGTAAACCTGTAGATCTCATCCAAGCTCTTTATTATATTTATGGTGCCCGGTACAACAGGCACACCTGCGTCCGTAGCTATGGAACGGCAGAAGCACTTGGAATCGATGGAATTCAGTACGCTGGTAGGCGGGCCCACCCAGGTTGCCCCGTTGGCATAAACCGCTTCAGCAAATGAAGCATTTTCCGACAGGAAGCCATATCCGGGGTGAACGGCGTCAGCCCCCGATTTTTTTAAAGCGTCTATGATTGATTCTATGTTGAGATAACTCTTAATAGGGTTGGCAGGGCCGATGTTGTATGCCTCATCGGCCTGCTTCAGATAAAACATATTCTTGTCGGCGTCAGAATAAACGACAACCGTTTTGATGCCCAGGTCCCTGCAGGCTCTCATTACCCTGGTTACTATTTCTCCTCTGTTGGCGATAAGTAGTTTCTTAATCACTGTTACATCTTCCCTCTTTTTCCCTTATGCTTCAAGAATTATCATGGGGCTGCCTATTTCCATCTCATCCCATTCTTTAACCAGGATGCTTTTAACTGTGCCGTCATTTTCAGCAAAAACCTGAATCTCGGTTTTCATACAGTTAATAACCGCAACTTCCTGCCCGGCGGTTACCTTATCCCCTTCGTTGACAACCACACGGGCAACCAGACCCGGCATGTGAGCTTTTACTGTAATTTCCATTTTAGTTCCTCCTTTTTTGCTAAAGCCTGCTAAAAATTTACAAGACTTTTTAGTGGAATCTCAAGCCGCTCGTATTCCTCTTTGATTTTCCTTACTACTTCAGCAGCGTTGGGCGAATCGCCGTGACAGCAAACTGTATCCGCTTCGGCATCGATCAACTTGCCGCTGATAGTTTTAATTTTTTTATCCACCGCAACCAGCACTGCTCTCTGGGCCACTTCCTCCGGAGAGCGGGCTTTCTTGGTGCGCTCCAGGACCCAGTTGCCATCGTCGTCGTAACTGAGATCGATCAATATCTCGGCAGCCATTTTTAAGCCCATATTGGTACCAAGCTGCCAGATCAGTGTGCCCCTGGGAATCATCACGAATAATTCGGGGTCATACAGCTTGATGGCATCGAGGTAAGCCTCGGCGTATTTTTCTTCATCCGAGACCATCCGGTATAGTATTCCATGCGGTTTAACATGCTGCATTTTCATGCCGTTAATCTTCAAAAACGCGTCCAGCGCTCCCAACTGGTAGAGAGTATCGCTTTTCAACTCCTCCGGAGTAATGTCCATGCGCCTACAGCCAAAACCTCTTCTATCTTCCAGAACGGTATGCGCTCCGACGGCAACCCCGTACTTCCCGGCCAACCAGACTGTCTCAAACATCACCAGCGGGTCGCTGGCATGAAAGCCACAGGCGACATT
>CAZJGV010000215.1:0-4498 GCA_964545615.1 uncultured Pelotomaculum sp.
GTCCCCGGCCTTCCCTCCAGCGCCTCCGTCCTTGGTTTCCCAATGTTGTTCGGCGCCTTCTTCGGTATTAAGCCGGTGTCTGACTCCTCAGTGGCGTACATGTCAGGATTGCGGCCACAGACCTTCCCTGACCGACCCGCCAACTTTGCTTGTTGACCGGTACCGCTGAGGTCTCCCGGTTCTCGAACATAAAGTGTCCGCGCATGCTCAGGGTCTCTGACTCCGCGGGGCCGGTGTGCGGCTCGCTGCGTTCCCGCCGCTGTACCGTGTTGCCTTCCCCCTCGGTTCACAAGGTCGGCACCCCGGAAGGGTGATTTCGGAGCTCAATGGCTGGCCTGCGTTTCCCCTGTCAACGCTTCACGTGCGACCTCGCGCTGCCCGCGCATGACTCGGGGCCGTGGTGGTGCAGCTACTCCTTTCACGTAGGGCTCTTTCATCCCCTTCTCTATGCCGGTTTATCCCGACGCTTTCGAACCGTCCCCCTGGTTACCTGGTTAGCCCTCCTGTTAATACTGGGTGGTGGTGATCTTGCCTGAGGCGTCAGTTACCCAATAATAAAAACGAGGATATCCTGTGGGGTATCCTCGTAATAAATTAAGATGATTATTTTTTCTGTAGTTCTGTCAATGCTTCATCGATATATCTTAGATAGAATTTTGGGAAGACCTTACCGCTATCTATTTCATGCCTGAGTTCCAGAACTTGTGGGATTAGTTCTACAATCCCTAGTCTTTTAGAGAGTCTTACTGCAAGCATTGTGCGAGGTTCGGACTGTGTTTTAATCCATTCTGTCAACGCTTCAACGATTCCTTGTTTTTCAGTTTGCAGAATTCCAAATAAATGCCTAAATGCATGCTCTTCCAAACACTCTCCCGATTTATATGAACCAGGGTCAGAAATGTCACCTTCCAGAATGGCAAGCACTTTTTCTTTACTCATATCCAAGATCACTCCTAACTACTTAACTACTCTCAGAGCTTCGGAAGGAAGGGCGTGAGGGAATACAACTTCGGTACCGCCTCCCGGCATATTAAACATTCTTGTAGCTTGTTGCCCTTGCGGAATTTCTATTCCCATGTTTCTTAAGGTCTGTACGTCAACTTCTATTAAGTGTTGGGGTAATCCTCTATTCGGTGGCAAAGCCAAGTCTATTTGGGCTTGCAATGGGCTAAGGTTTCCGGCAGGAGTGGTAAAGACCTTTCCTGAAGAACCGGGCTGGAGTCCATTTTTTCACACCCCTGCTTGGAGACCAGGGCGCCTCTTTCGCTGTACTGCTTTACGGTGGGAAAGGCGGTGGCGCCCTGGTATTGTATGATCTGGGTCAGATCTCCCAGGCGGTCGTAATCATAGTCGGTTGCTTCGCCCAGGGGGTTGGTGACTTTGTTTAGCTTGTTTAAAGCGTTGTAATCATATAATGTGTCATTGTTGTTGGCGTCTGTCAACCTGGCAAGGTTACCCGCCAGGTCATAGTCGTACTTTTCTTCAACCACGGTGGGCCCTCCCGGCCCGTCGGGAAAGCCTTTTCTTGAGGTTGTCCGGCCCCACTGGTCGCAGGTTTCCACATAATGGTTTTCCGCCGTGCCGGTGTTATGTCAAACCAGAAGAACCGTCCCCCTGGTTGCCCCATAAGCGTCAAGCTCGTCGTTTTTCTTCATCATGGGCGCGCTCTTGCGCTGGTCATAAGCCAGGGACGGGTTTACATCTTTAACGACATAACCCTTTTCAATCAACCAAACGGCAAGGCTCCTGCCGTAGCCATAGGCGTTTTCCAAGCCATAAATCGGGGACAGACCCAGTTTTACAGCCATCTTGTTTACTCGTTTTGCCAGCTTGCTAAACTCGCTGGGCTTGTTTTCAATTACGATAACATCCAGTTTTTCATTCCAGCAATTCACCATCACGGCGGTATGTGTGTCCTTATGCAAGTCCATACCGACATAGAGGTAGTTTTCTCTTCTCTGCATATCATCCCTTCTTTTGTCCTGCATCCACTTCAAGCTCCCAGCACCGGCAACCTCAGATGATAGCGTTAGTCTTTTCAGACCCGCAAGGGCGCGACAGCCTATCTACCGCTAACTTTCCGTTTCAAACAGGTTATTCACTTTCGTGTTGGTGATGTTAACTCTGTCCGAAACGGATTGCAAGTTGTTTCTGCGGTATATTTATATGGCGAAGTGAAAAACATGACATGCAGAAAAAGAAAACGAGGGATTTTTCCGGGATAATTTCTTACCCCCTTAAACCCCCCTCTGGCGCAAATTTTACCACAGAACAGATTTCATGTAAATCCATGGTTCACCATGAACCATGGGGTACAAGCTGGTTTATATGTTCGTTACTGGCAATTTACAGAAGCTGCTCGTTACATTTTCATAAATATACTCGTTATCCGGCGTTCAAATACTTAACGCCGTAAGCCACCGTGTGCCCCTGTGTAGCGTTTTAGTTACCGCCATAAGGTTGTTTGCCCCTTCGGCAAAAATGAAACCGGATTTGGCGACTTTCTGCGAAAGAACCTTTCTCTTCAAAATGCAACCTCAAAATGTGTTTAGTCACCCCAATTTGGGGGTGAACCATGGTCGAAAACCATGCAGGTTAAAGGAGCGGGGTCGCAGAGCTTCCCCGCTCCGACTCACACCAACCCGCAATGCAGGGCGGAGGACTATTTCATCCGGGGTCAGATTTGTGGCATCGGGGTCGTAACCGGGGTTGTAATATGCGGAAATCCGCATTTGTCAAGGAGCATAGCGGGGTCATTGCTGACCCCGCTATTTTTAACTCAGCAAATCTCGTCTTTATGGGGCTTTCGAACATTCTCTAAAGAATCGGTTGAGATTGCACCTATTCTTTTATAATTCTCGCGAGCTTTATTTAAAGAAACAGCATTAGCACCACCTTCATAATCCGGATCATCAAATTGCACATTATCATCTTCCCAAAGGCATACAGGGCAGATCTCGAAAGTGCCTGGTGGTTCTTCGCTTAATGTACAGTATCCACAGCATGGACATTTATACTTTCCCATATAAAATACTCCTCATCTTATTTTTGACTATTAAAATAGTTAATCCCATCTGTTGGCTTGAAATAGGTCCTTATTGTTCCATCAGAGGCTTTTACGGCGAATTCATTAGTAACTTTGTTATAAAAGAGCGTATCGCCATTTGTTCTTGTCTTAGTCAAAATATTGCCTCCCGAATTTGAATTCACTAAATTTTGTGCACCTTTTAGATATTGATCCTTCGTAACATTGCCAAACTCACCTGCATGTTTTGCATAATGAGAATCTAATAATTCTTGTGACTTAAAAGCATTCCCCGCCCCCTCATTTACTACTGGCGATAACGACCTCCCCATAATAAAGCAACTAACAATAGCAAGATTTGTTACATCTTGCTTTTTAGATTCTTCTGCTCCAATTTCATTTAGTAATGCTTGAGCACTTTCCTTATCGGGATCAAGATAGTTTCCTCTTAGAATTAAATACACATTTGCTAAACTATTTTGTAACTGCAAATCTTCACGGTCTGCTTGTGACAATGACAGACTCTCGTCTCTCAACATCGCATCTGTATTTAACCACAATGCATATAGCTCTTCATATTCCATACCGATCAAATTACTGTTATGAAATGAGAAAGTTGTCATATCATGCCCCGCCGGGTCCACATAAATCAGAGGATTATTTGTAACATACGTATAAAGATTCAAGCTCAGCGGATTGGTTATATCCCCCTCAACGGAGTCCCTGGAGATAAACCTGCCGATAGTGGGGTCATAGTACCTGGCCATCAGGTAATACAGCCCGCTTTCATCGTCATAATACTCTCCCGCATATTTCAGCGGCTGGGGCAATTGTTCCTGCTTAGAGAGGATATTTCCCCACTCGTCGTAGGTGTAACTGTCGACTATATTCCCATTCTGGTCGATAACCTGGGTTACGTCTCCATGGCCGTTATACAGGTAGTAGTAATAGGCGCTGCCTGTTTTTCTGGCCAGGGCTTGTTTGCCCCAGATCGTCTCTGCAGTGCACGCGCCGCTGGCGTTGGCTTCAGCGACTACTCTCCCGGTGTTGTCGTAGTGGTACCTGGTGGTACCGGTGGGCGTGACTTTCTTATTTCTCAGCCCCTCGGGATCGTAAGAATAGTTGTAAGTCTGGCCGCCGGTGTTAAATGCGGCCAACTGTTCCCAGTTGTTGTAGCTGAGTGATCCGGGTATAAATCCGTCCAGGCCTTTGTCATTGGCGGAGGCAAGTGACCTGTTCCCCCTGGTGTCATATTGATAGATGAGCTGTTCGCCGCCGGGCCTTTGGATCCCTGTCAGCCGGTTTAAGGCGTCGTAGGTGTAGTTCGTGGTCTGGCCGTTTTCTGTAACTGAGGTGATATTGCCGTTGTTGTCGTAGCCGTAGTCGTATTGGGTGATTATTTGGCCGCCCATGATGTTTTTCATGGTTGTAAGCCGGTTGATGTTGTCGTAGGTGTATTCGGTCCGGATAGTT
>CAZJGV010000216.1:0-4429 GCA_964545615.1 uncultured Pelotomaculum sp.
CAACAGCAAACTGTCTATCCCTGGTAAGAATGAAATTCCACTTTCCGATCTCGTTGTCATAAGCTATAAAATCGTCGGCGCCTTCGCCTGTAAAGTCTCCTGTCAGCAACTGCCACCTGTCGCCGGTAACAAACCCCGTCATCCAGGGCTGTCCAACGTTTTCGCCGGAAGGCTCAAACTTATCTCCGTCATTTAGTGCAACCTGTATGTTACCGGTATTCTTGTTGTGTGCCGCCAGGTCCTTTTTCCTGTCACCGTTAAAATCTCCGGTTAAAATCTGTGCGCCGGCGCCTTCCCGCCAATCCCGCAGCCAGGGTTTGGCCTGGTTAAAGCTGCCGGAGCCGCTGAGCATCACATAGGCTGTATTTTCATCCTGAACCCAGAACAGTAGTCCATCCTGGTTACTGTTATTATAACGTCCCCCGAAGACTTTTACCGTGCCTTGAGGAGCATCAAAATAGCCCCAGGTCTTCTGCTGAGGTATAAATTTGCTGCCGTCACTCAAGGCGACTTGAATCTCCCCTGTGTTTTTATCCCAGGAAACCAGATCATTTTTACCGTCATTGTTAAAGTCACCAGTGGTAAAGTCCTTTGAACCGCCCTGCCCCCAGTTTGCCAACCAGTCCCCGGCCTTGGTAAACGATGCCGGGTTGTTTCTGGGCAGAGATCTTTTCACCCGGCTTACAGCCACCTGCCAGAGACCTGCGGCCGGGTCCCCTGCGATAAAGTCAGAGCTCCCGTCGCCATCCACATCGCCGGCCAGCAAAACCTTGCCCTTGCCTGCGGCAAGACCAGTAACACGCTCGGCCGGCAAAAAGCCTATCAAGTCATAGACTGAGACGAACTTGTAGCCTCTTTCCTTAAACCCGCTGATCAGTCTTTTTAAATAGGAGTCCGGTTCATATGCGTAAAACTCTTCTCCCTTTGGTGTTTGCACTTTGTACAAGTATTTAAATTCCTGCGTCGGGTGATAAAAGAAGCTGGCCAGGACAGTGGGATCTTTTTTGTCCAACTTGCTGAGTATCCGTCCTACATCCTTATCAGCGGCTATATTGAAAAGAGGCGCCGGCACGAAAATTACGCTCTGGTTGTCCATACCAGTGCTGTCTCGCGAGCTTATATTTTTAAATTTTTTTTGCCAGGGGTTAGGGTCGTAGATCAGACCAAAATAATTCCCAAGAGCTTTATACTGTTCCAGCGAAGCGGTATAATGAGGGGTTTCCCAGTAATCAACCGGGATGCCCGCCCGCTCCATCATTTCCAGCGCTTTTTTTACCCTCTCTTCGGCATAAGCCGGCCTGGCGTACTCTTGTCCCCCTTTATTCATAAATTCAAAGCCGGAGCCGGAAACTTCGGCAAGATACTGGTGGGTATACCCATGCAGGCCGACCATCCCACCTCTTTCCCTCATATACATTATGGTCTTATTAAAATCTCGCACCTGGAAGATGTCAGTATCCCCGATACTTATTTCGACATTATTGGCCGGATCTTTGTAGACAGGGATCAGTGAAATATGAAAAGGGATTCCTTCTGCATAAAGATAATCTGCTATGATTACAAGTTTGTCCAATTTTTCCCTGGTATCATAGGTACCCGGGTTTACATCCTCCAGCCTGATTAGCGCAGGTTTCTGAGAAGCGGCCCACGACGAGTCACCATGATAATAGAGAGACGCCGGAGGGAATATCTCGCGTCTGATAAGAAACAAGACAGTTAGTACAAGTATTATCACTAAAAAGTAAACTATCTTTCTTGACAAGATGATCGCCTCGTAACAGTAAAATATACACAGTCTCCAGGGCATTAGCGAAGTTAGCGGCTGAAAGCCGTATGCCTACAAACAGCTTTAAGGAAACGTGAGCTAATTTTTTCTTTCTAAATTTCAACACTATTTTACTTTATCCTTCTTTCCTCATGACTGCAAGTATAAGCTAGTGGGGTTGCGTACTGAAATGAAGAGACAAAAAAACACCGGACAGGGCAACCAGAGATGGCGCCATCCGGTGTGTTTTCTTTAATCCCGTACAGACGGATTTGTTTCGAATTATATTGATGTAGTTAATCAGTTTGTTACGGCCTTGATATAAATAATTATACTTTTTTCGCCACATTCTCACCAAATGGTTGAGTATAGCCGTCCTTTTGGCCCTTAATTATATATTCCACGGCCATGCCCGCCGCATAAATGACAATCTTCATACATTCCCTGAACCTATCTTTGTCAAACCACTCTGGATAAGCTTCATTGAGAGTTTTGCAGTCAAGTGAACCGTACTTTTCCTTGAATTCATGAGACATTCCGTTAAATAAACGGTATAGGCCAGGGTTGCCGTAAAGACGGTCTACCCTGTCCTGGAACTCCCCTTCCAGTGGATTGCGGCGGCCGTGCGCCGCCCCTACGGCCATGACAGCACCCACCAGGGCGCCGCAGTTATTGCCGGCCAGACCAATACCACCCCCGAAGCCGGTAGCCATAGCAACGGTTTCCGGTGAAAAATCGGTGACTCCGGTGTCAATTACAGCTTTGTACACTGACTCAGCACAATTGAGACCGTCCTTAAAGTTTTGTTTAGCGTTATCTCTGGCCTTCTGCACCAAATCCTCACTCATGTTTGCACACCTCCATCAGGAAATTTTTTATTAACCTGTACCAATTGTATCAAATTTACAGACACTTTTGTCTAAATTTTTAGTCTAATTATTTAGCAAATAAAACTTTATGAATATTAATTTATCCACCGTCAATAATAGAAAGGGACATGGCTTTCAAACTGTAAACCTGCCTTTTACCACCCGGTTTTTCTTTTTCAGTGTTGAAGAGGAATTACCGTGCCAGGTACTCGTGGGTTTGACCAGCTTGATAGCATGTCCTTTTTTGGTAGTCAGACATCAGATGTCGGGGGAAAACAACTTAATAACTTAATAACTTAGGTACCCGGTACACTAAGTTCCAACTAGAGAAACTCCGTCTGATAATCAGTTATAAACACACTGCCCTGCGCTTCGATAAACCTTACTACCGCCGCTAAAACCTGGTGCGCGTGAGCCTTTTCGCAGCTTACAAAAGCTATGCCGATGACAGAACGCTGCCAGGCATCCTGTTCGCCCACTTCCGCAACGGAAACATTAAACCGGTTTTTAGTCCTTTCTATTATACTTTTGATCACTCTTCTTTTATCCTTGAGGGAATTTGCTTCTCCCAGATGCAATTCAATGGTTAAAACCCCAATTATCAATTGGTGTGCCTCCATACGCTTTCTTTAAAAAGCCCTACAGATAGTCAATCAATTCATCCCACCGGTCAATCATCCCGTCTGGCTGCAAGCTCTCTAATTCCTCCCGGCTGGCAAGGCCCCAGGTTACGCCAAGAGTGCGGGAGCCGGCGTTTTGCCCGGCCATAATGTCAAATTTGCTGTCTCCCACATAAATACTGTCAGCAGCATTTATTCCCAGAAACTCTATGGCGTTCAGCAGGGGTTCCGGGTCAGGTTTGTGTTTTTTAACATCATGGGCTGTGACGATAATGTCCATAAAACAATCCAGTCCGGTAAAAACGGTGGTTCTAGAAGTTCCTGTTTTCCCCTTGGAAGTAACAATGCCAAGTTTGACACCTCGTTTTTTAAGCTGCTCCAACAAAGCAATGGTACCCGGATACAGCCTGGTGAAAAGATCGAGATCGCGATGATAGTAATACTGGTAAAGCTCTTCAAAACGGGTCGCTGACCTCCCCGCGAAATGTTTGCCTATGTCCTTTAAAGGAAGCCCTACCATCCTGGCTATGCTATTGTTGTTCCAGGGTATCTTCATATCGGTGAATACCTGCCGGTAAGTCCTGAAGATTAGCGGCAGGGAATCCACAAGAGTACCATCAAGATCAAACAGGACCGCTTCAATTTTCATTTAAGAATCCCTTTCTTAATTGCTGTTCATCCTAATCTTAAAAAGTAGACATTTATTCGCTAAAAATCCGGTGAGATCCAACCTGCGATTTTTAAATTTTCATACTTATACCGGTACCGCGTTAGCTCTTGAAATAACATGATGCCTTAAAAACCATATACTATAAAAAAAGGGTTGTAAATATGTTTAATTTTAACCTCTTTAAAAGAAAAAAACCAGCCCGCAGCCAGGTTAACCGTCCGCTCAAAAATATTTCTATAACTGAGCAAAGAATTGAAAACCAGTTGGAAATAGTAATAGGAGATATCCTGCTGAGGATAACGCGCCGTTCGGAAGTATCCCCCGACAATGAGCTTACCGTTATTATTCCCAGAGCGGAAATTCGGCGCAGGCGCTATGATAGAGGACTGCTGGCCGGAACTGAAGAAATACTGTTGTCTATTATCACTCTGGTTGACTCGCCCCATTATCGATCTGAAAAATCAATTTAGTTCCATGATCAGGGCAGGAGTAAATTTGATGAAAT